>JACQVB010000033.1 GCA_016209985.1 Gemmatimonadota bacterium | reverse complement strand
GCGCCGTCGCAGCAGCATTTCTTAACGCGCTGTGCCCGATCGCTATTAACTGCGGCGTTCCCGCTCTCGCTGTCGTCATCAAGAACCGACGATACGAGAATTGGTTGATCTCAGATCCCGCAGCGTTCAAGAGAATGCGGAAGCGATTCAGATTATCCAAGCGACAAGTGCAGTCGATCGAGTGGGACAAGGCGGACTCTGTAGATGGGTTTCAGATCCTCAGTCGAGCAGCGCGTGGGGCGGCCTACAGTAAGACAGCCGACGCCATGCAAATCCTGAACTACACCGATCCTGATCAAATGGCTTTGAATTCCCGGTCGTTTCGGCGCTTCCTTCGAGTGTTAGGGCACCCGAACTACCTTGACCAGAGCAGGAGCTCTCGCCCAGCCGCCTAACAAACGGTTGAGTCATGGAGGATGCTGGCCGTTCCGTCTCCCCACGCCCGATCGGGTATACACACTGTCTTGGCGTGTCCCTGGGTCCGCCTCGGTCTCGCGCGTCTTGGTTCTGGGGTACGGAATCCTGTGCATTGCCCGCTCGCCACGATGTATGGACCACATTCGTCGGATGGCGCCGTCCCGAGGACCTCCACGGTGTGGCCCACCCAGGGAAGGGCACGCTGTAGCGCCGGCCTTCGAACCCCACCAGACAGTCCCGCGCCACGCGCCGGGCCACGACGATATCGAACGGCTCCTCGAGCGCGGGCACCGGCTGCAGCGCCCGCCGCTCCTCAGCGAACGCCGCCGCGACGTGGGTGCCGGTCACCGGACACTGCCGCCGCGCGTGGAGCTCGGTGGCCCGCTCATGCAGCGCCGCCCAGTGGGGCCAGTCCCGACCCAACAAATCGGCGAACGCGCTCCGCTCTGTCCGCACCTGGCGCTCCACCTTGCCCTTGTCCTGGCCCCTGGCGGGCCGACAGGGGTCCACCTGGAACCCGCAGGCGGCGGCGAAGACATACGTCCCAGATCCTTCACGTACCGCCTTTGGCAGGAAGTTGTCCGAGATCGCAACTCTTGGGTCTGTCCCGCCGATCCTCACTACCGCTCCCGAGATAGCGAGGGTGGACGCCATCTGGTACAAGCCCGGTCCTCCGTTCTTCCTCTTCGAGGTGGAGGACGGCGGCACGATGCGTGAGGCTTTGCATTGTCTCTACAAACTTAGTCCTGTTGTTCTGAAGTTCGATGACGTATTCAGGCGGGGATCTTCAGCGTCAATTGCTCCGACGTGATGCGCGCGAGCAGCCGAGCGAGATCCTGCCGAGTGTACTTCCAGTCGAATGGTTTCGCGTGCGCTTGGTACCGGTCCTGGAAGGACAGGATCGAGTCCTCCAGCTCAAAGAGCGAGGCGAACGCATTCGGTCGCAGCACTTTGCGCTGGAGAATCGAGAAGACAATCTCGATCTGATTCAACCAGCTCGCGTGAATGGGGAGATGGACGAGGGTGAGGTTAGGCCAGCGGGTGGCGAGCCGCTCGGCGGCAGCAGGCCCGCGGTGAGACGAGCCATTATCCACGATCCAGAACACCCGGCGAGCGGAGGCATAGGGCGCATGCTGCATCACTTGGGCCACGAGCGCGTCGAAGGGCGCGATGCCACTGGTCGGCTCGCATCGACCGAAGACCTTCGCGCGATGGACGTCCCACGCCGCCAGGTAGACGAGGGCGCCGGCGCGGGCGTACTCATGTTCCACCCGGGTCACGGTGCCAGGCGCTGGGGCCGCGGTGGCATGGGTGCGGGCCCGCGCCTGAATGCCGGGCTTCTCATCGGCGCTGAGGACACACTCGTCTGGCCGCAACGGCACGCCTTGCCAGTGCCGGTGATAGAGATCCAGCACCCGACCGGCTTTGACTGTGAACTCGGGATCTCGTGGGAATATCCAACGGCGAAAGGTCCACGGCCGAATGGCGTCGCGCGTGAGCCAGCGCCAGACCGTGGTGCCGCTGATGGATCCGGTGATGCCTTGCTCCACCACGAGGTCCGCGAGGTCGCGCGTGCTGTAGCGCGACAGCGGCAGGCCGCGCTGCTTGGGCAATTCACACGCGAGTGCTTTGACGGCGACGACGACGCGAGGGGGAAAAACCGGGCGGCCGCCCGGAGCGCGCGTCGTCCACCAGCCCGGGCAGTCGCTTCTGGTAGAAGCGCTTTCGCCACTTGCTTACGACCTGCCGCGGGAGATCCAGCCGAGCCGCGATCTCCTGGTTCTCCAGTCCCTCGGCGGCATACAACACGATTTTCGCCCGGACAACCTCGAAATACGGTGCCGTATATCTGGCCGCGGCGGTGGCGAGGGCCTGGCGCTCTTCATCCGACAGCAGGATGGTGTAGGGACTTTGCCGAGGCATGGACTCCTCCACCGAGAGAATGAGTCCAAAGTTATGCCCGTCCCCGCTCAATGGCAATCAGAACAATACGTCACTGCACTTGTGAACGAGACCACTTAGTTGGATTTGAGGCTCGCTTCTTCGTCGTGTGTCCGGCTCACAACAGAGACAAGTTCGCCAAGTGGGTAGCGACCGCGCCCTTCAAGGAATTCCAAGAACGCTACGAGTTCAGGACGTACCAAGAGCTGTTCGCGTTCTATAAGACGTTGGTGGAGTACACCGCCATCCGGTCACGCTTCCTGCGGGTGTAAGCAGGGAGGAGGTGCGTGACGGCGCACCTTGGCGCTGGCGTTCGAACAGTGAGGTCCTCCGCCCACACAGGCTGAAATCCTGCGATCTTACTGCCATGCCGATCACGCCGGGTGCTCTGAGTCCTGTCCACCGGAAGCTCCTCCAGTTTGTGTACGATGGCTTTAGGGAAACGGGGCAGTGGCCCAAGTCGCGGGTCGTGCGGAAGGAGATTCGCCGGGACGGAGACCTTTTCGATCTGGCGCAAGAGATTGGTCCTGACCTGATCGTAGCCGGCAGCAAGGGCAGTCCAGACGCGACCTGCCAGCTTCGCATCCAGGCGCTTCCGCTCTTGGAGCACGCGGAGCGCGACATCGAACACGTCGCATCGGCGATTCTGTATCTGGTAGGTCGCTACCTTGAAGCCGACGCAGAGGCCCGGGTTTCAGCCGCGGAAGTTCAGAAGGCGCTCAGTTTGTCGGACGTCGAGACGCAACGCACGATGATGTGGTTGGCCTACGCCCCCAGGCTCCTTGGAGGCTTTGGTTCAGGGCCCGACGGGCAGATCACGGACTTCACCCTTTCCGACGACATCCTGCGCCTTGAGGGCGTGACCACGCTTGAGGCATACCTCCAGCGCACCGAGAAGCTGGACGAGGATTGGAGGCGCGCTGCGGCAGAAGTATCCACACCGCCGAGTGCGCTCTCGCCGCGTCCGCCCAGGTTAGGCCTGAGGCAGAGCTCCACAACGTTGGGTTTGCACCTTCTCGAGTTGCACGCCGACATCCGGCAACACGTTGAGAAGCTATTCGCGGACGAGCACTATGCAGATGCCGTGCGAAAGGCCCTTACGGTCTTCGAGGTCCGCGTTCGAGAAATGGTCGCGTCTCGGCTTCGTCCAGGCGAGGAGGCACCGTACGGTGTTGACCTGATGGGCAAGGCTTTCTCGCCAAAGGACCTGATTATCAGGCTCAACGATGGCACGACGCCCACCAAACGAGACGAGCAACGGGGCTTCCAGTTCCTCGCTCAGGGTGCGATGGCCTGGCTCCGAAACAGCTTGACGCACGAATTAGCGAACCTGCAGGCTTCAGAAGCGTTGGAGCGTCTTGGCTTTGTGAGCATGTTGATGAAGCGACTGGATGCCGCGGAGGCGAACAAAGAGCGGTAGCAGCGCCGCACGACATTTGGCGGTGATGCGCACCGGCCTGCGCTGTGATTGACTGCGGGACGTTGTTGCGTGAAATGCGGCGGTGGATCAGGTTAGAGACGCATCGCGGCCCCCAGGAGTGCTCATGCTCATCGCAGTGGACACCGGCAAAGAAGTGACGTGGATCCCACACCGCGCCGACTACGAGCGTTGGATTTCCCGACTCACCACAAAAGAACTAGACGCCATTCGTGACGAACTGACGCGCCGAATAACGAGTGGCGAGGTGCATACATCGAGCTGATTCCTGGAAGCGACTGGACGGGCACCGTATTCCAACCAATCTACGAGCGAGCCTGCAACAGGGACGAGAGGGCCGCCGCCCTGTGTTTCGGTCTCATAAGACCGCACTTCCTGGACACGCTTATGCGACGCGTTGGTGGTGGTGGGATGGCATGGGTGAGCTAGCCTCACTCGTGCGGAAGAGACAAGAACCGGCTACCGCCACCAACTTTGCGCGGGGGTTACGCCACCGGCAAACGGCGACTGAAGCCGCAGTGTGGGCGGTCGTGCGCCGCAAACAACTCTTCGGCCTCGAATTCCGCCGGCAACATCCGATCGCCGGCCTCGTCGTGGACTTCCATTGTCCGGCTCTGAAGCTGGTGATCGAGCTCGAGGGCGGGGTCCACTCCAAACGCGCGCAAATCACTCGAGACAAGGAGCGCGCCGAATTCTTACGCGGTCTGGGATTTCGGGTGATTCGCCTCGCCAACGAGGACGCAACCGAAGAAAGCCTGAGGAGACTGATCAGCGAGTTAGGTCCCCCTCTCCCGTAGGGGAGAGGGGACAGGGGAGAGGCGCCGGCCTCGTCGTGGACTTCTATTGTCCGGCTCTGAAGCTGGTGATCGAGCTTGAGGGCGGGGTCCACTCCAAACGCGCGCAAATCACTCGAGACAAAGGAGCGCGCCGAATTCTTACGCCGCCTGGATTCCGGGTGATTCGCTTGGCCAACGAGGATGCAACCGAAGAGAACCTGCGGCGCCTGATCAGCGAGTTAAGTCCCCCTCTCCCGTCAGGGAGAGGGGACAGGGGAGAGGAAGGGGAGAGGTTACAGCACGCCGGCCCTGATCTTCACCAGCTCGGCGTGCAGCCGCACCATCGCCAACGTATCGAGGCCGCAGTACTCCAGCAGCTCCGTGCGGTGCTGGTCCCAGTCCTCGCGGGGGTACTGCCCCGCCCGGGTCAGTGCGAACAGTGCGGACGCATCGCCCCCGTTTTGCACCGCCAGCTTCTTGTAGTCCAGCTCGGCCACCAGCGCGGGCAGCGTCTCCTTGATGGAGGTGCCGCCGCGGAAGCCGGGATGGTAGTAGCCGTGGTGGAAGATGGGCTCGAGGTCGAACAGCCGCTCGCCCAATCCGATGAGCAGCTCGCCCAGATCCGGCACCGTCTTCGCGAGATAGTGGATCATGCGCAGCTCGTAGGGCGTGTACATGAGGATCGAGCCGGAGCTGCCGAGGCCCTTGATCAGAGTGATGGCCAGTTCTCGCCGCCAGTCCCCCTCGGTCGGGGCGATGTAGGCGTGGTGGGCGATGATCCGGCCCGGCGCGTCGCACCCGTGGAGCGAAAACTGGAAGGGAATCTGCTCGTAGGGCTCGTCCCCCTCGAACCAAGGGATGGCGGGGTCCACGCCCTCGAAGTCTAGGTAATAGGCCGGCCATTGGACCTCGTCAAGCTGGGTGATGCCGGGCTCGACGATGGGGCCGCGCCGGAACGCGGTGGCCACCCGCCGCTGTGCGTCGGTCAAGTCGGCGTCGGGCGGCAGCGCCCCGATCCGCTCGTAGGAGCGGAGCTGTTCGAAGCGCTTGCCCCGGAGATCGGGCAGGAGAATGATCGGGTCGTAGGTGCCGATCTTCTTCCCCATGCAGTACTCCTGGTAGAACTCGCACTTCCGGCATGCAGGGATGAGGTCGGGATCGGGTCGTTCCTCGTCGGCCAGTGCGGCCGCCACCCTGGGCCCCTTGGCGGTGAACTCCGCCACGCGCGCAAAGACCCGGTCCGAAACGTCGATCTCCCCCAGGAGCGCGCTCGCCGGCTGGCCGCGCCGATAGTCCTCGCGTACCAGCATGAGGAGCGCGCGGGAGACCGTTAGGCCGGTTTGCGTCGCCACGAAGGTGGTATAGGCAATATCGTCGATGTACTCCGGCTTAACGCTCGCAGGGTTGCCGTCGGCCGGAAGCTTGCCCGACTCGATCTCGATCACGTCCCAGCCGTTTCCGTGTCGGCGGATGGCGTCAGCCCGGGCCAGGAAATGCCTGGTCGCGAAGGTGGCCTCGTAGATGAGCGGCGTGCCGGCCGCGATCTCCTGCGCGGTGGCGGTCTGCGCCCGCTGCAGCGGCCCCGCGGGGAGAATCGGGCCGTCGCCGAGTGCGTCGTGGGCGGTCCGCGCGACTTCGCTGCCCACGAAGAAGCGCCACTCGGCGGCCGGCGTGGGCTCGTTCTTGGTGATGCGGGCCGCGTACCAGCCCTGGGTGAGGCAGGCGTCGGCGATCAGAAAGGTTTCTTTAGCAAAGCGGGCGACAGGTGCCATGCCCTAAGAGACCGGCGGGCCGCCCGCCGTCAAGGGGTATGAGCATTCCGAGTTCAGACAATTCCGCCAGGGCTTGCTGCGGTCGCTTTGGGTAACACGGGGCCACCGGCCTCACCGCCGGTGCCGGCGCCACTCGTGGAATCATTTCGGCCGCCGTACCTTTTCCGCCGCGATCTGATTCACCCAGTTCATAAGGAAGTGCCATGCGTGTCTCGTTGCTTCTCGCAGCCGCGGTAGCCTTCGCCATCCCGACTGTTCAGGCGCAAGAAGCCCGTCCCGTTCGGCTATCCGGATCCGGAAACGACGTGGCTCCCGAGGCGGCCTACGCCGTCCGCGCGCGCGACGCGCTCCCCGTCATCGACGGCCGGCTGGACGACCGGGCTTGGCAAACCACCACGCCGCTCACGGACTTCCGGCAGCGGAATCCCGACGAAGGCGCCCCCGCGACCGAGCGCACCGAGGTGCGTTTCGTCTATAGCGACCGGGATCTTTACATCGGGATCAGGGCGTTCGACCGCGAGCCCTCCCGGATCGTCGGCCGGTTGGTGCGCCGGGACCAACCGGTCTCGGCCGACTACGTCGACCTCTTCATCGACTCCTACCACGACCGCCGGACGGCCTTCGGCTTCAGCGTCAATCCCTCCGGCGCCCGCGGAGACGTGTTCGTCTACGACGATGGCCAGCGGCGAGACGATTCCTGGGATCCGGTTTACGATTGGGCCACCCAAGTGGACTCACTCGGCTGGACCGCCGAGCTGCGCATCCCGTTTTCTCAGCTCCGGTTTCCCAAACGGGACTCGCTGGCGTTCGGGCTCCGCGTCCGCCGCTTCATCAACCGGAAGAACGAAGAGGATAACTGGCCCTTCTTCCCCCGAGAGCAGGCGGGCGAGGTGTCGCGATACGCCGACTTGAGCGGGCTCAAGGGCATCCCCGCGCCCCGCCGGCTGGAATTCCTTCCCTACAGCGGTGCCAGCCGCAGCTTCGAGCCGGGAATCGCGGGAGCCTATGATCCTTCGCGATCGACCGTCCGGACCGGCGGCGACCTCAAGGTGGGACTCACCAGTGGGCTGACCATGGATCTGACCATCACGCCGGACTTCGGGCAAGTCGAGGCCGACCCGGCGGTGGTCAACCTCACGGGCTTCGAGTCGTTTTTTCCCGAGAAACGTCCCTTCTTCGTGGAGGGGACCGACATCTTCCGCTTTCCGCTCTCGAACAACCCGTTCTTCGGTGATGAGGGACTGGTATATACTCGGCGCATAGGGCGCGAGCCGCAGCTTACGGCGATCTCGCCGACGGGATTTCTCGACTCCCCGCTGGAGACCACCATCCTCGGGGCGGCCAAGATCAGCGGGCAGATCGGGCGGGGCTGGTCGCTGGGCATCGCCCAGGCACTGACCTCGAAGGAGCAGGCCAGGCTGCTGAATCCGGCGGGCGGCGAGATCGGACGGGTGGGCATCGAACCGTTTACCAGTTACACCGTGGTGCGGGCACGCCGCGTGACCCACCAGGGTCGCGTGGTGTATGGCGTGGTGGCCACCGGAGTCGGGCGAAGGCTGGACGACGCCGCATTCGACGTGATGCACCGAACGGGGTTCGCCGGCGGAGGGGATTACCGCGCCCGCTTCGGCCACGACACCTATGAGTTCCAGGGTGCGGTCATGGGATCGAGGGTGGATGGATCGAGGAATGCGATCCTCCAGACCCAACTCAACCTCACGCATAACTTTCAGCGGCCCGATCAGACCTACGCCGTTCTCGACTCCACGCGGACTTCACTCACCGGACTTTCCGCTCAGGCAAAACTCGGCAAGGTCGCCGGGCCACTGATCTGGGAAGCCCGGTTTGCCACCCGGAGCCCGGGCTTCGAGGCCAATGACATCGGGTTTATGCGTCGGGCCGACGCGCACGAGGGCCAGGTGCAGGCAACCTACCGCTGGCTCAAGCCGGGGACCTTCTTCCGGCGCTTCGACTGGACCTGGAGCCTCGACGGTTCTACGACCTACGGCGGCGAGCTCGGCACGACGACACTCCAGACCGTCGTCACAGCCCAGTTCCTCAACTACTGGCGGGCCAGCACCCAGATCGCATGGGAGCCGGCCCACATCGACATCCGAGCCCTGCGGGGAGGCCCGTCACTGATCGTCCCGGCGCACTGGCACATCAATCCCAACTTCAGCTCGGATTCGACCAAGGAGCTCCTCGGTACCTTCACGGTCCAGTCGACCATCGAGGACGAGAGCGGGAAGAAGGAGCTGACCCTGAATCCCGGCCTCCGCTGGCGACCGCCGGGTCCGGTGGCGCTCAGTATCGGGGCCCGCACGCAATGGAGTCTCGAGGACCGGCAATACCTCACGACCAGGACTGTGGCCGCCTCGCCGTACTATGTCTTCGGCAGGATGAATCGGCGGGAAGTTTCCCTCACGCTCCGCACCGATGTCTCCGTGACTCCCAGACTCACCTTCCAGTTCTACGCTCAGCCGTTCGTCTCGGCCCGGCGCTTCGAGAACATCAAGTTCGTCTCCAGCCCGCACGCCGATCGCTACGCCGACCGGTTCGATGTCTTGGGGGCCGACCGGTTGACCAGAGGGCAAGGCCTGGCGCGGGTGGACGTCAATCGCGACGGGGTCTTCGATTTCTCCTTCGACGATCCGGACCATCGGGTGGTCTCGCTGCGGACCAATGCGGTGCTCCGGTGGGAGTTCCGGCCCGGATCAACCCTCTACCTGGTCTGGCAGCAGAACCGGAACGACGAAGCCAACCTGGGAACCCTGGATGCTCTGCATGATCTGGGAAACACCTTCTCCGCCACGGGCCGGAACGTACTGGCGGTGAAGATCGCGTATTGGATTGGTCTGTGACAATTTCGGGTAGCGGACTTGAAGCGTTGTAGCGGCGCGGCTCTCCGCGATGCAGAATGGGGCCGTCATGCGAGCTCGATCCACTCCCCCATTCACCCCGAAAGCTCGGGCCACCTTCGACGAGTCGGCCGACGAGCCGGCGGATACACCGCTGGATATCCGGATTGACCGAAACGAGGAGGCCGCACGCGCCGCGGTCGCCGCCGGCCTCACCTACGTGACCGACAGCGACCCGGGCATCTCGCGGAGTCGTTCGGGAACGGGATTCACCTACCACACCGCCGACGGCAGGTTGATCGCCGATCGGCAGGAACGCCGCCGGATCGGCTCCCTCGCCATTCCCCCGGCCTGGACCGACGTGTGGATCTGCCCCGATCCCAGCGGGCACATCCAGGCAACCGCGCGCGACGCCAAAGGCAGGAAGCAGTACCGCTACCACGCGCGCTTCCGTACGATGCGGGATCAGTCGAAGTTCGGCCGGATGCTCGTCTTCAGCGAGGCCTTGCCGGAGCTTCGCGATCAGATCGAGCGCGACCTGGCGCAACCGGGCCTGCCGCGACGGAAGCTGCTGGCGACCCTGGTCCGCCTGCTCGACAAGACGCTCATCCGCGTGGGCAACGACGAGTACATCAAGGCCAACAAGTCCTACGGGCTCACCACCCTCCGGCGCCGTCACGTGGAAGTCACGGGGCACACCGTGCGCTTCGAGTTCCGGGGAAAGAGCGGCATTCAGCACTCGATAGCGATCACCGACCGGCAACTGGCCGGCATCGTCCGCCAACTCCAGGACTTACCGGGCCAGCAGCTCTTCAAGTACGTGGACGGCAACGGCAAGCGGCAGAGCATCGACTCCGACGACGTCAACGCCTACCTGCGCGAGGTGACCGGGCTCGACGTGACCGCCAAGGACTTCAGGACCTGGAGCGGTACCATGATCGCGGCCCGCGCGCTGCGCGAGCTGGGACCCGCCGCCAGTGAGCGTACGGCCCGGATGAACGTGAACCGGGCGCTCGACCAGGTGGCGGCGCGGTTGCGCAATACCCGCGCAGTCTGCCGCAAGTACTATGTGCATCCCGCCATCATCGAGGCCTACCACCGCGGCGTGGCGGTTCCCCCTCCGCCCGCCCCTAAGGCGCCAGGGCGAACCAGCCGGGTGAGCGCCGCTCTCCGCCGGGAAGAAGTTGGTGTGCTCCAGTTCTTGCAGAGCGAGCTGGCCAGCTAGCGGTGCGTGGTGCGTGGTAAGTGGTGGGTGAGCGAGAGTAGGAGCGACTCCACGCACCACTCACGACGTACCACTCACCAAGTTTGCGTCGGCACGTTCTTCGGCACCGGCTGCGCCCGCAGGTAGCTGACGATTTTCCAGATGGCGTCGGCCGGGAGTATTCCTCCATAAGCCGGCATTCCGCGCTGGCGGCCGTAAAAAATCGAGTGGAAGATCTCGCCGTCGGCCCCGCCGTAGCGCCAGCGGCCGTCCACCAGGCTGGGACCCACCCAGCCGAGGGCGCCACCCCCATGACAGCCATCGCAGTTCATGGAGCTGAAGAGTTGTTCCCCGTCCTTTGCCATCTGGGCGTTGTTCTTGAACGGATTGTCCAGCCTTCCGCCCGCCGGCTTGACGCCTCCCGCGTTCACGTGCAGCTCATAGGCAATGGATGGCGGCAGCGCGGCATCATCCGCTCGACGACAGGCAGCGCTGCTCGCGAGGAGGGTGATCCACCACGCACCACGCACCACGTACCACGCACCTTTCGTGAGCCACGCACCACGCACCACGTACCACGCACGGTTCGTGAGCCACGCACGGCGCACCACGCACCACCTACCATTCGCGACTCTCATAGCACGACTCACAATCCGAACACCCATACCATGCCACCCTGGCTGGTGTGCCGCCCCAGTTCCGCGGCGAAATCGGCGGGCGGTCGTACGTCCGCGGGATCGTCCGAGCGAACATCGCCCGCCAGCAGGAACCAGTCGCCGCCGATGCCGGCGTAGATGGCGACGTATTGCCGGCCATCCGGCCCGAGGTAGGTGATGGGGCAGCCGACCACGCCGGAGCCGACCTTGAACTTCCAGAGGGGTTTGCCCGAGCGCGCATCCGCCGCCTTGAACCAGCCGTCGAGTGTCCCGTAGAAGACCACGTCGCCCGCGGTTACCACGCTTCCGCTCCAGACCGGGAATTGTTCCCTGATTTCCCAGATCTTTCGCCCCTTGGCGGCGTCCCAGGCGATGAACGCCCCCATATAGCCGCCGGGGCCCGGCTGGTAGGGAGTCGCCGCGCCGATGAACGGCGTGGCCGCGATCCGCGCCGCCGGAGTCGCGGCGAAGTCCATGCACAGGTTGTTGGTCGAGACGTAGAAGAGCCCGGTGCGGGAAGAATAGGATGCGGCCGACACCGGGCTCTTTCCGCCTTCCAGGCTGGGACAGATGTTCTGAGTGTTGCCCTTCGAGGCGCCGGTGAGACGGGTGGAGTCAAGGATGGGCCGACCGGTCGCGAGGTCGACACCCTTGGCCCAATTCAGGTGGACGAACGGCTCGGCTACCAACACCTGGCCGGTGGCCCGGTCGATGGTATAGGCGAACCCGTTCTTGTCGAAGTGCACCAGCGTGCGGCGCTGCCGCCCCGCGATGGTGAGGTCGGCCAGGATCATTTCGGCGTTCGCATCGTAATCCCAGTTGTCGTGCGGCGTGAACTGGTAGGCCCATACCAGGGAGCCATCGTCCGGCCGCCGGGCGAGCACGCTGGTCGACCACTTGTTGTCGCCCGCTCGCTGCTCGGTGTTGTAGGGCGAGGGGTTCCCAGTGCCGAAGTAGATCAGGTCGAGGGCGGGGTCATACGAGAGCCAGCCCCAGACCGGCACGCCGCCGTTTTCCCAGCTACCCGGCGTCCAACTCTCCAGAGAGAGATTCGTCCCTTTCTCGTAGTAAGGCTTGAAGGTCCCGGCCCTGGCGAGAACGATGCTGTCCGGGCCGGCGTTGTACGCGGTCCACACGATCTTTCCACTCGCCAGGTCGAGTGCCTTCACCCAGCCGTGGATCCCGAACTCGCCACCGGAGGGCCCGACGAACACCTTGCCCTTGGCGATCAGAGGGGCCATGGGAGTGGTCTCTCCCTCGCCGATGTCCGCCACCCTGGTCTTCCAGAGTTCTTTCCCGGTTTCCGCATCGACCGCCACGGTGTGGCCGTCCAGCAGGTTGTAGACGACCTTGCCCTCGGCATACGCCGCCCCGCGATTGATCGCGTCGCAACAGGCGACACCGACGGAGGCCGGATTGGGATCGGGACGATACTTCCATTTGAGCGGGTAGCCCTCGCGGGTGAGATCGAAGGCGTAGAGGACGTTGGGATAGGGAGTGACCACGTACATCGTGCGGTTGACGACCAGCGGCTGGCCTTCGTGTCCGCCGAGCACCCCGGTCGAAAAGGTCCAGACCGGCTTGAGGCTCGAGGCATTGGCCGGCGTAATCTGCGCCAGAGCGCTGTAACGGGTGCTCGCGTAGTCCTTGCCCGGCATGGTCCATTGGCCATCGTCGCGCCCCTGCGCCGATGTCGCGCGCGGGGCCAAGACGGTAAGGATTGCCAGGACTGCTGGCGTAGAGGGGTGCACGGAAGAAGTATAAGTAGTGCGCAGAAACGCGGTGCGCAGTGCGCAGAAACCATTACTTGACTCCTGCTTGACCGGCCGGACCCATAGTAGCGTTGGCAACTTCACCGGAGCCGTTATGCGTCGGCTGAGCCGTCTTTCGTTGGCTGCACTGGCCGCCCTGATCGGGCTCCAGGGTTGTGATGGGGACCCGACCGTCATCACCGACCCGCCGGTCGCGTCCCAATCTCAGTGCGGTGCGGCCTGCGTAGACGGAAACGGCGCGTCGATTCTGGTTGACGCGTCGCACGACGGCGGCGTCTGGTGGTTCCCACAGGTCCCACCATTCGACGGCAATGCTCGGCACCAGGGCCTGGCACTCGTCGGATATCTCCGGAGCCGGGGGTACAAAGTCGATGAGCTGGGACGGGGTGACGCCCTCAATCGTGAAAAACTGCTGGGCTATTCCGTCGTGATCCGCGCCGGCAGTTTCGGTTCCTATTCGGCCGCGGACATCGACGCGTACCAGGCGTTCGTTGCCGGTCCGCGCACACTGATTCTTTTGGGGGAGTTCCTTCGGGAGGGCCAAGCCGACCGGCTGGCTGACGCGCTGGGCATTCCGCTGACCGGAATCACTCGCGATACCGTGGTGTTCGAGTTCGCACCCCATGCCATTACTGCCGGTGTGGGCTCGCTGCGCTACATGGTCGGGTCCACGCTTGCCGCGGGCTCCTACCCCAACGTGCGCCGCTTGGGATGGCTGCCCGGCGGCGAGGTGATCATGGGGGTCGTCGAGGGGAGCCCGGCGAAGATCTTCTTCATGGGCGACACCAACACGCTGGAGACCGTGCCCCAGCCCCTGGTGAAGAATCTCGTGGACTGGGGATTCCCAGGAGGTGAGCGGTAAGCGGTGCGCGGTGAGCGGAATCTACGTGCTGATTCGTTAGCTCCGCTTACCGCTCACTGCTCACTCTCGGAAACGATTCTCCGTACGGCGCATACCCGCTCCTTCGCACCACCAGCCAGGCGACCCCAGCGCCGGCGATGCCGACCAGCGCGTTGGTGATGTCGAAGAACCGATTCATTACGAAGAGGTGGCCGACCTCGATGGCCGCCGCGGTCCAGACCGCGGGCCACAGATGCGACCAGCGCCCATGCAATCGTGCCGGCCAGACGGCCAATAACGCGCCCAGAGGGACGAAGAGGAGAAATGCCTGGGCGACGTGGACTGCGCTGAAGACGTCGGCGCGCCCGCTGAGCGAGAGCAGTGGCAGGAATCGCTCGAGGCGGATTTGGGCGACGATGAAGCGCGAGTCCAGCTCCGGTAGAAACGGTCGCCAGCCCCAGAGAAAGAGCAGAATCACATAGGCTGCGATCGCCGCGCGGGCGCGCGCCGCTCCCCGCAGATGCTGCGTCAGCCGGGCGAGCCACCGGTGCGCCGCCCACGCGCCGAGGATGAACGCCACCGCGTTGGTCGCGGCGGCTTCCCAACGGACCGACAGCCCGAACCCGCCGTGCCCCAGCTCGGCCGCGAAGGCGAGCACCGCGCCGCCCGCCGCGACCGCTGCCCACATCCAACGTGCGCTCTTTCCGCGTTCGGCAAACAGCATGACGGCGAGGAAGCCGGCCGGAGCAAAGAGCAGCGGGTCGCTCAGCGGAATCTGTCCGGGCGACAACGGCAGCGCTGCCGACCAGGCGGTCTGCAGCCGGGCCAGCGGTCCACCGTCGGCCGCCGGCATCGGTTCGGACCGCATCAGGGGAGTGAGCGCTTCGCAGAGGACCGCGAGGCCGTAGGCCCCGCCCACCAGAAATGCGGGAACCCCAAGATAGGACCGTGCTCCCTTGGCCTGTCGGGTGGCGGCCGCTACGACGGCGACGGTCACGGCGCCCGCGGCGGCTCCCAATGTGTTGGTGATCAAATCGGCGATGCTGGCGGTTCGCACCGGCGAAAAGACCTGCAGTCCCTCGACCGTCGCGCTCAATGCCAGCCCGACCAGTGTGGCGCGACGGATCTCGTCACCCAGGTGTCCCCGCACCGAGGTGACTACCCAGAGCACGCCGAGGCCCGCGAACAAGGCGACATTGCGCAGCCCATCGATCGCGTCACTCCAACCGATTGCGGGAAGGAAGGCCCGGCGAAGGCGCGCTCCGGCGGTGTGAAGGTCGGGCGAAAAATGCAGCTCCGCCAGCGTCGCGATCAGAACAATCGCGACGTAGGCGAGCCGCGCAGCGAGGAGCCGGTGGCGAAGCGTCATGGCCGGAAAATCGCTACCCTCCCACCCGGACGGAATTCGCAGTCCTCCGGCTTGATCTTTCCGCCCGCATGACGGTAATCTCCTCGCCCGGCATGTTTCTTCCCCTCCGATCGTTCCTGTCATCGCTCGGCGTCACGTTCATTACCGTGGCCGCCGGCTCCGCACAGTAGGTCGTGACCGTTCATGGCCGGCAGTTCGCGCTGGACTGTGCCGGGAACGCGACCGGTCCGGTCGTGGTCGTGGCCGCCAGCAGCGGATCCCTCGGGACTGGACCGCACTCCAGAAGGAAGTCGCCAGGTTCACCAGGTTCTGTGTCTACGAGTCTCCCGCCGCCGGTGACGCGGCGAGAACCATCGACCAGATGGCGGACGATCTGGACGGCATCGTTGCCCTGGCGGCAGGCACCGCACCGGTGGTCCTCGTGGGCCACTCGCTGGGCGGCATTCTGGCGCGCCGCTACGCTGCGCGGTACCGGTCACGAGTGGCGGGGTTCGTGTTTCTGGATTCGGCGCACGAAGAACAGATGTGGCGATTCGGCGCGATCGCTCCCTCATTGCTCGATTTCCAATTCGGCCGATCGTGGCATGATCCTGCCACGGGACGCGCGATTGGCGTTCTGGCCTCGGGCGAGCGGCTCACCTGGCACACGGACAAACCCGTGGTGGTCCTCGAACATGGCATGGCCGAGCCGCCGCCTGCCGCGACCGGCGTCTCGGCGGCGCAGGCGAAGCGGCTGGAGACCGAATGGCACGCCATGCAGCAGGATCTTGCCACCCGGTCCCCCCGCGGCGAGCTGAGAAAGATCGAGAACAGCGGCAGCCGGATGCACCAGCAACAGCCCGCGGTCGTGGCGGCGGCGATTCGGCGAGTCTGGGAAACGGCGCGCTGAGCCGGTGGCGCAGTCTAAGCGCTCTGGACCGTTGTCTCGTCAGGGGTGAGAAGGGCACCGGCCGGCTCGGCAGTGTCGCGGTGGAACGCCACTGTCCGCGAGGCCACGGTATCGAGATCTCCCCCCACGGTGTCCATCTGGATCTGGAAGCGGCAATCCAGGATCAACAGCCCCGCCACGAACCCGGTCAGATTTACCGCGAAGATGATCGAGAAGATGGTAGCGTAGGGGGACCACAGCCCGAAGTAGAGGGCGAAGCGCTTGACCCCCGGATCGAGCTTGGTGCGGTGGCAGATGGTGGTGAGGAGCATGACCGCGACAATCGCGAGAGCGGCCAGTCGCCAGGAAACGAAGCCACCCAGCGCGAATGCAACGAAGATCACGCTCTCGGATGCGCGGTCCAGTGCGGTATCGAGGCGGCGTCCCTTCTCGGACGCCAGCCCGTAGAACCGGGCCACGGCACCATCGAGGCCGTCGAAGAACTGCCCCAGAGCCATGATGCCCAGCCCGGGCACGAGTTGCCGGTCGGCAATCACCACCGCCGCGGCTGCCGATGCTACGAAGGACGCCCAGGAGACATGGGCCGGCATGAGGCCCAGCCGCTCCCGCACGAGACGGGCGGCAGGCCGGTAGAGAAAATCGAGCGGGCGAGTTATCGCAGGAGCAAACTCGTACATCCCAGCACCGCCAGGGCGGCAATTTCCTTCGCCGCGTCAGGGAACTTGGTGATCCACCCGCGCGTGATGTGCGGCGAGTAGGGATAGAGCGGCATCTTCTCGTAGCCGACGCTGTAGTCCAGGGCGAGGTGAATCGCGAAGAAGATCGCGGGGACCCAGGTCTGCAACAACAGGCAGATCGGCAGGATCCAGAGCAGAGCCACCGGTTCCTGCAGCGAGGAGCGCCAGTAATAGCCTTTCTTGTTCTTGAGTCCCACCGCCCGCAGGTAGAACGGCAGCTTGATCAGATGGTCGATGTCCTGACCCAGCCCGAAGATCCAGGCGAGCACCGCATCCCGGCCGTGCAGGTTCAGCGCCTTGATGCCCACCGCGGTGGCCACGATGTGTGTGACGATGGTCATGCCGGCTCCTTGACGGGTGTTCGGCTGCCCGAGAACCACACTAGGGAGAGCCCCAGCGCGATCCAGCAGAGATCTCGCGCCCGGCTCACGACCGCGGTGTAGACCCCGAGGGCGGGGTCGAGCCCCAGCAGAACGAACAACAGATAGTGTGATCCCTCCTTGGTCCCCAGCTCGAACGGCACGAAGAACGTGGCGGTCATCATCAGCGAGGCCAGCCCGCCGATGACGATGATCTGGAGGAGGTCAACGTCGACCTCGACGCTGCGGAAGATCAGGTAGTACTCGAACAGATAGGCCAGCCGGCCCAGACACTCGATGGCGAGCGCGCGATAGAAGCGGCCCGGATCGCGGTGGTAGAATTCGACGATCTGCCGGTCCAGCATACTCAGCGTTTCGCGGTGGGGCTCCAGTCTGGCGCTCAGGCGTCCCAGGACGGGAACGCGCGCCACCCCCTGAAAGAGCCGCTCGAGGCCGCCCCGCCGGTGGAGCGTCATCAACAGGAGGATGAGAAGAACGACCAGTAGGGTGGCGAGGAGTAGCGAAGCGATAACGATCGGCTGTCCCGGCAGCAGCAGGAATGCGAGGAGCAGTGCCGCCAGCCAGATCAGGGCGAGCGCCAACGCGTGGAGCATCTTGTAGACCACCACGCCGCCGACCGCCCGCCTCACACCGACCCAGGGAGCGGCCGCGGCGACGCGGAAGGGCTCGCCGCCCACGTTCACCATCGGTGTAACGAAGTCCAGCGCGAAGGCCGAGACGGTGATGGCATACAGCCGGCTGAATGACGGCCTGGTGGGCTCGTCCGCCATGATCAGCTGCCAGGCCCAGGCGTAGCAGATGTAGGAAAGGCCGTAGACGGCGAGGATGGGGATGAGCATCCAGCCGGTGCGGGCCGCGTCCTCGGCGAGGCGGCCCAGGCCCGTGCGGCTCATCAGCCAGCCCAGGCCGGCCGCGCCGGCAAGAAGAAACAGCGCCCGAAGACGGCTGCTCATACGGTGACCCTCACAGTGTGCGCGCGTCCCCCCGAGGCCGCCGATGCGTAGGCCGCTTCCAGCACTGCGGCTACCCGGGCGATGTCGGCCAGGTACTCGTCCCCATCCCGGCAATCGAGCGTGCCGGCGAAATCCGCAAAGAGGTCGCCGAACCATCCGGTATAACTCGCCTTGTTCGATTGCATGCTGCAGTCCACGGATTCCACTACGCCGTTGGCCTCGCAGGTCAGTGCCGCGCCCCGCCACTCGATCACGCCCCGCTCGCCGATGATGCGGATGCGGTTCTCGCGCTGATGACCAGCCCAGCTCAGGAAGACCGTGGCTATCCGACCAGGATACTCGAGAATCAGCTGGGCCGTGTCCTCGACGTCAAACGCCTGGTGGCGGAGCTGGCCGGTCCAGGCGCGCACGCCGGCCGGCGGGCCCGCGAGGTCCATGAGGTTGTACAGGAAGTGCGTACCGTGGTCCAGCAACACGCCACCCCGGGCATGATCCCACAGGCCGCGCCACGGCGTTTCCGCATTGGACGCGCCGCGATCGGCTTCCGCCCGATAGACCGATAGCTCGGCCAAATGCCAGCGCCCCAGCGCGTCATCCTCGAGCCAGCGCGCGATCTGGCGCCACACTGGATTGAACCGGTGCTGGTGGCAGGGCATCACGATGCGGTTGGCCCGGTGCGCGGCCCGGGCGACCTGTGTCGCTTCCGAGCGCGTCAGCGCCACCGGTTTCTCGCACACCACGTGATATCCGGCCGCGAGCGCCTGGAGCGTCAAAGGCAGGTGAGTCGCCGTGGGCGTGCAGATGTCCACGAAATCGATCGGTCCCATCTCGCGCAGGGTGTCCATGCTGCGCAGCAGTGGAATGCCGTCGAAGGGACTCACGCCCTCACCGGCATCCACCGTCGCCACGATGGCGAAGCGATCTTCCAGCCGGCGGTCGGCGATGAAGGCGGGCAGATGTGCCTGGCGGGCAATTCCGCCCAGGCCGATGATCGCGCCGCGATAGGTCCTCTCGGCTCGCGCGAGAACCCTTACGGGCCGGGGCATAGCCGCGAGAAGGCGCCGAGCATTCCGCTCGTGAGTCGCTACCAGGCCGATGAGCACGAGGTTGAGCGGTCCGAGCGTGAGCCAGAGAAACGCAGAAGGCCAACCGGCGACCGCGGTCAGGGCCAGCATGGCAAAGCGGATGTTCTGGCCGATCCAGGCGCAACGCGCCACCACCGGCTCCTGCATCTCGGCATAACGGACCCGCAGGCCGGCGGGGAGGTCGCCCGTGCCGATGCGTCGCGCGAGCCGCACGCTCTGGGGAAACATCCTCACCTGCCGCTCGAGATAATCGCGATAGATCCCGCGGCCCGTGCGGATGAAAAGGTTCTCGTCGGCCTCCCGCCCGGTGTGCTCCGGCAGATCCAGCGCGTCGTGATCGCGATCGTGGAAGCGCAGGAAGGCGTTCTTGATGAAATCCACCGCCGAGCTCTGGTGCTGATGCGAGAAGAGCGCCGCGAGCGCCAGCACGGCGGCGGGCCAGGACCCACCGGCCAAGACCAGCCGGACGGCGAGGTGGATGTAGAGGTTGAGAAACCGGGCTCCATCGGAGAACCCGTCCAGCACCCGGCCGAAGCGGGTGGAGGTGCCGCGCAAGCGGGCCAGCTGGCCGTCGGCGCTGTCGAGCAGATCCGAGATGATGAACAGCATCAAACCGACCGCGTTCCGCCCCACGCTCTGGTAGACGAACAGATGTCCCGCCACCAGGCCAACCAGGAGACTCGCCATGGTGACCTGGTCGGCGCTGATGCGCGTGGCAGATGCCGCGCCGGCGATACGCCGTCCCACCGGACGGAAGAAGTGGAAGTCGGTCCACTCCTCTACGGCGCGGCCCTTACTGGCTAACGTGTCCGGCGGCTTCACGAAGAACGTCCTTGATGGTGGCGCAGGCTTCCATGGCTTGCTCTTCGGTGATCACCAGCGGCGGATTGATCCGCACCTCCGCGTTGTACATCATCGCGATGACGCCGCGCGCCAGCAGCGTGTCGAAAATCCAGCGGGTCTCCGCCTTGGGCAGAAGCTGGCGGGTGCCCGGCAGGACCAGGTCCATGCCGATCAGGAGGCCACGGCCGCGCACATCGCTCACGATGGGGATCTCGCCTTCCCAGCTCTCCAGCTCGGCCAGGATCCGCGCGCCCAGCCGGCGGCTGTGCTCCACCAGACCTTCTTCCACGATGGTCCGGACCGTGACGTGCGCGGCGCACGCGGCCATCGGGTTGCCGCCGTAACTCGAGGAGCTGCCGCTGGGATTGGCCCAGGGCTTGGCGAACGCCACGCTCTCGCGCGCGATCACCCCGCTCACGGGGAATCCGCCGCCGAATCCCTTGCCCACCAGCAGCACGTCGGGGACCACGCCGTCGTGCTCCACCGCGAACATTTTGCCGGTGCGGCCGAACCCGGTGATCATCTCGTCGCAGATGAGGACTGCGCCCAGCTCGTTGGCCAGGCTCCGCAGGACCCGGAGATAGCCGGGGGGAGGGACGATGTTGCCGGCGGTGCCCTGAACCGGCTCGACCAGGATCGCGGCCACGTCGTTGGTGGTCTCCAGCGCGATCTTGCGCTTGAGAAACTGGACGCAGTGCCATTCGCAGCTCGGGAAGGTCTTGTCGAATGCGCAGCGCGCACAGGAGGCATACGGGCTCGAGTAGGCGCCGGGCATCAACGGCCCCAGGCCTTCTTTGAAGCTCCCCGACAGCAAGGGGAGAACCCCGCCGGTCTTGCCGTGGAAGCCGCCCCAGAATCCCACGATTTCGGTCTTGCCGGTGTGGGACTTGGCGAGACGAATGGCCGCTTCGACGGCCTCGGCGCCGCTGCTGTAGAGCTGGGTCCGATTCAGGTCCCCCGGCGTCAAGTCGGCGAGGAGCTTGACCAGCGACGCCCGGTGCTCGGTGGCGAAAGACCCGACGTGCACCCGCGCCAGCTGGCGCTGCATCGCGGCGACGTACTTGGGATGCGCGTACCCCAGACTCGCGACGCCCACGCCGGCGAGCAGATCGATGTAGCGGTTGCCGTCGGCGTCGTAGAGCAAGGCCCCTTCTCCATGATCCAGACAGAGGCGGCTGAACAGCGCCACACTCTGCGTTCCCGGCGCCAGATGCTCGGCCTCGGCGTGGAATACGGCGCGGGACCGCGGTCCCGGAACGTCGAGGATGGGTCGAACCGAGATCACGCGTTTCCTCCATGGTGGTGGAACGAGTCGTGGATGTAGCCGGCGATGGCGCGCGCCGCGTCGGAGCGGAAGCGCGCGAAACTCGGCCAGTCGTTGACATCGATGATCACCGGCTGCTCCGGGGAAGGGAGCGCCACGTCGCCGCCGAAGATTTCCAGGCCCAGGGCGGACGCCGCGGCGAACGCCACCTCGCGCAGGCGCACCTGGTCCACCCGGATGACCGCATCGCCGTCGGTCGCGGGATACCAGCGGAAGAACCGTCCGTCGGCCACGCCGTAGAACTTGAGGATCGGGCCAGGCACGTGGACTTGAAGCGCCGCCCAGCCGATGCCGCGCCCCTCGAACTCGGCCAGCGCCTGGCGCAATCCATCGCGATCGGTGACCACCACATCCTCCGGGCGTTCCGCGTGTACGTCGCCGCGCTTCACCCAGATGGGATCGTGGTCGGTGGTGAGCAGATCGACGGGAACGGCCGCGGTCCCTTCGGCGGTGGTGCGCGCGAGCAGGGTTCGCGGGAATGGCAGGCCGGCCGCCACCAGCTTTTCGACCAGGCTGCGGCGGTGGCAATTGAGGACCGACGCCGGACGGTTCACCACGCGGCCCGCAAGCCGGTGAATGGTCGCGAGCCCTTCGGACGCCT
>JACQVB010000032.1 GCA_016209985.1 Gemmatimonadota bacterium | reverse complement strand
GTGCGGAGTGCGGAATGCGGAACGGCAGGGTTACCCACGAGGCCGCAGGGGCGGCAGGTGGCTGGCTCGAATATTCCGCACTCCGCACTCCGCACTCCGCATTTGCTATGAGGCTTGCCCACCTTGCCGACCTCCACCTCGGCTTCCGGCAGTACTACCGCCAGACTTCCCAGGGAATCAACCAGCGCGAGGCCGACGTCGCCGTCGCCTTCCGGAGGGTCGTCGATGACGTGATTGCCGCCCAGCCGGAGCTGATACTCGTCGCGGGCGACGTGTTCCATTCGGTCCGGCCCGGCAATCCCGCCATTCTCGACGCCTTCAACCAGTTCCGGCGGCTGAGCGATGCGCTGCCCGGAGTGTCGGTCATTATCATCGCCGGCGACCACGACACGCCGCGCTCGGTCGAAACCGGGACCATTCTCCGTTTGTTCGAGGCGTTGCCCGCCTTCCACGTCGTGGTGCACGAGGCGAAGCGATTGTCGTTTCCGCAATGGGAGCTCTCCGTGCTGTGTGTTCCCTTTGCGGCGTTTGCGGGGGAGCCCCGGCCCGACCTCGATGTCGATCCGGACGCGAGACGGAACATCCTGCTGATGCACGGCGAGCTGGCAGGCTTGCCGCGCGACTACGACCCGGGCGAGCACGGGATCCCGACCCTGGAGCCCAGCGAGCTACACGCCGAGCGTTGGGACTACGTCGCGCTGGGGCACTACCACGTGGCGCGCCAGATGGCGCCGAACGCGTGGTACTCGGGATCGATCGAGTACGTGAGCCGCAATCCATGGGGCGACCTGAAGCAGGAGAAAGCGCAGGGCCGGGCCGGAGAAAAGGGATGGCTCCTGGTGGAGCTGCAGCAGCGCACCAAGGTGAAATTCCAACCGGTCGAGCTCGCACGCCGGCATGTCGATCTGGAGCCCATCAATGCCAGCGGCCGTTCCGCCGAGCAGCTGGACGAGGAAATCGCGAGCCGGGTGGCCGCCGTGAAGAACGGGATCGAGGATCAGATCGTGCGCCAGCTGGTCTACGAAGTGTCCCGGCTCGTCGCGCGAGAGCTCAAGCACGAAGCCATCCGCGACTACAAGACCCGGGCGCTGCACTATCACCTCGATCTGCGCCGGCCGGAGTCGCGACGCGAAGTCGGTGTGGGCGGCCCCGGTGGAAAAGCCCGGACGCTGGCCGATATCGTGGTGGAGTACCTCGAGCGGCGCCCGACAACCCCGGGGGTCGATCGCCACCACCTGGTGGCGCTCGGCCGTCGCTACGTGGAAGACGCCGAGCGCGAGCGGGGAGAGCGCTAGTGCAGCTCCACCGTCTCAAGCTGGTGAATTTCCGCCAGCACGCCGATACGGAGTTCGAGCTCGGGCCAGGCCTCACGGCCGTCATCGGCCCGAATGGCGCCGGGAAGACAACCCTTCTGGAGGCGATCGCCTGGGCGATCTACGGCAATCCCGCGGCCCGGGGTAACAAGGACTCCATCCGGTGGACCCGGGCGCCGGCGCGCTCGCAGGTGCGGGTCGAAGTCGACTTCACCCTCGGGGCCCACGACTACCGCGTGTCCCGGGGCTTGTACGATGCCCAGCTCTTCCAGGATCGCGGCGCCGAGCCGGTGTCCTCGGGGACGGCGGAGGTCACCACGGTCCTGACCCGCCTGCTGGGCATGACGCGGGAAGAGTTTTTCAACACCTACTTCACGGGGCAAAAAGAGCTGGCGGTCATGGCCGCGTTCAAGCCGGCCGAACGCGGCCGGTTTCTGTCCCAGGTGCTGGGCTACGAGCGCCTCAAAACCGCGCAGGATGCCGTGCGGGACATCCGTAACCAGCGGCGAAGTGAGCTGGACGGCCTTCGGTCAGGCCTGGGAGATCAGGCCGAGCTGGAGCGCGATCGCCGGCAGGTGGAAGAGCGGCGCATGCAGGCGAGCCGGGCGATGGAGCTGGCGGAGGCCGCCAAGGAGAAGGCCACCCAGGCCCTCGCGGTCACCCGGCCCGAATGGACCCGGGTGACGGAAGTCAAGCAGAAGGCGCTGGCCCTGGACGGTGACCGCCGGGCGGCGGAGCATCAGGTGGTGGACGCGCGGCGGGAACACGAACGGCTCGACAAGGAGCTGGCCGAGTCGCTGATGGCGCGCGCGAAGGTGGAGGAGCTGGCGCCCCAACTGGTCGACGTCGATTCCTTGCGGGCGGAGCTGGAGCGGCTGGAGGAGGAGGGACGCGCGGCGGGGCAGCGTCGCGACCTGGCTGGACAGCTCAAGGAGGTGGAAAAGCAGGTCGAGAAGAGTCAGGCCCGCCTGGCCGAGATGGGTGACACCGCCGGCATCGCCGCCGTGCGGGCGCGCGAGCTGGACGAGATCCGCCGCAAGTTGAAGGATGCGGAAGCGGAGGTGGGAAAGGCGCGGGCCGAGTGGCTGCAGGAGAAGGAGCACGTCAGGACGAAGCGGGACGAGCTCCGTGAGCAGTACAAGGAGATCAAGGAACAGCGCGACCATCTGGTGGAGCTGGGGCCCAAGGGGCTCTGTCCCACCTGCGGGCGTCCCTTGGGGGAGGAGTTCGAGCAGCTGGTGGGGACCTTCAACCGGCAGCTCGAGAAGCTGGAAACGAACGGGCAGTACTTTCGTTCGCGAATTGCCCAGCTCGAAGCCGAGCCGGCCGCACTGCAGGAGCAGGAGAAGGCGCGCGCAGCCTGCGCGGTCGCGGTACAGACCCTTACCCAGGCGCTCGCCGACGCCAAGGCGGCGTTCCGGGAACGGACCGATCTCGAGCGCGAGGCACAGGCGCTCGGCTCCCGGGCGGCGACCCTCAAGAGACAGATCGCCGAGCTTCCCGAGAAGTACGATGCCGAGCGTCACGATCGGGTTCGCGACCGGCTCAAGGAACTGGAACCGCTGATCCGCCAGCGTGAGCGGTATGCGTTTCAGGCCGAGCGCGCGGCGGCACTGGTTTCAGAAATGGAAGCGGCGGAAAAGCGGCTGAGTGAACGCGAAGCTCGGGCGCGCCAGCTGATGGAGGCCATCGCCGATCTCGGCTTCCGCGAGGAACACTATCAGGCGGTGCGCGCGGCCCATGAAGCGGCGGAGCTAGCGCTGCAGGCGGCCAACGACGATCTGGCGGCCAAGCGGGGAGACCTGCGGGTGGCGGAACGGGAGTTGGAGCTCGCGACCCGGCGGCTGGAAGAACGCGCCCGGCGGGCGGTACGGATCGACGAGCTGAAGAGCGAGGTGTTGCTGCACGACGAGCTCGACACGGCCCTGGGCGAGATCCGCACCGATTTGAACGCGCAAATGCGTCCCGAGCTGTCCGATATCGCATCGTCCCTGCTTTCGAGCCTCACGGGAGGTTACTACACCGAGTTGGAGCTCGACGATGCTTATGGAATCATGTTGTTGGATGATGGAATTCAGAAGCCGGTCATCTCCGGTGGCGAAGAAGATGTTGCCAATCTCGCTCTGCGAATCGCCATCAGCCGGTTAGTAGCCGAGCGGGCTGGTCAGCCGATCTCCCTGCTGGTCCTGGACGAGATCTTTGGGAGTCTTGACGAAGACCGTCGCGAGGGAGTGATAAGATTGTTGCAGGGTCTTCGCGATCAGTTCCCGCAAGTGGTGCTCCTCACGCATATCGAATCGATGCGCGCTGCTTCCGAGCTGGATCGGGTGTTACGCGTGTCGCTAGACCGTGTCACGGGTGCAGCAGTTGTAACAGACGAGCTGGACGAACGGCTCCGTCAAGTGGTCCAGCCAGCCGTGACCGTGGCGTGAAGAAACTTGTGGCGAAAAAAAGGAACCGAGCGATCACCGCTCGGCCCTTTCAGCGTGACGAACTGGCCACGCGGACGCCTCACACACGTGTGAATAAGCTATTGTCGCCGGATGTCATTTGCAACCGGCTCCCAGGCGAGGGAATGGCGGGTGCCAGTGAAGGGATTCGAACCCACACGGACTTTCGCCCAAGCGTGTGTGAGGCGCTTGCGTCTGCCATTTCCGCCACACTGGCACCCGTTAACAGTGGCGAAGACCATGGCAGGCCCGAGGGCCGACGACGGGCGCTTCGACGACGCTGCTGAACCGCCCGCAAATTGAAGCCGGAAGCGACAATGGACGTAACCAATTCCACGCATGGCAGCACCAAGAATGCTTAGGCTTGACGCGGGCGCCCGCTACTGACAACGTCCCCCCTACTGTGAAGCTCTGGCGTCCTGATCACGCGGTCGTCGGCCCCGAGGTCCCTACCGAGGCGGATTTTGCCGCGCTCAACCGCATCTTTTCCGATGCGTTCACCGATCGCTATCGCCGGGACGGCCTGGTGGGCGTTCGCGTCCCGCCCCTCAACATGCAGATCTGGCGCTACGCCCTTCGGGATGCAGGGCCGGGAGCGATGGTGTGGCGGGACGAGGACGATCAGCTCGTCGCCTTCAACATCGCGCATCGATCCGGGCTGGAAGGGTGGATGGGACCGCTCGCGGTCCGGCCCGATCGCCAGGGCCTTGGCCTGGGAAAAGCCGTGGTGCAGGCGGCGATCGAGTGGCTGAAGGAACAGGGCGCCGGAACGATCGGGCTCGAGACCATGCCGCGAACCGTCGAGAACATCGGGTTCTACAGCCGGATCGGTTTTTCACCCGCTCATCTGACGATCACGCTCACTGGCGACGCTGCCACGAATGTGCGCGCCTCTCGCCAGCGGTTTCTCCGGCTGGGAGAAGTACCGGAATCGGAGCAGACCGCGCTGCTGGCCGCCTGCCGGGACCGGCTCGCGCGTTCTGCGCCGGGGTGCGATTACACCCGCGAGCACGAGCTGACCCACGAGCTGGGGATTGGCGATACGATCGTGATCGAGCACGGCGGGGTCCAGGGATTCGCCTTGTGGCATTCGGCGCCGCTAGCGGAAGCGAGGCCAGCTGAAGAGCTGCGGGTGCTCAAGCTCTTCGCGGACAGTGCCGACACCTTCGCTCGGCTCATCGTCGCGCTCGAGATCTGCGCTGCGAAGTTGAGGATTCGCCGGGTCGCCATCCGCTGCCAGACGTCGTATTCCGGCGCGTATCGTCAGCTGATCGAGCGCGGATACCGGGTGCGCTGGACCGACCTGCGGATGTCGCTCGCGGGACATCCCGAGAGCATCGTACCGGAAGGTGAAGTGTTATTTTCGAATTGGGAGATATGACTCTGTGAGCCATCAGCCATCAGCCGTCAGCCATCAGGACCGGCGCATGAAACCGGCCTTCGCGCTGGTCGCCGCGGCGGTCTGTCTGGTGGTGTGGGTGGTTCTCGCGTTTGTGGTGGCCATACCGAGCGGATGGGTGCATGTGCCACTGGCGATCGGAGCGTGCCTCGTCGCGGTCGCGATTGTCGAGTTGCATCCCCCTGATGGCTGACGGCTGACGGCTAGTGGCCAGAATGTTCCCTTCCTTGACGGTCCAGGGTGCTGGGGCGATATTCGCAATCAAGGTTGGAAATCGGGGGCGGAGAGCTCAATTATTGAGCCAACAAGCTCGGTAACGGGTCCGGCTGTTTGGACCGGTGTCACGCCCCGAAAGGGGAAGACAGACGTTCGGACGCGGACACGGTAAGTGTTGACTGGGCTTCAATAATCCTCTCCGTCTCCTCTTCTCCCCGCCGGCTGAGAATCCAGCCGGCGGTTTTTTGGTGTGCCCAGCATGGATGGTGACTTGGGGGTGCAAGTCCCCTGGGGAGTTGGTCATAGCGACCCAAGCGAACCGTAAGGCCGCGACCGCGAGGGGACGGCTGAAAGCAACGGGGAGCGAATCCGCGAGTTGACGAACAGAAACCGGATAGGAGGCACGGCCGAGCAGGGCGAGCGGGCCAATGACCGCGAAGCTCTCACGACCAAGGCTCAGGCGGTGTAGATCCGGCGATGGCGCGGAAAAGGCTACCATTCTTGCTGCCGGAGCTCTCGCTGGATGGTAGGGTGAAGCCCGAGAGTACAGCGAAGTGGGGGACACGCGCGAACGGCGAGGAGAGGCTTTCTACGCCCAGGGTTGGCTGTCTGCGGCACCTCAACCATTCGAACCGCCGGATGCGGACCCGCATGTCCGGTGGTGTGGGAGGGGAATAGCGGCGATCCGTCGCTATCCCCTATCCCGATCTGAATAGCCACTGCTTGCCCTCGCGGTGCGATGAAAATAGGCTTCATTGATGAGCAAGCCACGCAGAACCAATCGTGAAGCCGTCGCCCGCTCGGAACTGCACGCGGTCCGGCCCGCCAAGACTGCCGACGGTCCCACGCTCGAAGAGATGGTGCACCGCATGCTCCTGTTGCTCGGCGAGAACCCCGAGCGGCCGGGCCTCGTCCGGACGCCCGAGCGCGTCGCCGAATCCCTCCAATGGCTGACCAGAGGCTACGGCCAG
Source organism: Gemmatimonadota bacterium (assembly GCA_016209985.1). Classification (GTDB taxonomy): domain Bacteria; phylum Gemmatimonadota; class Gemmatimonadetes; order Gemmatimonadales; family GWC2-71-9; genus SHZT01. The sequence continues at coordinate 17,994 of JACQVB010000032.1, read as the reverse complement.
TCGGTGGAGGCCATCGTGGCCGGCGCGGTATTCGAAGAGCAGCATGAGAACATGGTGCTGGTGCGGGACATCGAGCTCTACTCGCTGTGCGAGCACCACCTGCTGCCCTATTTCGGGAAGGCCCACGTGGCCTATCTGCCCAACGGCCGGATCATCGGGATCTCGAAGATCCCCCGGATCGTGGACATGTTCGCGCGCCGGCTGCAGGTGCAGGAGCGGATGACCGATCAGATCGCGGATGCGCTGATGGACGTGCTGGACCCTCTCGGCGTCGGCGTCGTCATCGAGGCGTATCACCTCTGCATGATGATGCGCGGCGTGGAAAAGCAGAACTCCAAGACCGTGACCAGCGCCCTGCGCGGCACCTTCCGGGACGACGCCAAGTCGCGCGACGAATTCCTGCGGCTCGCGCATGGTGGCCGCTGGATCGAATGACCCTCACCCCCGTCCCCTCTCCCCTACGGGAGAGGGGTACGGGCACACTCGCGAGCAGTTGCGGTCATTCTCGACGTTCGAGTCATGGGTAACCCACAACGCGCGCTCACCGGACGCACCGCGCTGGTCACGGGCGCATCGCGAGGCATCGGTCTCGCGATCGCTAAGGCGCTGCAGCAGAACGGCGCTCAGGTGGTGCGTCTCGCCCGCTCGCTGGAGCCCGCGTTCGCTGACCGCCAGACGGACCTGCCCTGTGATGTGACCCGCGAAGAGGACCTCCGACGGGTCGCCGCGCGGCTGGGGGAGGTCAAACGGGTTCCCGACATCCTGGTGAACAACGCCGGGATCTTCCTGCTCAAGCCGTTGCTGCAGACCACCGCTGACGAATTTCGCGAGCAGCTCAAGGTGAATCTCGTCGGTCCTTTTCTCGTGCTCCGGACGTTTCTGCCGTATCTCATCGCCCGCGAAGCCGGCGACGTGGTGACGATCGGCAGCGTGGCCGACCATATGGCCCTTCCCGGCAACGCCGCCTACGGCGCCAGCAAGTGGGGCCTGCGCGGGTTGCACGGCGTCATGGCCACGGAATGCGCCGGCAGTGGGGTGCGCGCCACCCTCATTTCGCCGTCCGCCACCGATACGCCACTCTGGGATGCGATCGACCCCGACCACCGCGAAGGTCTGCCCCGGCGCGCGGACATGCTGCGTCCCGAGGACGTGGCGGCGGCGGTGGTATCGGCGGTGACCCAGCCCCAAGGCGTGAGCGTCGGCGAGATTCGGCTGGAACGGAGCTGACGTGTTCATCGAGCTGGTCGAGTTTCTCCGTTGCCCCGCCGAGCATCCCGAAACCCACTGTGTTCTCGCGACGGCGGTAATGGTGAAGCGGGATGTGATCAGTGGAATCGTGGGCTGTCCCGCTTGCCAGCGGGAGTATCCCATCCAGGCGGGGGTGGCGCGTTTTGGAGACCCCCCCCAGTTGGGAAGCGCCAAAAGGTCCTTGCCGGGGGCAGCGACCATTCAGGCGCTGCTGGGGGTCGCGACGCCGGGTGGATATGTCGTGCTCATCGGCTCGGCCGCGGCGCTGGCGAGCGACCTCGCGGAATCAATGGAAGGCGTACACCTAGTCGGTATCAACGTGCCGAGCGACGTCAGGGCGGGGCCGAATCTGAGCTTGCTGGCGGCTCATTCGGCGGTGCCACTGCGCAGCGCCATGGCGCGTGGAATGGTTTTAGGGGAGGAGCTGACCAGCGCACCGTGGACCATGGAGGCCGCGCGCGTGCTCCTGCCGGGATTGCGGCTGGTCGCATTCACGAACGAGTTGAGTCTCCTTGGAATAGATAAGCTCGCGGCCCAGGAGGGGATCTGGGTGGGGCAGAAAGAAGTGAGAAGTGAGAAGTGAGAAGTAAAAGTGACTGGCAATCGGGCGTGATGACGCTCTCCCGTCGCGAATTCTTGGAACGGGTGGCGCTCGCGGCCGGCGCCGGCTGGCTCGGTTGTTCGGCCTCCACCGAGTCATCGGCGCTCCCGGCGCCCGGCAGGAGCGGGCTCGAGCACGTGGTGGTCGTGACGATGGAAAACCGATCGTACGACCACTTGCTTGGCTGGGTACCGGGCGCCGACGGCCGGCAGGCGGGCCTCACGTATCTCGATGCGGCCGGAACGGCGCATGCGACGCACCACCTGACCGATTTTCAGGGCTGCGGCTTTGCCGACCCCTCGCATTCCTTTGCCGGCGGCAGGGTCGAGTACAACAACGGCGCCTGCGACGGGTGGCTCCGCGCGGACGCCAACGACCCGTACGCCATCGGTTACTACGAAGGGGCGGACCTCCCCTTTCTCGGCGGCGCCGCGCCGCACTGGACGGTGCTGGACCGCTATTTCTCGCCGATGCTCGGCCCGACCTATCCCAACCGGATCGTCGCGCAGGCGGGACAGACCGACCGGATATCCAACACGCCGGTCGCCAGCACGCTCCCGACCATCTGGGACCGCCTGTCCAGCGGGGGCCTCACGGGACGCAACTACGGCGCCGCCTTCGTCACCGCTTCCCTGTTCGGCAACCGGTACGCTTCAGTGATCCGACCGATGTCTGCTTTTTTCGCCGATGCCGCGGCGGGCGCCTTGCCGAACGTGGCGTACCTGGATCCTGATTTTCGAACCGCTTACACCGGCAACTATCACCCCTTCGACGACATTCGGAACGGCGAGGCGTTTCTGGCAGCGACATACCAGGCGCTCATCAGCAGCCCGGCTTGGGCCTCCACCCTGCTCATCATCACATTCGATGAATGGGGCGGCTTCTACGACCACGTACCGCCGCCGGTAGCCCCGATTCCGCCGCTCGAGCGCGAGGTGGGGAATACCGACGGGCTGCGGGGCTTTCGGGTGCCGACCCTCGTCATTTCGCCCTTGGCTCGACGCGGGCACGTTTCGAGCGTGGTCTATGATCACGCTTCCATTCTCCGGCTGATCGAATGGCGCTGGAGCCTGGAGCCGCTCACGGTCCGCGATGCGAATGCGAACAACCTGGCCGAGGTCCTGGATTTCTCCGCGCCGCTGGCCACTGCGCCCGTGTTCGATCTCCCGTCGGGGCCGTTCGGGGGACCGTGTCCCTGAACGGTTTGGTTCGCCCGGCGACTTGCGGCCCCGGCGTTCGCCGCTTACAGGTTATCGGCTGAGCCGTACCGTACCAGACCCCACCCAGTAGCGCAGACCAGGAGAAGGAGGACCCGATGACCATCCGGATAGGCGATGAAGCCCCCGACTTCACGGCCGACAGCACCGAAGGCCCAATCCAGTTTCATCAGTGGATTGGAGACAAATGGGCGATTCTGTTCTCTCACCCCAAGGATTTCACGCCCGTCTGCACCACCGAGCTGGGCTACATGGCGCGCCTGAAACCCGAATTCGACAAGCGGAACACCAAGGTCGTCGGATTGAGCGCGGACCCGGTGAGCGATCACGAGAAGTGGCTGGGCGACATCCAGGAAACCCAGGGGCACGCCGTCAATTATCCGATCATCGGCGATTCGAACCTGACGGTGGCCAAGCTCTATGACATGCTGCATCCCAATGCGACTCCCGGTCAACGCACGGCGATGGACAACCAAACGGTGCGTTCAGTGTTCGTGATCGGGCCGGACAAGAAGGTGAAGGCGACGCTCGCCTACCCGATGAGCACCGGCCGGAACTTCGATGAAGTGCTGCGGCTGCTCGACTCCATTCAGCTCACCGCAAAGCACAGCGTCGCCACCCCGGTGAACTGGAAGCCGGGCCAGGAGGTGATCATTCCCGCGTCGGTTTCGGACGAGGATGCAAAGAAGAAGTACCCGCAGGGCTTCAAGACTCACAAACCCTACCTGCGGACCGTCGCGCAACCTCAATAGTCCCTCGGACACGGTCGCGGGCTCTGGATTATGTTCGCGACCGTGTCCCGCGGCCCTCAGCGCAGTTCCCGCACGCAGCTCGTCACTGCCCACCTGGCGCTGGCCGGCGCCCAAATCATTTTCGGCCTGTTGCCCGTCATCGCCCACGCGGTGTTCGCACCGGGGGGCTTGTCTCCGCTCGCCGTGGGAGCCTGGCGAGTGGTTGCCGGGTCGGTCGTCTTATTTTCTCTCGCGACGGCGATGTATGGGCGCGCCGTTCTGCCCGGCCGGGGAGATGTGGCGCGTTTCGTGGTGGCCGCGTGCCTGGGCGTGGGGCTCAATCAGGCACTGTATCTCGAAGGCCTCGCGCGCTCGACGCCGTTCAATGCCACGCTGGTGATGTGCTTGATTCCCGTGTTCACCTTCGCGCTGGCGACGGCGGTGGGGCTCGAGCGGTTCAGTGTGACCCGCCTTGCTGGTGTGCTCATCGCCCTGGCGGGGACGCTGCCCCTGCTGCTGGACCGCGGCCTCACCGCGCTGGGTCCCTACGGGTTGGGGAACCTGTTGATGGTGGCGAATACGCTTTCGTATTCCGGTTACTTGATCGTTTCGAAGCCGCTGGTCCGCCGCTACCCGCCCATCGTCGTAATCGCGTGGAGCTATGCGTTGTCGTTGCCGTTCGTTCCCTACTTTGTCTGGGGGGAGCGCCTCGCGCCGCTGCCCGGCCATGCGGCGGCGTGGTGGTCCCTCGGTTACATCATCGTGTTTCCCACGGTGATCGCGTACCTCTTCAACATGTTCGCGCTCGCCCGGGTGCAGGCGTCCACCACGGCCATCTACATCTACGCCCAACCGCTCATCACCGGGCTGGCCAGTTGGGTGGCATTGGGTGAAAGACCCACGCGGCCCATGTTGCTGGCCGTCCCGGCGCTCTTCGCCGGAATCTGGCTGGTTTCCCGCCGACCTCAGGATTCGGCCTTGGCCGCTTCCGGCTGAACGTGCTCGGCCTGTTCATACAGCTGGTCGATGCGGTCGCGGTAGTGCTCCTCCACCACCCTTCGCTTGACCGAAAGCTTGGGCGTAAGCTCGCCGGCCTCGATGGAGAAGTCCTTTTCGAGAAACAGGATCTTCTTGGGCATCTCGTAACTGGCCAGGTCGCGTAGCTTGAGCATTACTTCGCGCTCGAGCTTGGCCACCACGTCGGGTTGCTTCAGCGCGGACGCCAGGTCCCGGTAGACGAGGCCCCGCTCCCGCGCGAACGCCTGGACCGCGTCGGGGTTGGGGACCACCACAATGATGGGGAACTTGCGGCGCTCGCCGAGCACCAGCGCGTTGAGAACGTACTTGCTGGTCTTCACCAGATTCTCGATCGGTTGCGGCGCCACGTATTTCCCGCCGGCGGTCTTGATGAGGTCCTTCTTCCGGTCGGTGATCCGCAGGTAGCCGTCGGCATCGAACTCGCCGACGTCGCCGGTGTGGAGCCAGCCATCGGCGTCGACCATCTCGGCCGTCGCCTCCGGTTTGTTGTAGTAGCCCGCCATCACATTGGGGCCCCGCACCAGGATCTCGCCGTCTTCCGCGATGTGAACCTCCACGCCGGGAATCGGACGCCCGACCGTGCCGATCCGCGGGGCCTCCAGCGTGTTGATCGACACCACCGGCGTGGTTTCGGTCAGGCCGTAGCCTTCGAGAATGGGGAGCCGCGCGGCGAAGAAGAACTTGGCGATCTCGGGCGCGAGGGGAGCACCTCCCGAGACGAAGAACTTGATCCGGCCGCCGGTACGCGCGCGCAGCTTGCGGAAGACCAGGCGGTCGGCGACGCGGGTCGCGAAGCGCAGGCCTGCGGGGACCGGTTGGCGTGCCAGCACCAGGTCGGCCCAGCGCTCTCCGGTACGACGGGACCAGAAGAAGAGCCGCCGCTTGACCGCGCCGCCGGAAACCGCCGCATCCAGCACCCGGGCGTAGATCTTCTCGAACAGCCGCGGTACCGCCAGCGTGACCGTCGGCTTCACGGCCAGCAAGTCGGCGGAAATCGTGTCCATGCTCTCGGCGTAGTTGATCGTCGTGCCCGCGTGGAACATGGTGTAATGGCCTCCCATGCGCTCGAAGCTGTGAGAGAGCGGCAGGAGCGACAGGCACGAGTCGTCCGGTCCGACGCTGAACATCTCCAGTGCCGAGCAGACGTTGGTGCAGAAGTTCCGGTGCGTCAGCATCACGCCTTTCGGATCGCCGGTGGTGCCCGAAGTGTAGATCAGCGTGACCACCGCTTCGGGATCGGCGTTTCTCGCGTCCGCGATCAATGTGGGATAGCGGGGCTCCGCTGCCGCCCCGATCTGGAGCAGGCGCTGAAACGGAAAGACGTCTTCGGCTCCGGGAACGTCGTCAAAGGGGATGACATAACGCAGTGCCGGGACCTCAGAGCGAATCTGGGCGACCTTGGCGTACTGCTCCGGATCGGATACGAAGAGCGCGATCACACCGGCGTCCCGCAGGATGTAGCTGATGTGCTTGGGTGGCAGGGTGGGGTAGATGGGAACGTCGACGCACCCGGCGAGCAGGCTGGCGTAATCGGCCATGGCCCATTCCGGGCGGTTCGGCGAGAGGATGCCGACCCGCTCGCCCGGCTGGACGCCAAGCTGGAGCAGACCCAGAGCGGCGTGATGGACCCGCCGGCTCAGCTCCTGGTGCGTAATGTCGCGCCACACGCCGTTGGCCTTGTAACGTAGCGCGGCGCGCTTGGTGCTGAAGCGCTCGACTGCGTCGAAGAACAGCTCGACCAGGTTGTGGGGTTGGTTCACGCCCTCACCCCTGTCCCCTCTCCCTTACGGGAGAGGGGGACGGGAGAGCGGACTTGAAGGCTTGGGATCGACCTTCAACACCGTCCCTGCGCACGCGTTCCCCTCTCCCGTCAGGGAGAGGGGACAGGGGTGAGGGGACCTGGGTGACCGTCACCAAGATCGGATCCGTTCTGAGATTGTCCGCCGCCGCCTGCACTTTTCCCGAGCCGGGCGAGATTCCGGTTACCAATCCGGAAGGATCGAGTTGAAAGGCGACGACCGCGGTGTCGAGCACGGCCCAGGTGACCTGGGCTCCGGCCACCGGCTGTCCCGCTGCATTCAATGCGCGCGCAACGAGCCGCAGGGTGTCGCCCTGCGGCACCTTGGGTGTCGTGTTCGCGATCTCCAGCGCCACCACGTGATCGGGATTCAGGGTGATCTCGTGGCAGGCGCTCGGCGCTGCCAGCGAGATGATCAACCCTGCGATCCGGCGACCTCGAGCTCGGCGAGCGTCTGCTGGGCGTGTTCGATCCATTTGGCTGCGTCGGGCCCTCGTGGGGGACGACCAAGAAAAGCGCGCAGGTGCGTAACCGCCAACTCGTTCTCCCCGCGCTTGATGAGCAGAAAGGCCAGCCCGTAGTGCGCGCCTGCCAGCGAGCCGTCGATCTCCAGCGCCTTGCGGTAGAACCGGATCGCTTCGTCGACCCGGTTGGTCTTGGTATAGGCGATCGCCATGTTCTGCAGCACCCGCAGATCGGTGGGGTGATCGCGCAACGCGAGGCGGTAGGACGTGAGCGCGGCCTCGTAATCACCCTGGCGTTCGAGGGCCAGCGCTTCGTTCAGGTAATCGAGCCGCTGGGGCCGCAGCTCGTCTTTGCGGCTGCGCCCGAAGAGACGGTTCCAGAGACCCATTACGAACGAAGATATCTGTGACCGGACGAGATCGCAAAGCGATGGTCGGATGGTCAGATGGCCGGATGGTCAGCGATTCTGCGTGCAGATACCAATTCTCACTGTTCCTCGAATCCTCCGACCATCCGACTCACCGACCATCTGACTATCCAACCGTCTAGCCCTCCCGCCGCCGCCGTGCTACTCTCCGTCATGCCTCCGAAAGTCGCCGCTCCCCGCAAACTCGGCCCTCCCACCCGCGACGTCCTCGAAGTCGACTGGACGTTTTTCGGAGAGCTCTGCCGGGGGCTCGCGCTCCGGATCTCCGGCAGCTTCGATCCGGAAATCATCGTAGGCATCGCCAAGGCGGGGGTCATTCCCGGCGTGGTGGTTGCGTCCATCCTGCAACGGGACTTCGCTTCCATGGCGGTGACCCGGCAGGAGAGTGACCGCCGGCCCACCCTGGTCACTGCGCCGCCACCGTCGGTGCGCGGCCGCCGGGTGCTGGTGGTGGACGAAACCTGCGATTCCGGGGACACGCTGAAGCTGGCGCTTTCCACCATCAAGGACTTGCGTCCCTCGGCCCTCAAGACGGCGGTGTCCTTCAAGACCGGCGCCTACGAGCCCGACTTCTACGCGCTCGCCACCGAGAGCTTCATCATCCTCCCGTGGGATCGGGAAGTGATCGTCGGCGGTCAGCTCGTGATGAGACCGGATTACGCGGCGAAGCTGGGGGAACTGGGAGGCTAGGAGCGCGGAGTGCGGAACTTGGAGCGCGGAGCTCGTGGCGTCCCAACTCCGCGCTCCCCGCTCCGCGATCCGAGTTATTGAAGGAGTGCTTCCCGGTAGTCCCTCCCGCTACTCATCGCATCGAAGACCGCCTGCAGGGTTTCCGGTGATCCGGCCAGAAACCGGCAGCGCGCGTCGTTGCAGCTCCGGCATTCCACTTCCATCACCGCCATGCCCCCATCGGCCAGCCGGCTCAGGATGCTGGACAGCAGACCCGCGGTGTAGTGACAGCCCGGAGCGGTCGCGTTGGTACCGGGCTCGGCTTCTGCCCAGTCGCTGGAGTCGACGGTGAGGCCGGCCTGTCCCAGCTGCTCGACCTTCACGGAACCCCAACCCAGGGACTGGAAGAATTCGGAAAGCACCTCGCCTACCACCGAGGCGTCGAGCTGCGAAGGGTCCTGGACGCCGGCGTAGGCGGGCAGCCACCGCAGGAAGCAGCTCCAGATTTCGTCACCGGCCGCGTAGCCGGTCTCCTGGAGGAACGTGGCGGGATCGGCCGGCGGCGCCCCCAGCGCGTGACGCAGCGCGTGGAGCCCCTTGCGGTCTATTCCGAGGACGTTGGTGTCGAGCTGAACTGGTGAGGGCATGTCCGCCGAGTGAAAGAAATCGTCGCAACTTAGAACTTGCGCCCGATGCGGCGCAAGAGTTCGCCTTCATCGATGACCTCGACGCCGAGTGCCCTGGCGCGATCGAGCTTGGTTCCCGGATCGGTGCCGGCCACCACGGCGGTGGTCCGCTGGGAGACGTTGGCGGCTACCCGGCCGCCGGCTCCCTCGATCTGCCTGGTGGCTTCACTGCGCGAAAGCGTCGGCAGGGTGCCCGTCACCACATAGATCTGGCCGGCGAGCGGGCCTTCCCCGGAGACATCGGACTCGGTGGGCCGGAAGCCGTGACTCTCGAACTCCGCCAGCAGGTGGCGATTGCGCTCCTCGGCGAAGAAATGAATCACCGCATCCGCGATGATCGAGCCGATCCCGGGGATTTCGCCCACCTGTTCGATGGTGGCATTTCGCAGCCGCTCGAGGGTGCGGAACTCCCGAGCGAGAATCCGCGCCACGCCCGCTCCCACGTGACGGATGCCGAGCGCAAAGAGGAAGGTGGAGAGCGGTCGTTGCTTGGAGGCCGCAATCGCATCCACCAGCTGCCGGGCCGATTTCGTGGCGAATCCTTCCAGCTCGGTCAACCGCTCCGGGGCGAGGTCGTAGAGGTCGGCGACGTCCGCGATGAGCCCGCTCTCCAGCAATTGCGCCACGCGCTGGTACCCCAGTCCCCGGATCTCCATTACCTGGGCGAAATGCACGATGGTCTCGAGCACGCGGCCGGGGCAGGAAACGTTGGGGCAGAAGTACATCACCTCGTCGGGCGGGTGCTCGACCGCCGACCCGCACCGGGGGCATTTCTCGGGCATGGACCAGGGCACCGCGTTCTGGGGACGGCGCTCGATGACGGGCGCCAGCACCTGGGGAATGACCTCGCCGGCCCGGGTGATCTCCACGTAGTCGCCTTCGCGAATGTCCCGAGCCGCGATCAGGTCCGCATTGTGCAGGGTCGCGTTGGAGACCGTCACACCGGTGACCACGACCGGCTCGAGAATCGCATAGGGATTGAGTGCGCCGGTGCGGCCCACGTTGATCGCGATCTTCAACAGCTTGGTGACCGCGACTTCCGGGGCGAACTTGCGGGCGATGGCCCAGCGGGGCTCCCGCTCGCCTACGATGCCCAGCTCCGGGTGGAGCGAAATGCGGTCCACCTTCACCACCACGCCGTCGGCCTCGAAATTCAGCGTGGGAAGGACGTTCTGCAGGCCCGCGATCGCCGTCTTGGCCTCCGCCAGCGAGGCCACTCGCCGGCGGTGCGGCTCGACCGGGAATCCCCAGCGTTCCAGCGCGTCGAGCAGCTCGCGCTGGGTAGCGAACGGCAGGGAATCTTCCGGCTCCACCTGGAAGGCGAAGAAGCGGAGCTTGCGCTCGCGGGTGATGGACGGATCCAGCTGACGCAAACTTCCCGCGGCGGCGTTCCGCGGGTTGGCGAAGGGGGTCTCCCCGGCTGCGCTCCGGCGCCGGTTGAGCGCCTCGAAGTTCCGGATCGGGAAATAGACCTCGCCCCGCACCTCCATCGACTCCGGCCAGCCGTCGCCCTGCAGTGTGAGGGGGATGTCGGGGATGGTGCGCGCATTGACCGTGATGTCTTCGCCGATGACGCCGTTCCCGCGGGTGGTGGCCACCCGAAGGATGCCCCGCTCGTAGGTGAGGCTGACCGCCGCGCCGTCGATCTTGACCTCGAGCTGATATCCGGCGGTTGCCACCTGCGGGGAGATGCGGCGCAGCCGGGCCTCCCACGCGTCCAGCTCCTCGTCGCTGAACGCGTTCGCCAGCGACAGCATGGGGATCCGGTGCCGGTGCTTCGCGAGGGCCGATTGCGGCTCGGCGCCGATCCGCAGGGTGGGCGAATCGGGCGCGCGCATCTCGGGATCGGCCGCCTCGATCTCGCGCAGCTCGCGGAAGAGACGATCGAACTCCGCGTCGGACATGACTGGCGCGTCGAGGATGTAGTAGGCGTGATTCGCTTGGTTCAGAATGCGGCGCAGCTCGGCCGCACGTGCAGCGCCCCGGGTATCGGTCAGCGGCCCTTCGCCTCCTCCGATAGGACCGTCATGGCGATCTCCACCAGACGATCCAGCTCTTCCGCCGATGCCTTGGACAGCAGCCCCTCGGCCCAGGCTTCTTTCGAGCCGAACCGCGCCAGGAGGCGACTCAGGAAGCCCACCAGCGCAATCCGTTCGAGGTCGGCGCGGCGGGTCTCTTCGGTGTGCTCCGGCTGCCGGCTCTTCAGTCGCTCGTAGCGAAACGCGTTGCGGAGCGCTTTGGCGGTGAGACTGGCGATGACCTGACAGAAACGGATGTCTGCATCGGAGAAGGTCGGGCCGTCGCGGAACGTGCGAAGGTAGATCGCCCCGATCGCCGATCCCCGCCAGGTAATGGGAACCACCGTAATGGACCGTACCCGGCGCATGGCCAGCGCGCCGCGCACGTGTTTCAGGGTGGGATCGTCCTGGGCTTCGGGAATAAAGACGGTCTCACTCGACTGCAGCGCGCGCCGCAGCTCGGGATAGCGGTCCAGATCGACCACGTAGTTCCGGATGCTCGGATCCTCGTAGGACGCCACCAGCCGGGCGCTGGAACGGCCACGCTCGGCCAGGAAGATGGAGCATCGGTCGAGCCCGAAGGTCTCCCCCAGCTTGCGCGTGATGGACTGGAGGATGTCCACGAAGTGCAGGGTGCCGGAGATCTCTTCCAGAATCTCGATGACGGCGAGGAGATGCTTCCGCTCGTGTTCCAGCTCTCGAACCCGTGCCTGGACGCGTTCGAGATCCGCTTCCGGGGCGAGCGTCTTCGCTTCCGTCATGGACCACTCCGCCGACGGGGAAAGGAGGAAACTCTTCCCTGTACTCACGCGCGTCAAGGCACTACTATGAAAGAAGGGCACGCGGGAAGGTGAAGATGACGGACCGGGACGAGATGGATCAGGAAGACGAAGAGCTGAACGATGAGGACGGGGGGGAGACGGACCAGCAGGGTGGGCGGTCGGGGACGCTTAGTTTCCTGGCCGGGATGGTGCTGGGCGCGCTGGTGGGCGCCGGAGTGGCCCTGTTGATGGCGCCGGAGCGCGGTACCGTCACGCGGCGGAAGCTCAAGAAACTGGTCACCCGGATGCGCGACGACACCCGAGACCGCCTGGAAGACTGGCGGGACGACGTCAAGGCGGAATTGAAGCGCCGCCGCCGCGAGATCCGCGAACGGATCGAGCGGTAATCAGCGCCCGCGCTTCTTTCTGATACCTGCCAGCAGTTCCGCGGCACTCCGGCGGTATTCGGGGTCCTGGACATCGCCGTCCGGTAGTCCGGCAATCACTTCCAACTGGGCTGCGGCATCGGCGTCGCGGTCGATATCGAGATATACCTTCGCCAGCTCCAGCCGATGAAAGATGTTGGCCGGCGCGAGCGCCACGGCGCGCTCCAGGTGGACCGTCGCCGAATCCCAGCTCGATATCTTCAGCAACCGGGCACCGAACAGCAGCTTCGCGATGAACCGCGTCGTCGCGGGAAGGCGTCGCACCTCGGCATGGAAGGCGCCGACCACATGGTGCGCGCCGTCGTGCTCCGGCGACAGCTGCACCGCGAACGCCGATTCGTTGTAGATGATCTTCCCGAACCGAACCCGGTCCCGGCCCCCCCGTGTCAGCGAGAGTCGCCCCAGGGCCAGCGCCAGGACGTAGTGTCCATTGGCGTCGCTCTGATTCAGCCGGATGGCGCGTGTGGCGTAGTCGCGCGCCACGAAGTAGAGGCTGTCGCGGTGCTCGCGCGAGAGGTCGTCGTTCTGCTGGATCTGCTTGCCGACATCGACCAGCGCCCGGCCGGCTTTCCACCACGCCGCATAGAAGGCGGAATCGACGCCAATCGCCTCGCGATAGAAGGCGAGCGAGGCGTCGGGATGCATGAAGGGGTCGGCGCTATCGCCCGCCGCCACCAGCTGCTCGGCCGTCCGGACCACCGCAGGTGGCGCGGAATCCGCCGGAGCCACCGCCACCTGGCCGGCCGAGGTCTGCGCGGCCACCGTCCGCCCCGTGAGGCATAGCGCGGTGGCGAGCGTCAGCGCCGCCCATCCCCGAGTGATCGAAGGTGCAGCCGCGAGTCCCGCCGACATGATCGGCATCCGGTTCAATTGGCCATCCTCGATTCGCGCTCCACGATCTCCTTTTTACTGCTTCGTATGCTCGTAGTTCCCCTGATCGAACGAAAGCGTGAAGGCGGCAAGCTGACGGCCGAAGAATGGGCCGAGCTGATCGGAGAATATGCTACCGGCCGGGTACCGGACTACCAGATGGCCGCCCTGCTCATGGCCGCGTTCCTCAATGGGCTGGAGCGCGACGAGCTGGTGGCGCTGACCGACGCCATGCTCAATTCCGGCGCCCGGCTCTCCTTCGAGGGGCTCGGGCGGCCGGTGGCGGACAAACATTCGACGGGCGGAGTGGGCGACAAGGTTTCGCTCGTACTGGCACCGCTGGTCGCCGCTTGCGGCGTCGCGGTCCCGATGATGTCGGGCCGGGGATTGGGCCATACTGGCGGTACCCTGGACAAGCTGGAGGCCATTCCCGGGTTCCGGACCGACATCTCGTTGGACGATGTGCGAGAACAGATCGAGAGGATCGGTTGCGCCATGTTCGGGCAGACCGGCGAGATCGCGCCGGCCGACCGCAAGCTCTACGCCTTGCGCGACGTCACCGCCACGGTTGAGTCGATTCCGTTGATCGCGGCCAGCATCATGTCCAAGAAGTTGGCGGAAGGCCTGAACGGGCTGGTGCTGGATGTGAAGCGGGGCAGCGGCGCCTTTCTAGCCGACCTGGATGATTCGCTGCTGCTGGCGCAGACCATGATCGAGCTGGGGGAAGAGCACGGCTGCCATACGGTGGCACTGCTCACGGCCATGGATCGTCCGCTGGGCGACGCCTGCGGGAATGCGCTGGAGACCGCCGAAGCGATCGGGTGCCTGCGGGGCGAAGGTCCCGACGACCTGTGGCAGGTGACCCTCGCCCAAGGCGTGGAAATGCTCCGCGTGACCGGAGTGACCGACGATACGATGGTGGCGCGCCAGATGCTAGAGGAGGTGCGGACGTCGGGTCGGGCGGCGGAGAAGTTCCGCCAGGTGATCGCCGCCCAGCGCGGCGATCCGCGGGTGCTGGACGACCCGCACCTGCTTCCGGCCGCGCGGCTCACCCAGGAGTACGCCGCCAAACGAGCGGGAACCGTTTCCCGCATCGAGCCTCGCGCCATCGGCCGCGCTATCGTCGCCATGGGCGGTGGGCGTCAGAGGATGGAAGACCCGATTGACCCGACGGTGGGGTTCGTGCTCCGGGCCAAGCCGGGAGACCGGGTCGCGGCGGGGCAGTCCCTGGCGGCGATTCACGCGCGGGACGAAACGGGGCTCGAGGTGGCGCGCGCGGCACTCGATTCGGCGATCACCATAGCGGGACGGGCCAAGCCGCCGCTGCCGCTGATCTCGCATCGCGTGACGCTGAAAGACGTCGAAGTGTTGGAATAGCCACCGGCCCAGCCGTCGGCCATTAGCCATCAGCCATCAGCCATCAGAGGATTCGTGCCCACCGTTGTGTTTCTATGCGTGGCGAATGCCGCTCGCAGTCAAATGGCCGAAGGTCTCGCTCAGGCCCGCGCGCCAAAGGACTGGAAGGTCTTCAGCGCGGGGTCCAATCCGGCTTCGCAGGTCAGTCGCCGGGCGACCGAAGTGATGCGGGAGATTGGGATCGATATCAGTCAGCAGAAACCCAAGGGAATGGACGAGGTGCCGCTGGGGAAAGCCGATGTGATTGTGACACTCTGCGCCGACGAGGTGTGTCCCGTGGTACCAGGCAACGCTCGAAAACTTCACTGGCCATTTCCCGACCCGGCCGCCGCAGCGGGGTCGGAGAGCGAGCAGCGTCAGGCATTTCGGGATGTGCGCGACGAGATCGATCGGAAACTGAAGGACTTCTGGAAGGCTGCGACCGCAAGACCCTGATGGCTGGTGGCTGATGGCTCTCTAAATCTCATCCACCGGGCTGTCCCCCCGCACCAGCACCAGGATCGCGGCTTGCGGCACCACCAGATAGCGTTTGTTCTCGAAGGTGATTTCCACCGCGGCTTTGCGGAAGAACAAGGCAAAATCCCCGACCTGCGCCTGCATGGGAACGTGTTTCGTTTCGGTCTCGCCAATTTTCCACGGCTCATCATCGAGGCTGGCGGGCTCGGCCACTGGAGTGCCGGGTCCGGTCGCCACGATCCGGCCGCTCTGAACGGCCTGGCCGGCCACCGCGGTCGGCGGGAGATACAGGCCGACGCCGGTGCGCTCTTCCCCCTCTTCTGGAACGATGAGCACCCGGTCGCCTACGACGATCAGCTTCTTGGGAGATTCATCAGCCATCGCACGTAAAGTGTAGAGTGAAGAGTGTAGAGGGAAGAGTACTACCTACATACCCTAGCGTCCGTCGCGCGAATCGGGGTTGCGTTGGGGAGTCTACTCTTCCCTCTACACTCTACACTCTTCACCCCTTATTGACGTAGGGAGCTAAGGGGCCCAACTTGAAGCCATCTGCATAGGGACGACGTCGCGCCCACCGCCGTCCCCGCTTTCCATCGTCTCGACTGACACGGACTTACACCATGGCTCTCTTCGGCAAGAAAACGCCCGCTCCTACCCCTCTGGAACAGCTCCCCCAGGAGCTGACCGTGCTCATCCAGAAGGCTCAGGAAGAGCGCACCAAGATTTCCTCGCTGCTGGGCCGCACCAAGGGCTCGGTCGAGAAGCTTGAGAAGCTGGACGCGCCGCTCTCCGCGGTCGCCGACCGGACCGAGGAGATTTCCCGGCGACTGAAACAGATGGAGGATCGGTTCGCGCAGCTTGCCACGCTGGCGGAGCGGCTGGATCAGCTGGGCCAGCGGGCCGCGGTGGCGGAGCAGACCCACAGCGCGATGGAAGACCGGGTCGGCAAGATCAACGCCGACGTGGCGGACGTGATGGCGGTGGCTGAAGGGCTCCAGGAGTCGGTCGCGGCAGCCACCCAGATCCGGGCTGAGCTGCAGGCCGCATTGGGTCCGGGCGGAACGGTGGCGGAGATGCGCGGCAAGGTGGACGAGCTGCGCACGCAGTTCCTCACGTACGGCCACGATGTGGACCACACCCGCGAGCAGCAGGAAGCGCTGAAGCGGGCGCAGGATGAGGCCATGGGCCGCGTGATGCAGGTACGGGACGAGGCGCTCCGCACCAAGGACCAGATGGATGAGGCGGGGATCAAGATCGCGCGCTACGAAGTGGCACTCGCCAATCTCGCGAAGGTGCAGGAGCTTGCCCCACGCGCCGAGCAGGACGTGCAGGCGCTCAATGCGCTGGCCGATCATGTCGCCCACAAGACCCGCATCCTGGAAAAGCAGCGCGAAGTCGTGGATCGCGCCGCGGCGCAGGCGGCCCGGCTCGACGACGTGGTGTGGGACCTGGACGCCCGGCTCAAGAAGCTCCAGCAGGATTCGGCGCGCATCAAGAAGACCCAGGAAGCGCTGGAAGACCTCCAGGACCTGGTGCGGCGGGTCGAGGTGCGCACCACCGAAGTCCGGACCGCACAGCAGGCCAGCGAAAAGGACAGCGCCATGCAGGTGGCTCGGCTGGCAAGCATCAAGGACGAGATCAAGGGCAGCCTGGACCGCTTCGATATCGAAAAGCGGGGGCTGGATGCGGTGAACCAGCGGATCGCCGACCTGCGGAGCGGGTTGACCGAATTTGAGCGGCGGGTGCACGACCTGCAGGGAACCGGGCAGGGTATCGCGCAGGCGCAGGCCCGGGCCGATGAGCTGTCGGCACGGCTGGCTACCATGGCGTCGGACGTGATGCGGGTGAGCGAGCAGGCCGAGCGTGCCCGGAATATCGAGACGACGCTGGAGCGGTCCGATGCGGCCACCGGCCGGCTGGCGACGCGGGTCGAAGGGCTTCAGGCCGCGTTCCCCGACCTGCAGCAGCTTCAACGGGACGTGGCCGAGCTCAAGGGAACCCGGGAGACCGTACTCGATGCCCTCGACCGGTTGCGCGGGGCACGGGCAGAGATGGAACGCGCGCAGGCCGCACAGGGCGAGACCCGGGCGTTCGTTGCGGGGGTCGACCAGACGGTGAGCGAAGTACGCCAGAAGATGGCGGCCCTGGAAGAGCGCTCCGGGATGGTGGAGCGGGTGGCCCAGTACGCCGACGCGGCGCTCTCGGCGCAGCGGGAGCTGGAATCCCGCCGCGAGTTTCTGGAGCAGCTCGAGCGGCGGGTCGCGCAGCTTGGCGCGCTCAGCGCCGACCTGGAGCAGCGGGCCAAGATGGTGGAAGATCGCCGCGCCAATTTTGTGGATCTCGAGTCGCGGGCCGAGGCGCTGCGGGGACGGCTGGACGATGCGGATCGCCGGTTCAGCTCGGTCGCGGCGCGAGCCGGTGAATCGGAACAGGTCGAGGCGCGGATCACCGAGGTCGGCGCGCGGGCGCAGAGCGCGGAAGAGCGGATGGCGGCGCTGGCGCGCGGTCTGGAAGACGCCGCGCAGCGGGAGGCGAAGCTGGCCGAGCTGTCCCAGCGGATCGACCGGGTGGGCCGCGAGCTGGAGCAGCGGGAGCGGACGCTGCAGCAGGCGGCCGAGAATCTGGAGCGGGCCGCCGCGGCGCGGCAGTCGGCCATGGAAGCGGCCCAGGCGCTGGAAGAGCAGGGGCGCAAGCTCGGCGTGTCCATCGCGGGCGCCGAGGCCCAGACCGACCGGGTGGCGCAGCTCACCGATCAGCTCGAGGCGCGCGCCGGTGGCCTACGGCTGGTGGAGAAGCGTCTCACCGCCTTCGAGGAGAAACTCGCGCAGCTCGAGCGCGCCGAGCAGCAGATCGAGCGGTCGATGGACGGATTGGGGAATCGGGCGAAGAGCGTGGATGCGGTGCGCGACGAGCTGACCCGGATCTTCGAGCTGGTCGAGAACACCATGGCCGACGTCCGCGCCATCTCCACCGCGCGCCAGGAAGTACACACGGCCCGCACGTCGCTGGACGAGGTGCTCCAGCGGGCCGCCAGAGTGGACCAGCTCGCGGCCGGCATCGATCGCCGGCAACGCGAGATCGAGCTGGCCGAGCAGCGGATCGCGCGGCTGGATGCCCTGTTGGTGGACGTCCGCGCCAGCCTCGAGG
>JACQVB010000031.1 GCA_016209985.1 Gemmatimonadota bacterium | reverse complement strand
CGAGTTCGGCACCGACAAGGCGGATCCGGCCCACAATGCCGGCACGCTCAAGCCCCGGCCCTGGAACGTCAGTGTGGAAGGCCTGTGCCACAAGCCGGGGAGCTACCACATCGAAGACATCCTCAAGTGGTTTCCCGCTGAGGAACGGGTGTACCGGCATCGGTGCGTTGAAGCCTGGTCTATGGTCATTCCCTGGCTCGGCTTTCCGCTCAAGGACTTCGTCAGCCGCTTCGAGCCGACCTCGGCCGCCAAGTTCGTCGAGTTCACCACCCTGATGGATCCGCGGCAAATGCCCGGCCAGCGCGAACCGATTCTCGACTGGCCCTATCTTGAAGCGCTCCGCATGGACGAGGCGATGCATCCGCTCGCGCTCTTCGCCATCGGCATCTACGGCAAGCCGCTCCTCAATCAGAACGGCGCGCCCATCCGGCTGGTCGTGCCCGGGAAGTACGGTTTCAAGAGTATCAAGTCGATCGTCAAGGTGCGATTCGTCGCTACCCAGCCGATGAACACCTGGCAGCTCGCGACTCCCAATGAATACGGCTTCTATGCCAACGTGAATCCCGCGGTGGATCACCCGCGCTGGAGCCAGAAGCGCGAGCGCCGCGTCGGGGAGTCCCTGAAGCGCCCGACGCTTCCGTTCAATGGCTACGGAGACCACGTGGCGCAGCTTTATTCGGGCATGGACTTGAGGAAGAACTTCTGAAAATCGGCGGGTCGGCGGGTCGGCGGGTCGCAAAACCGTTGATCTTCGCTCTGGCACTCGTTCCGCTTGCCCTTATTCTGCGCGATGGACTCACCGGGCGGCTGGGCGCGGAGCCCATCCGGGCCATTCAGCTGCGCACCGGCTGGTGGGCACTCACCTTTCTGCTGATCACGCTCTCGGTCACTCCGCTACGGCGCCTGTCCGGATGGAACCCTTTCGTCAAGTTCCGCCGCATGCTCGGACTGTTCGCCTTCTTCTACGCCGTGCTTCATCTCAGCAACTATGTCGGCGTGGATCAGTTTTTCGCGTGGAAGGAAATCGGCGAAGACATCCTCAAGCGACCCTGGATCACGATCGGGTTCTCCGCGCTGGTCCTGATCACACCGCTCGCGCTGACCTCGACTCAGGCAATGGTCCGCAGGCTGGGGAAGCGGTGGGCCGCGCTCCATCGGCTGGTCTACGTCGCGGCGGCGTGCGGCGTACTGCACTTCCTGTGGCTGGTCAAGAAGGACACCACCGAGCCGGCGACGTTCGGTTTGGTGCTGATCCTCCTGCTCGCCTTGCGGCTCCGGTTGCAGGCGCGGAAACCCAAGCCATCAGCCGTCAGCCAACAGCCATCAGTGGGTAACGCGGTGACGGGCGCCCAGCATGCCGAGCCTGCTCCTCTGATGGCTGATGGCTAATGGCTGACGGCCGACGGCTAATGGCCTAGGGGTGCAGCAGCGGAACGCTGCCTTCGCCCGAGAAGGGCACGCTCAGCGGCTGGCCCAGGGGATTGCTCACCGATGCCTTTCCATTGATGCGATAGTTCACCGCGCCGGAATTCAACACGCTCCTGGCCGCCATCGTGGCACCGACCCACTGAAAATTCAGCGGCACCGTGATCAGAGTCGTGTCCCGATCCGTGAGCTGGAAGGCGTCGGCCAACACGACGTCTCCAAAGTGATTCTTCTCGATATCGAGCCCAGCTTCGAGCCGGGTGCCGGAGACTCTCACTCGATTGGGATTGTAGAAAGCCATCACGATATCCAAGGTGCCACCGGTCAGGCCGGCGTTGCGCAACGCCAGGTGATGGAGTCGGACTGTGGGCGGCGTGAACGGGAGGGGGATGAGGTTCGATTGGCATGCCGCCAGCGCGAGCGTCACGATGGGGATCAGGAGCCGGCTTGTACGCACGTCAACCTCCGAGAGTCGCGAAGGGCTAAGATAGCAGGACAGCCATCAACCGTCCGCTGATGGCTGATGGCTGATGGCTGATGGCCGACGGCTGATGGCTGTCGGCTGGTCTACGGGTGCAACACCGACGCGCTTCCCTGACCGGTAAACGGCACTTCGACCGGATGCCCATCGGACGTCGCAACCATGACGATCCCGTTCATCTTGTAGTTCACCGTTCCATAACCAAGGATACTCTTGGCTGCGGCACCGGCGCCGCTCCACTTGAACTGCATCGGGACGGTGACCAGGGTGGTGTCGCGGCCCTTCAACTTGAATTCCTGGTCGGAGGTAACGTCGCCGATGTGGCTGTTCTCGATATCGAGCGCGCCACGGATCGCGGTGCCCTTGATGGTCGAGCGGTTCGGATTGTAGATCGCCATGACCACGTCCATGGTGCCGCCGGCGATGCCGGCGTTCTTGACGCCGAGGCGGTCCACCCTGACGGTGGGTGGCGCGAGATTTTCGGGACTGATAGTGCTACCGCCACAGGCGGTCAGGATGCTGGCGGCGAGGAGCAACGCAGATCGATTCGAATGCACAGGGCCCTCCGGGGTGGCGCCTTCTATGTGGGCGCTGCTGTCAAGCACCCTTCGTCG
>JACQVB010000037.1 GCA_016209985.1 Gemmatimonadota bacterium | reverse complement strand
GTGCAATCCCTATCTGGCGCTGGCGGTGCAGCTCGCCGCCGGGCTGGACGGAGTCAGTCGGGGGTTGGTCCCGCCGGATCCGGTCAACAAGAACATCTTCACCATGAGTTATCGGGAGCGCCGGAAATACCGCATCGACGAGCTTCCCCGGGACCTGCACGAAGCGCTGGATTGTCTGGAGAACGACCCAGTGATTCGCGAGGCCCTGGGCGAACACATCTACAGCCGGTTCGTCGAGGCCAAGCGCCAGGAATGGCAGGAGTACACGGCGACGGTGACGCCGTGGGAAATCGACAGCTACCTCGGGAAATACTGACGACCTTCCCGCCGGCTTTCCTTCTCGATCTCGACGGCACGCTCTATACCGACACCGGCGCGCTTCCCGGCGCGGTAGAGGTAGTGAGCGCGCTGCGGCGCCGGGGTGTGCCGTTCCGTTTCGTGTCCAACACCACCGGCCGTTCGCGCGCCCGGGTAGCCGAGCGGCTGCGCGGCTACGGGTTCGTGGTGACGCCGGAGGAGCTGATCACGTCGATCGTTGCGGCCGGTGAGGTGCTGCGAGGAATGGGAGCTTCCAGCATCGCACCCTTCGTCCGGCGCGCCGCGTTCGAGGACCTCGATGGTTTCGAGCTGCGGGGGGGACTGGCGGGTGGACCCGCGGGCCGGCCCGACGCTGTCCTGGTGGGCGATCTGGGCGAAGAGTGGTCGCACGCGCTCCTCAACGAGGCCTTTCGCTACCTGCTGGACGGAGTGCCGTTGGTCGCGTTGGAGAAGGACCGGTACTGGTTGGGTCCCACCGGATTGGAGCTGGACGCCGGTCCCTACGTGGTCGCGCTGGAGTATGCCGCGGGGGTGAAGGCCACGGTGTGCGGGAAACCGTCGCAGGCGTTTTACCATACGGCCCTGGGCAGTTTGGGAGTGTCGGCGGGTCGGCGGGTCGGCGGGCCGGAGAATCGGCGGGTCGGAGAATCGGCGGGTCGGCGGGTCGGCGGGCCGGCGGGTCGTGATTCCGGCGCGCCCGCCATGGTTGGAGATGATCTCTGGAGTGACGTGGATGGAGCGCAGCGTGCGGGACTTCAAGGGTGGCTCGTGCGCACCGGAAAGTTCCGGCCCGATGTCCTCGCAAAGAGCGGAGTGAAGCCGGATCGGGTACTCGACTCTATCGCGGACTTGATGCCGTGAAGACGATCCTTCTCATCGGGGGATTGATCCTGGCCGCCTCGCCACCTCTGTCGGCGCAACAAGAGGCGACCCCACCGCTCATCGATTCCATCGTGGTCATCACTCACGACGTGTTCACACCCGAAGAAGTCCAGTTGAATCCGGCGTTCGGTCTCATGAACGGCCTTCATGTGAAGACGAGACCCGAGGTGGTGCGGCGCGAATTGCTGTTGAAGGTCGGCCAGCCGTTCGACCCGGCGCGTCGCGCCGAGACGCTGCGCAATCTCCGGCGCGTCGGGTTGTTCAACCGGGTGACGATGGATACCGCACGGGTCGACGGCAAGCTGGTGGTCTACGTCACCACCTCCGATGTCTGGACCACTTCCATCGGCCTGAACGCCCGCTCGACCGGGGGGACCTTCACCTGGTCCACGTCGCTTTCGGAAGCCAACGTGCTCGGGACCGGCAACTCGGCCTCGATCGGGTACGCCAAGGAGGTAGACCGCAACGCGGTGATCGCGGCCGCCAACGTACGCCGCCTGCTGGGCAGCGCGGCCGATGGGGGCGTCACCTACCAGGAGCTGAGCGACGGCCACGTGGGCGGAGCGGCAATCCAGGTTCCGTTTCGGGCCTTTTCCGACCGCCGCTCGATGCTGGCGAACGGAAGTCTTCGCAGCCAGCAAGTCCTGCAATTCAGGGATGGCGCGCTGCTCCAGCGCTGGCACCGTCACGGGAAATTCGCATCGTTCAATGCTCAACTCGCTCCCCGGGCGAGCACCAGGGGATACGCCCGAGTGGGATTGCGCGGGCAGGTGAAGAGCGAGCAGTACATCCACGCCCAGGACACGTTGTTGGGTATTCCGGACACCTTGACGGCGGCATTCGGAATGACGGCCGATTTTCGGCTGGCCCGCTTCATCGTGGTCAACCACTACAATGGCTTTGCCCGCGACGAGGATGTCGACTTGAGCGCCCGGGTCGGCGTGGGGGCGCTGCTGGCGGCGAAGGGACTCGGCTACCCGCGCACCGGAAGCGGCTTTTTCATCGAAGGGCAAATGGGCTGGCCGATCGGCGCCAGCTTCATGAGGGTCATGTTGAGTGCGAATGGTCTGTTCACGTCCGCGGGGCTGGATTCGGGGCAGGCGCGGGCGTCCTTCACGACTGCGCTCCGTCTCATACCGCGCCAGCCAACCATTCTGTATGTCATCGCCGGAATACAGCGGAACCCGGCGCCGGGCGCGGAATTCGACCTGGGTCACAGCGGTGGCGGCCCGCGCGCCTTCGGACCGCATTCGTTCAACGGGACCCGGATGTGGTGGGGAACGCTGGAGCACCGGGTGTTCCTGGTGGATGAAGCGCTCGGGGTCCTCGGGATCGGTGCAGCGGCGTTCCTAGACTACGGGGGCGCGTGGTATCCGGACGAGCGTGCTCGGAGAGCGGGGAACATCGGATTCGGGCTCCGGATCGGCCCGACCCGGGCCACCGGCAGCAACCTCGGCCGGTTCGATCTGGCCTACAAGTTCGGCGATGGCGTCAGCGGGAAGCGGTGGGTGTTTAGCTTCGGGACGAGCTTCGTGTACTAGGTGTCAGGTACCAGGTGTCAGGTGCCAGGGCGGTCTTAGTTGAGGCCACGCCCTGACACCTGAAACCTGACACCTGGCACCTATTCCTTCACCTCGAACTTGATATTCCTTGCCTTCAGCAGAGACTCGAAGCCCACCTTGTCCACCGACTTCATATAGGCCTCGTTGGGATCCACGACCTTCTTGTCCACCAGGTCAATCAGCGAGTCGTTCAGCAGGATCATCCCCGCTTTCTTATTGGTCTGAATGATCGATGGGAGCTGGAAGGTTTTGCCTTCGCGGATCAGGTTCGCGACCGACCCGGCCGTGAGCATGATTTCCCGAGCTGCCACACGCCCGCCGCTCAGCTTCTTGAGCAGCACTTGGGCGACCACGCCCTTGAGCGATTCGGACAGCATGACCCGGATCTGCGCCTGACGGTCGGCCGGGAACTGGTCGATGATGCGATCCACCGTACTGACCGCGGTGGTGGTGTGCAGCGTCCCGAAGACGAGGTGGCCGGTCTCCGCCGTCTCGATGGCGATGGCCACGGTCTCCAGATCGCGCATTTCGCCGATCAGGACGATATCGGGGTCTTCGCGCAGCGCGGCCCGGAGGGCGCGCTTGAACGACTGGGTATGGGTTCCCACCTGCCGCTGCGTCACTACGCATTTCTTGTTGGGATGCACGAACTCGATCGGGTCTTCGATGGTGATGATGTGATCGGTGCGGGTGCGGTTGATGAGGTCGATCATGCCGGCTAGGGTGGTGGACTTTCCGCTGCCGGTCGGCCCGGTAACCACCACGAGGCCTTTGGTGAGGTAGCAGAGTTTCTGGACCTCAGGGGAAAGTCCCAGCTTCTCGACGGTGACGATCTCGGTGGGGATGACGCGGAAGACCGCGGCGGGTCCCATGCGGTCCCGCAGGGCGTTGGCGCGGAAGCGTGCCAGGCCCACCATCTCGTAGGCGAAGTCGGTGTCGTTGGTCTCCGCGTACTCGGCCTTGTTGCGGTCGGGCATGATCGACAGGATCATGCTCTCGATGTCTTCCCGGGAGAGCGGCGTCTCGCCATGGTGTTCGAGCTCGCCGTGGGTACGATACGTCGGCGGCAAGCCGGTCCGCATGTGGAGGTCCGAGGAGCTCGACTCGACCAGGTATTTGAGCAGCTCCTGAAGACGCTCCTCCGCCTTGGAGATGGCATCACCGGTCATCGCCGTCGACTTGCGCGCGGCTGCCGGCGCGGCTCCGGCCCCTGCCGGTGGCGCGTTCATGAGGAGCGCTTCGGCTGGAATCGAGACTGCGGCAGTGGCTCGACGAGCCTTGGCCGGCCCCAGGGTGGCCGTGAGGGCCGGACCGGACCGGGTGGTCTCGACGTCCACTTTTTTCCCATCCAGGATGTAGCCGAATGCCAACCGGCCGTCTTCACGATCGAATTGATCGTGCATCCCGGCCGGCATGATTTCCTTGATTAGAGCAACCAGCTTCGGTCCGGGGACCGGCTCCTTGGTCGCCGGCCGGCGGACGCCTTGAATCTCCAACGACACCGGTTTGTCGGTCTCGAGCACCACGGCGCTCGCCTGCTTCTCCAACATCAGGGCAATGAACCGATCGAGGGTGGCCATGGCGGGGGAATCTATAGGTGGGGGTGGCGCTCAGCCACGGCGGTACGGCACCATGAAGGCATCAGAGGCAGGAGCGAGAGCGCGTCCAGACAGACTCTTGACACGGCGAGGTCGCCCGTCAACACTGTAGCGCCAACCCACTCCAGGAGATTTCGATGCTGCAGCTGATGGTCAACACGCTCCCCTTTTCCATATTCTGGATCCTGATCGCGATCTTTCTGGGCGGGTGGGCGGTGGATGTGCGCGGCGGCAATGGCGTCACCCAGGTGCTCGGCGTGCTCATCACCTATGTGCTCTTCGTGGCGGTGTGGCGCGGACTGCATACGGCCCTGCTGGGCGTGGGCGAGGTTCTCGGTGGTATCGTGATTACGACCTTCCTCGCGTCAGCCCTCCTGCCGGTGCTGAGCTGGATCGGCTACAAGCTAGTGGGGATATCCGTCGAGAAGAGTCACGGACACGCACACTAAAGGTGTCAGGTGTCAGGTTTCAGGTGTCAGGGCCTTAACGTAAAGCCCTGACACCTGGCCCCTGACACCTGGCACCTTTCTAGTGTCCGTGGCTATCTCCCAGCTGCTTCACCAGGTCTCCGATCACCTTCTTCGCATCTCCGAATAGCATCCAGGTCCGGTCCGAGAAGTACAGCTCGTTGTCGATGCCGGCGAAGCCGGGCCTGGTGCTGCGCTTGATGGCGAACACCGTCTTCGCCTTGTCCGCAGCGATGATGGGCATGCCGTAGATGGGGCTGCTCTTGTCGTAGCGAGCCGCCGGATTGACCACGTCATTGGCGCCCACCACCAGCGCCACGTCGCATTGCGGCATATCGGGGTTGACGTCGTCCATCTCCACCAGGTCGGTATACGGGATGTCGGCCTCGGCCAGCAGCACGTTCATGTGGCCGGGCATGCGTCCCGCGACGGGATGGATGGCAAACTTCACGGTGACGCCGCGCTTCTTGAGGTTATCGTACAGCTCACGCACCTTGTGCTGCGCCTGTGCCACCGCCATGCCGTAGCCCGGAACGATCACCACCAGATTGGCCTGCTCCATTACCTGCGCTGCGCCCTCGATGGTCTCGGGTTTGTACACCTTGCCCGGCTCCAGCTGTTTCGCACTCTGGACCTGTCCGAACGCGCCGAACAGGACGTTGGTGAAGGAGCGGTTCATCGCCTTGCACATGATGATCGAGAGGATCAGGCCGCTGGACCCGTCCAGCGCGCCCGCGGTAATGAGCAGCTTGTTGTCCAGCACGAATCCCATCGCCACGGCCGAGAGGCCGGCGTAGGCATTGAGGATGGAGATCACCGTCGGCATGTCGGCGCCGCCGATGGGGATGATGAGG
>JACQVB010000036.1 GCA_016209985.1 Gemmatimonadota bacterium | reverse complement strand
GGGACGCCCGGACCCTCGCCGCCCTCCACGTGGCGGCACGGTCGGATCTCATGCGGGAGCGTCCGACGTGGGAACCGCCGTCCGCCGCCACCCCGCCGGCAGACGCGTCGCCGCCGGAACAGTCGGCGACGGCTCCGTTCATCAACCCCGACCTCAGCCTGCTGGCGTTCCATACCCGCGTACTGGCGTTGGCCGAGGATCCAGGCGTCCCGCTCCTGGAGCGCGCGCGGTTTGTGGCGATCGCGGGCGCCAATCTCGACGAATTTTTCAGGGTTCGGGTAGGCGCGATCAAGGAGGATGCCGCACGCGGAGGTGGCCCCGCCAGTCTCGACGGCCTCTCCACCGCCGCTCAGCTCGACGCCCTCGGGATCCACGCGCGGCGGCTCTACCAGCGGACCTATCGCTGCCTTTGGGACACGCTAGCGCCAGCATTGCGCGAACAGGGAGTAACCCTGGTCCGGTGGGGTGACCTCACGGCCGCGGAACGCGACCTGCTACGGGACCAGTTCCGTGAGCAGATCTACCCGGTCCTCACGCCACTGGCCGCCACGCCCGGCCACCCGTTCCCGTATGTGCCGGATGCCGCCGTTTCCGTCGCCGTGATGGTGCGTCACGCCGACACACGGGTCAAGCATTTCGCGACCGTGAACCTGCCGCCACGCCTGCCGCGGTTCCTGCGGCTCCCCGGCGAGCGGTTCACGCCGCTCGAGGGCGTGCTCCGCGCCAATATCGCGGCGCTGTTTTCCGGAGTGGAGGTGTTGCGGGCTCACGCGTTCCGCATCACGCGCTCTGCGGATGTCGGGTACCAGGATCAGACGGCCGGTGACCTTCTCCAGGCCGTCGACGAGGCGCTGGAACAGCGCCCCTTCAATCCGGTGGTGCGGCTCGAGGTGGAGCATGCCATGCCTCGCGAGATGCGCGCCCTCCTGCTTCAGGAGTTCCGGTTCGAGGCCTCTGGGCAGGTGAGCACCCTGAGCGAGGCGGACGTCTACGAGTTCGAGTGGTTGCCCGGCCTGGCCGCGCTGAGGGAGATCGCGGCGCTGCCGGTCGCCGGGCTACACTGGCCGGCCCTAGAAGCCGCGACGCCGGGCGCCGAGCGCCCGTCCTTGTTCGCCGCCATCGCCGAGCGCGACTTGCTGGTCGACTTTCCACGTGACTCCTACCAGGCCACGGTGGAGCGCTTCGTGGAGGAGGCCGCCCAGGACCCGGCGGTCGAGGCGCTGCGGCTGACATTATACCGGACGCACCAGGGCTCGCGGCTGCGCCAGGCGCTCCTCCGTGCCCGCGCCGCGGGGAAAGAGGTGGTGGCCCTGGTGGAAATCACGGCGCGGTTCGACGAAGGGCATAACATCGAGTGGGCCCGCGAACTGCGCGCCGCCGGCGCCCATGTCGTGTACGGCCAGGTGGGCCTCAAGACCCACGCCAAGCTCATACAGGTGGTGCGGCGGGAGGCCGAGGGACTGCGGCGCTACACGTTCGTCGGGACCGGCAACTTCAACGCCGTGACGGCCACGGAGTACACGGATCTGGGCCTGTTCACCACCGACGAGACCATCGGCACCGACGTCACCGAGCTGCTGCACGACCTGACGGGGCACGCGGGCCAGCGCATTTATCGGCGCATCCTGGTGGCACCAACGGCCATGCTGGCGGGACTCTTCGCGCTGATCGAGCGTGAGATAGAGCATGCGCGCGCGGGGCGGCCGGCGTCCATCAGGGCCAAGATGAACGGTCTCGACGACCCGGACATCATCGCCGCGCTCTATCGTGCGGCGCAGGCAGGCGTGGACATCCGGCTGGTGGTCCGCGGGATCTGCGCGCTGCTGCCCGGCGTCGGGGGCGTGTCCGAGCGCCTCCGGGTGGTCAGCCTCCTGGGCCGCTTCCTGGAGCACGCGCGCGTGTTCCACTTCGCCAACGGCGGTGACGACGAGTATTACATCGGCTCGGCGGACTGGCGGGAGCGCAACCTGCGCCGGCGCGTGGAGGTCGCCACGCCGGTGAGCGATCCCGCCGCCCGAGCACGGCTCGATGGCATCCTGGAGCGCGAACTGCATCATCCTGACGCGTGGGAGCTGTCTTCGGACGGTTCCTGGCGCCGGCGGGGAACTGGCGCCGCGCCCCCGCGCCCGGTCGTGCCCCGCGCCGAAGAGATGCTCCGGGGCTAGGCGCCTGCGACCGACATGTCGGCGATTGAGAAGATCCAGAACACCGCCCTCTGCCGGGTCCGACCCGCGCCAACCGCGAGGTCGCTTCCCTGCCCACTCACGGACGCCGAACCTGATCACGCCAGCAGGTCTCGACAGACGCTTCGCTTCAGCGGTAGGCGAGATCGACGATCGCCCCACGCTCGCCGCCTTCTTCACCTTTACCTGCTGCGCGAAGCGGACATCTGGACGGTGGACCAGTGGCGTGGTCGCGCTTCGGGGGCACCAGGCCCGGCCTAGACCGCGGCGGCGACGAATTGCCGAACCGCCCGGCCAGCGGCATGTCTGCACGGACGATTGCATCCACCCGGACCACAGGGAGGGTCGGCGTATGCCGTGGATCAAGACCATTAGCCCGGACGAGGCCACCGGACCCCTGAAAGCCGAATACGACGCGGCCGTCAAGCGAGCGGGCCGGGTCTGGAACATCGTGCGGGTCAAGAGCCTCAACCCACCCGCCCTCAAAGCGTCGCTGGGCTTTTACCGGACGATCATGTTCGGCCGGTCTCCGCTTTCCCGAGGCCAGCGCGAAATGCTAGCCGTCGTGGTGTCACGCACCAACGGCTGCCGCTACTGAATTCGCGCCCACGCGCACGACCTCCGGGCTGAGGTCGCTCAGGATTTTGGATTGACGGACGACCTCGCGGCCGACGAGTTCACCCGTCGGATTGCTACCGACTGGCGAACCGCCGGCCTCGCTCCGGCCGATGCCGCACTCTGCGCACTCGCCGTCAAGCTCACCAAACAGCCGGACGCAATGACCCAGAGGGACATCAGCACCCTGCGCAATGCCGGCTTCAGTGACGAGGCGATCCTCGACGCCGTCCAGGTCGTCGGATACTTCAACTACATCAATCGCGTGGCAGACGCCTTAGGGGTCGAACCGGAACCCGGCGTTCGGGCGTGGGAGGAGCACGGCTAACCGGCGTAGCCCAAGCCTCCGGCGATCCGCGACGACGTTCCGCAGGATTGACCGTCCTCCCTACAGGAGCCCGTTCTCCCTGGCCTGGGACGGGACCACTTGAATCATGTAGGCTCCGCACGTGCACAGTCTGCGTACCCAACGGGCTAACGTCGCTCCGGTGAAGCATCGGAAGCCGCCGCAGCAAGTGCCTTGGCCTCAGCCGGGCTGCTGACGTTCGTCCGCGAACAATGCCTCAAAGACACGGCGCCTCAGAGGATCTGGCACCCCCCGCAAACGGGTACGCGCTTGGACGAAGCGGAGGAACCCCCGCTCCAGCGCGAACTCGGGGAAACATCGTGCGCACGCGGCCAAGTGTCGCCGGATGGCGAGTTCGAGCTCCGTCGTGAGCTCTCCGTCCAGATACGCGTAAAGGTGCTCGATCGCTTCAGCGCAATTGATTTCCTTCTGGGGTGCCGGAGTCATTCGACCTTCCGCTTGATGTAGCCCATCTCGACGGCATAGTCGTACAGCCGGCGCTGAAGCGCCTTGCGTGCCCGAAACAGCCGGGACTTGACGGTCCCAACCGGTGCGGCGGTGATCTCCGCGATCTCGTCGTAGCGCAGGCCTTCGACGTCGCTCAGCACCAGCGTCTCCCGAAATTCGTCGGGAAGGTCATCGATCGCACGAAGCACGGTGTCGTCCACGATCTGCTCGAAGAAACGTCCTTCCGGATCCACTTCCTGCACCGCCCGGTAGAGGGAGAAGTCGTCCACCATTTCGGCGTCGTCCACGTCGGGGCGGCGCTGCCGGCGGCGGTATTGGGTGAAGAACGTGTGACGCAGGATGGTGAAGAGCCACGCGCGGATGTTGCTGCCGGGTCGATACAGGTGGAAGGACCGGAACGCCTTGAGCATCGTGTCTTGGGTCAGGTCTTCCGCGTCGGTGGCGTCGCGGGTCAGGCGTAACGCCACCCGGTGAATCGAGTCCAGGTGTGGCAGCGCCTCGACTTCAAAGGCGTGGCGGCGATCTTCGGCGGTCAGGGATAAGCCCGTCACCACTACGGCGCCTCGTGCCGACGCGCCGGGGTCTGCGAAGCAGCCGCGGTCTCGATCCCAGGGGTACCGAACCGGCGGAGCCAACCGGCCCACGGGGTGCGCCACTGTACGCGAATCTGGGACACTCTTGCCTCCAGTTGCAGGTTGTCGCTACTGGAACACCAAGACAATTCCCGAAGGGCGCCGAGAGTTCCAATTCAGGCTGGCATTGTTGGATGGGGGCCCGGTCCGGCACTAACGTCGCGACTGGCGCTGCTACTTGAAGGTTGCGGTCCGAAGCTCAGGCGAGCTCTTCCCGGAGGCGCGGCTCGCCTCCTCTTCGGCAAGCCGCCGCAGCGCAGCAATGGCCGCTTCCAAGCCGGCACGCCGCCGTTCCAGGTCCGCCAGCACCGCTTCAAACGAACTGGTCGCGTCGCGACTCACCTTGTCTCCATCTCCCACGTATCGACTGCCGGTGGTTGCTCCCGCAGCACTGGCAGTTGTTCGAGCGCCGAGAACTACCTCTATCCGAGGGTGAACTCATCCCGTCTCCGATCTGTTCCCGTCGGTTCCAGCCGAAACCTTTTGAGGACCGCGCGAGTTGCGGCTCGGTGAAGCGAGAGAGCCGGCCGGCCGACGGATCGCTTCGACTCTGCGTGGGACGTACCACGCGACCAACTCACCATCGGCGTCGACGTTGATGCGGTGCCGATCAAGAAAGGAGCAACAGATATGTCGTTCATACGCAGGACGCTGGGGAGCGCAGCGCTGGTCCTGTTGACCGCGAGCGCACTCTCCGCGCAGGATCAATCAGTCCGTATCTTCGGTCGTAGCGGCGGCTACAATGCGGTGACCGATCTCAACGAGGCGGGCACCGCTGACTTCAGGCGGGCCGGGTACAACGTGGGTGGTGGTGCCGTGGTGCAGGTCCAACGGTACGTGAGCCTCCGGGCCGATTTCACGTTCGCTCGACGGCCGTTCCGTCAGAACGGCGTCACCAACGGCGTTCACGTCTTCAACTACTTCTACGACGGCGCCATCCAGCTCCAGTACCCGACCGAGATCGGGCTGGAGCCGTATGTCTACGCCGGCGGCGGAGGCGTAACCTTTCACCAGGAGGATACCAACGGTCCCGACAAGACCAGGGGGGCCGGCACGGCGGGGCTGGGACTCAATTACTGGATCCCCAACTCGAACGTCGCCGTTTTCGCGGAAGGAAAGGGCTGGCTCTACAAGATCGATAACTTCCCGGGCGGCACGGTCCTGTCGGGTGTGAACAAGACCCAGTTCGACGTTGCGTGGACCGGTGGGGTCTCTTACCGGTTCCGCTACTAGCGTTCGCGGGATCGGAGTGCTTCGGCGAGGCGCAGTGGCTCGAGGGACGCCGGTTGGCGGCCGGCCGGGTGCTGCGTCTCGACGGTTCCGCCGGGAACCAACGACGTGCCCCGCGGCTTGTTCTCAATGCAGCGGAAGTCACCGTGCTTTGTCTATGGGAGGAAGGCGTGAAGCGAGAGGACTGCCCGCACTTACCAGCCGTGCCCAACGCGCCCCCGCGCCATGAGCGCTGTGAGACCTGCGGGGCCGAATGGTCGCTTCGGGTATGCGGGACCTGTGGTCGCGTGGGATGCTGCGAATCAAGCGGTGCCCACGCCCAGCGGCATGCCGAGGAAAGCGGACACCCGATCATCCGGTCGCTGCCGCTCA
This sequence comes from Gemmatimonadota bacterium, assembly GCA_016209985.1. Classification (GTDB taxonomy): domain Bacteria; phylum Gemmatimonadota; class Gemmatimonadetes; order Gemmatimonadales; family GWC2-71-9; genus SHZT01. The sequence continues at coordinate 3,783 of JACQVB010000036.1, read as the reverse complement.
CGCCGCATTCGTTCACCTGGTGCTATGCGTGTCACGACTACCTGCGCTAGGGCAGGGGTGGTGTCTTGCGTGCGCGTCTCCATCCAAGACGATGCGTCCGGCAGGTGGTACGGGAACCCCTCCCCGGCGGACTGCGTTCGTAGCATTGTGATGACGCCCGCGAAACACACTGTCCCGCGAATGAAGTACCGGTTCCTTTTGGTCCCGATCCTCGCCGCCGGGCTGGCGTTGCCGTATGCCACGCCGGTCATTTGCGTGCTCACTGGTGGCGCCGGGTCGCGCGCGTCTGGCACGGTCGCCAACTGCGCCCGGCCGATGCCGAGCGACAACGCGTCAGCCGCGAGGGCGATCGGGACGGCCCCAGGTATCCGTCACTGCGATCTTGGCCAGTGCGGAGTGGCACCCCTGGCGGTCGCTTCGGTGGTCGTCTCTGAGCCGTCATCTCTCCCACTGGTCGCAGCTGCGCTCGCCGCTCTGCCCTTGGCTTTGGTGGGCGAACTGGCACCCCCGCTTACTCCCCCGCCTCAAGCCTAGCCTCTCCTACCTGTCGTCTGTCCTGACGCGCTGCGGTGGCGGCGTGTCGGTTGTCGTTGGCTTTCGGGGCTCCGCCCCAAGAGGAGAGGCATGCGAATCAGACATTTGCTGCTATGGGCGAGCGCCGCCACCGTGGTGACGGCGGCTCCCGCGTATCCGCAGGACTGGGCGTCGAGCGTCACCCAGGACTCCGCGTTGCAGGTGCTCATCACGGAAACGCTCGGTCGCAATCCGGGCGTCGTGCAGCGGGACGCGGCCCTCCGGGCGGCCCGCCTTCGCGTGCGTCCCGCCGGTGCGCTGCCCGATCCGATGCTCGGCGCGAGGCTGATGGACCTCACGTTGCCGGCCCAAGTGGACGCCGAGGTGAGCCAGGAAATCCCCTGGCCCGGGACGCTTCGGGCCCGCACCGGGGTCGCCCGGGCGGCTGAGGGGCTGGCGCGGGCGGAGTTGGAGGATCGGCGGCGGGACGTCGTCTCGGCGCTGGCGGCCGCCTATTACCGCCTGCGCTACACGGTCACCGCGCTCGCCACGCTCCGGCGTCAGCGGGCATTGCTCGAGGCGGCGGTGCAGCTGAGCACCACGCGGTACGCCACGGGTGTCGCCCCCCAGAGCGATCCGCTGCAGGCGAAGCTCGCCCGCGATCGCCTGCGCTCGGAGGAGTTCGCCCTGGAAGCCGACCATGCCGCGGCGCTCGCTGCGGTGAACGCTTTGCGGGGGCGCCCGGCCGGCGATTCGGTCGCGGCTGCGCCGCTCGGCTCCGACCTACTGCGTGCCCCGCTGCCGGCCCTACCGCCGCAGGATTCGCTGGTCGCCCTGGCGCTCGCCGGTCATCCCCGGCTCGCCGCGGGGCGCGCCGCCGTCCAGCAGGCGAGCCGTTCAATCCAGGTGGAGCGGCTGGCCGGGCGGCCCGACTTCACGTTGTCCGTCCGTTACGGGTACCGGCCCGTCACCGGAGGAACGAACCTCCCGAACTTCTTCTCGACGTTCGTCGGGCTGCGAATCCCGCTGTGGGCAACTCGCAAACAGCACCGCCTCGCTGATGCCGCCCGGTTCGATTCCACGGCCGCGGCCTCGATTGTACGGGGTGTCGAGCTGGCGTTGCGCCGCGAGGTGACCGAGACCGCGGCCCGTGCCACGGCTGCCCGCCATCGGCTCGAGCTGCTAGTGGACGGGATCCTGCCGGCCGCCGGGGGGACGGTGGAATCGGTGCTGCGCAGCTATCAGGTCGGTCGAGCCGAGTTTCTCACCCTGTTGGCCGTCGAGGACGCCCAGTACCGGGCCCAGCTTGAAGCCGCCGGAGTCGCCACCGAATACCAAACGCACCTGGTCATGCTGCGGGAACTGACCGCGAAGGAGACGGAGCCATGAAAGCGTTAGCGATGGGCCTACTCGCGATTCTGGCGACACAGGAGGCGTGTGGGAAGCCGAAATCGGCTGAAGCACCGATGACCGACATGCCGGGCATGGCCGGGATGCAGGATACGACCGGGATGGCTGGCATGCCCGGTATGAGCGGGGACTCCGACGGCGTGCCGCTCGATCGTACGGAAGCAGCCCGGCTCGGTATCACCTTCGCGCGAGCCGTGGAGCGGCCCGTGCGGCCGTTCGTGCGCGCCGTGGGGATCCTCAAGTACGCCGAGCCCCGTCTCGTGTACGTGAACGCCCGGGTGAACGGTTGGGTGGAAAAGCTCTACGCCGATTACGTGGGCAAGCCCGTCGCCCAGGGGGAGGCGCTCCTGGCGCTCTATTCCCCCGACTTGGTCAGCGCGCAGGAGGAGTACCTGCTCGCGCGGCGGCTCCGAGACGACACGCTCGCTGCGAGCGCCCGCCGCCGGCTCGCGCTATGGGACATTTCCGCGGACCAGATCGACAGCCTCGAGACCCGCGGCTCGGTCACGCGAACGCTTCTGCTCCGGGCGCCGCGGGGCGGCGAGATCGTGGAGAAGCACGTGATCGAGGGCCAGGCGGTGCAGTCCGGCACCAATCTCTTCCTGATTGCCGATCGCAGCGTCCTTTGGGTGGACCTCGCGATCTTCGAGGGCGATGCGGCAGCGGTGCGGGTCGGCACCCCGGCGAAGGTCACGGTGGATGCGCTGCCGGATCGAACCTTCCCGGGGCGGGTCACGTTCATCCACCCCCAGCTCGACAACAACACGCGCACGCTCACTGCACGTCTGGAGGTGGCGAACCCGCGGGGGGAGATCCGCCCCGGGATGTACGCCGCGGCCGAACTCGTTCCCGCGGGGCGCCGAGCCGTCACCGTACCGCTCACGGCCGTTCTCCCCACAGGCACGAAGGACCTCGTGTTCGTCGGCCGTGGGGACGGCCGATTCTTGCCCCGGGAGGTGCGGGTCGGCCTGCGCGGCGACTCGCTGGTCGAAATCGTCGAGGGCCTCAAGCCGGGTGAGGAGGTCGTGGCCTCGGCCACCTTCCTGCTTGACTCCGAAGCGAATCTCGCTGCGGCCATCCAGGGCATCATGCTCCAAATGGGGATGGGGTTGAATATGGGAGGCATGCAGATGCCCGGGATGGAGACCGGGGGAGGGGAAAAGGGAAGCGCCAAGGCTCACGACTCGATGCCCGGGATGGAAAAGATGCCGATGCCGAACATGGAACCGGGGGTCCAGCGATGATCGAGAAACTCATTGCCGGGTCGATCCGCCGGCGCGAGCTGGTCGCGCTGGGCGCGATCTTCGTGCTGGTCGCGGGTGGGATGCTGCTCCGCACCATGCCGGTGGACGCGATCCCGGACCTCTCCGACACGCAGGTCATCGTCTACACCGATTACCCGGGGCAGGCCCCGCAGGTGGTCGAGGACCAGGTTACGTATCCCCTGATCACGACCTTCCTCTCCGTGCCCAAGGTCAAGGTGGTGCGCGGGCAGTCCATGTTCAGCTCCTCCTTCGTGTACGTGATCTTCCAGGACGGGACGGATCTCTACTGGGCGCGGTCGCGCGTCCTTGAGTACCTCAACGCGATCCAGAGCCAGCTGCCGGCCGGCGCGAAAACGCGACTCGGTCCCGACGCAACCGGTGTGGGGTGGGTGTTCCAGTACGCGGTGGTCGGACCGGGCTACCCGCCCGACCAACTCCGCTCGATCCAGGACTTCCAGGTCCGGTACGCGCTCCAGTCAGTGCCTGGAGTGGCCGAAGTTGCAAGCCTCGGCGGCTTGGTCAAGCAGTACCAGGTCCTGCTCGATCCCGCCCGGCTCCTCGGCTACGGCGTCACGGTCCCACAGATCATCCAGGC
>JACQVB010000029.1 GCA_016209985.1 Gemmatimonadota bacterium | reverse complement strand
TTGCCCGCCTTGCCCGCCCGGCCCCGCCCGGCCCGCCATTCACATCACTTGGCCCATTTGAATGAAGTAATACTCGGCCATGGCAAGCATTACCACACCTCCTGCCTTCTTGATCCATACCATCCATTCCCCCGAGCGGGGCAGCGCCGCCAGCGTACCGGATGAAACCCCAACCGCCACGAGTAGTGCCGTCATGCCTAGCGAGAAAACGAACAGATAGACGAAGCCGAGAACGGCACTTTTTGTGCCTGCCACCCAGGTGAGCACGACCCCGAAGGCCGGCGCGCCGCAGGGCGCCGCCACGATTCCCGAGGTGGCACCCAGCAGGAACACTGCCGGATAGGAGCCGCCACCCAACCCTCCGGCCCACTGAAGCAGTCTCCGTGGCGCGGAGACTGGAATCACATCCAGCATCGCCAGCCCAAAAATGAGGAGAAGATTTCCGATCGCAAACCGGGCCCAGGGATTGGAGCTCACCGTTCCAAAAAGCGATCCGGTCAATCCCGCGAGCAGGCCCAGGATGGCATAAAAAAGCGCGAGCCCGGCGACATAGGTGAGGGTCAGACCGATGGTGCGCTTTCGCGACGGCGTACCCTGGGAAGCTCCTCCGAGCAGGCCGGCGGTGATGGGAATCATCGGGTAGATGCACGGCGTCAGGCTGGTAAGGACACCCGCGCCGAACAGCGTGATGACGGCCAACACCGGATTATGTGTCAGGGAATCGGAAAGCGGGGCCGCGGAGGCAACCATCGAGCGGATCAGTCCTCAGTCCGCAATCCGCAATTCGCAATCACCGTATCTCCACTCCCGCGGCACGCTCGATTTCCCTGATCGCTTCCACGTGGTCCGCTTCCTCGCCCAGTGCCTTCCGGGTTCGCTCCGTGAACCGCTTGGCCGTGGCGGTGGCATCGGACGGCACGGCGGTCTGCTGCAGCAGCTCCAGCGCGATCCCCACGTCCTTGTCCAGCAGGGCCAGCCGGAAAGTCCGTGGGTAGGCGCGGGTCACCACCCGCTGAGGGATGAGATTCTCGGTCACATTGGACCTGCCGCTCGAGCCGTTGATGACCTCGAGCGCGGCGGTCGCGGGAACCCCCAGCTTGGCCAGGGCGGCCAAACCTTCGCCGGCCGCCTGGATATTGACGGCCAGCAGCACCTGATTGACGGCCTTGACCGCGTGCCCCGCTCCGGGAGGCCCGACATGCACCACGCGGGATCCGAACGCCTCGATCACGCGCTTCGCCCGGTCGAACCATTTCTGCTCGCCGCCGGCCATCACCGTGAGCTTGCCCGCCTCCGCACCCGACGTGCCGCCCGAGACCGGCGCGTCCACGAAACCCACGCCGCGCGACTCTAGCCATTCCGCGGTGGCCCGTCCCGAGGCTGGATCGCCCGAGGTGCAATCGATCAGCAACTGTCCCTGCCGCCAACCATTGTCGTCCCGTTCCACGATCTCACGGACTTCCCGGGACGTTGGCAGACAGGTGATCACGACTTCGGCCCAGCAGATGATTTCTGCCGGGTTCGAGGCAACCTTTCCACCGAACTCGGCCACGAAGGCCGTTGCCCGCTCGCCGGTGCGGTTCCACACCATGCCGTCGAACCGTTTGACGACGTGCTTGGCCATCGGACGCCCGATGGCACCCAATCCGATGAAGCCGACTTTCGGTGTCACATGTTGCTCCCTCTCAAAAGGTGACACCTGCTCTTTACGCTCCCAGCATCTTCCTCCGCAACATCAGCATCTTCCGCCGCAGCGATCCGTCCATCACGCGATCACCCATGCGCACGATGATGCCGCCGAGAATGGCACGGTCCTCACGGACGTGCGACACCACCGTCTTCCCGACGATCCGCGAGAGCCGCTCGGCGATTTCCTGTTGCAGCTCCGGGTCCGGCTTCCGGGCGAGGATGACGCTCGCGTGAACCCGATTCAGCTTGACGTCCACCAAGCCCAGAAATTCGTGAGCGATCGCTCCGAAAATCCCCTGCCGACCCCGCTTGACCACCGCCCTGAGAAAGCGAACGAATGGCTCGGGCGCCCGGCTGCCGAGCGCCTGGGACAGGATCTCCTGCTTCTGCGCCTTGGTGACGCGGGGCGACTCGAGGACGGTGCGCACCCGATCATCGGCGGCGATCGCGCCCGCCACGGCCTCGACCAAATCGGCATACGACTCGGTGTTCCCGGTGCGTTCTCCCGACTCGAACAGGGCCTCGGCGTAGTTCCTGGCGATGGTCGGCTCTCTCAATGCTTGGTCTCCAGCGAGCCGAGGTACTGGGTCACCAGCTTGCGATTGGCCTCGTCGTCGAGCCGCTCCTGGAGCAGCTTGGATGCCGCGGCGAGGGAGAGGTCCACCGCCTCGCGTCGCAGCGCGGCCACCGCCCGCTCACGCTCGGCCTCGATTTCGCGCTTGGCGCGCTCCAGGATCTGATCCTGCTCGTCCCTCGCCTTTTGCAGCAGGGCCTCGCGCTCGTGCTGCGCCACCAGCTTCGCCTCGTTGATCAGCGCCTGGGCCTGTTCCTTGGCGCTCGCCAACAGTCTCTGGTGCTGCTCCATCATGGCCCTGGCTTCGGCGTTCATCCGTTCCGCTTCCGCGAGCTGGTGCTTGATCCGTTGCTCCCGCTCCTCGGTCGCCTTGAGGATCGCGGGAAATGCGAACTTGTAGAGCACCGCCAGAAGCAGGATGAAGACGACCCAAGTCCAGAAAAACAGCCCGAAATTCACTTCGAACGGCGAGGAGGGGGCTCTCGCCGCGGCGTGTTCCCCCTCCTGCAGTGCCAGCACTACGGCCGTCATGAGCATCCGATCAGGCAATCAGCTTGAAGAGCAGCGCGAAGACGAGCGCAATGATCGTGACTCCTTCGAGCAGTACCGCGATCAGCAGCGCCGCGCCACGTATGTCCGCGCCGGCTTCGGGCTGCCGGGCGATCGCTTCCGCTGCCTGACCGCCGATCCGACCCAGACCGATACCCGCGCCGATAACCGCGAGCCCCAGACCGATACCGGCGCCGAGGAGCGCGTTGGTGTTCTTGGCGGCCTGAACCGCTTCCGGCACCGCCTGCAACAACGCCAACATGTCTACCATGGTTCGAACCTTTCATTAGCGGGAGATCGCATGTCGTCGCGCTCCCCGGAATGGACGTCGCCTCCCCCGGGCGACTCTCTCCGGAACCCGCCTTCGGCGTACCGCAGGCTAAGCCTGCTCTCGGCCAGCGGGATTCCCCAATCATTCGATCGGGTACGATTCGGAACGACGTGAGCGCAATGTCGTTCCGGTACCTCACCCCTGTCCCCTCTCCGTTACCGGAGAGGGGAACGGCAGTGTAACGCTACTGCTTGGAAAACCACCCTCGACATCAATTCGCCGCTCTTCCGTTCTCCTCTCCCGTCAGGGAGAGGGGCCAGGGGTGAGGCTAATGCTCGTGCTGCATCAATCCAATGAACACTGCCGTCAGCAGAGCGAACACGTACGCCTGCAAGAACGCCACGAACAGCTCCAGCAACATGATGCCCAGAACCAGGGCCGCGCTGGAGAATCCGATCGCCCAGTTCCAGCCGGTGAGGTGGCCGAACAGGAAGATCAACCCCATGAGCGACAGGATCACGAAATGCCCCGCCGTCATGTTGCCGAATAGTCGCACCGTCAGCGCGAACGGCTTCACCAGTTTGCCGAGCAGCTCGATCGGTCCCATCGCGATCGACATGACCGTCGCCCCGACGCCTTTCATGCCCGGCACCGGCGGAAAAATGGTGTGCAGGTATCCCTTGGGCCCCAGCTTCAGAAACCCGCTGACCTCGATCACCAGGAACGAGGTCAACGCCAGCGCGCCGGTGACCGCCAAATTGCCCGTGGGCGTCGAGCCGTAGGGAACCAGTCCGAGAAGATTGCAATACAGAATGAAGAAGAAGAGCGTCATGATATAGGGCGCGAACTTGGCACCATCATGCCCGATATTCGCGATCGCGATCTCGTCCCGCACGAAGAACACCAGCGCCTCGATGGCGTTGGCAAAACCCTTGGGAGCTCTTTCGTGGGCCCGCTGCTTTTTGAGCGAACGCCCGGCCAGCCACATGGTCAGGAACACCAGGATCGCCGCCACGATGAGAAACACCACGTGCTTGGTGGGACTCAGGTTCACCACCAGCGGCCCGACGTGAACGTCCGGCCACCGCGGCAAATGCCATTCGCCAATGAACGGCAGCTCCACGGTCCATGCATCTGCCGTGTGGTGCAGGACGACTTCGCCGATATCCGGTACTTGCATCATCTGGCCAGGTAAATCTCCCCAAACAACAGTGGAATCAGTACCCCGAGGTATGCGAGGGCCGCCGGCAACGGGGGAAACAGGCCGCGATCAACCACGACCGCCACCGCGATGAGGATTACCCCCGCTAGCCGCAACCCCATGCCGAGCGCCCACCCACGAATCAATTCGGTAAACGCGCCGCCCAGGGCCGGCTTGAGCTTCCAGACCGCGGCTGCCTGAATCGCGGTCGCCAGCAATCCAAACGTGACCGCAGCGACGACCACACCGGGGCCCCAGGCCATTCTCTCGATCAGCGTTATCGCGGCAGTCAGGACCAGCCCGACGGCAACGGCCTTGATCACACGCGGTTTCCGCGGTCCCGCTTGTTCGCTTGGATGTCTGCCTGGAGCCTGCGATAGACGCTGAGGAAGCTGAGCACCCCGCCCAGCAGGGTTCCGGCAATCGTGAAGACCGGAGTCAGGTGCAACCACCGGTCCAATCCCCATCCAGCCGCCATGAACAGCACGATGCCACCCGCAAACTGCATCCCCATGGCTACGTACTTGTAACCAACGCCTAACTCTCGGCCGGGACTGGGTTCTGGCTCGTTCAAACCGGCGGAAATGTCACCCGGCGTAAATGATTTCGCAAGCAAAACTGGTGGCTTAAACGTACTGTTTAATGTAGGATTACCGGCTGCGTCATTGCCCTAAGGTTTTCTCGGTAGTTCGAACGGAGTCCCATATCGCCACCGCTCAAGGACGGGTCGTGAACGCTGAACCGCTGCGCATCGCCCACAACGATGTTGAGCTGCTGGACATGCTCGCAGCCGGGAAAAAGGCGCTCTGGGAGCAGGTTTCCCGGCGAATCGTCGGACAGCGGGAGGTGCTGGACGGCATCCTGACCGCGATCCTGTCGGGGGGACATGCGCTGCTGGTCGGGGTTCCGGGTCTCGCCAAGACGCTCATGGTGTCCACCGTTTCCGAGGCGCTGGCGCTCAAGTTCGCCCGCATTCAGTTCACGCCCGACCTGATGCCCAGCGACATCACCGGCACCGAGATCATCGAGGAAGACGTCACCACCGGAAAACGGTCGTTTCATTTTGTGCATGGTCCCATCTTCGCGAGCGTGGTGCTCGCGGACGAAATCAACCGCACGCCACCCAAGACCCAGGCCGCCCTGTTGCAGGCCATGCAGGAGCACCAGGTGACGGCGGCCGGGGTGACCTACCC
>JACQVB010000028.1 GCA_016209985.1 Gemmatimonadota bacterium | reverse complement strand
CAGATCAACCTGGCGTGGACCGACAACGCGAGTAACGAGACCGGCTTCCACATCGAGCGCTGCACCGGCGCCGGCTGCACCGTCTTCAGCGAGATCGCCACCGTCGGGGCCAACGTGATGAGCTACCAGAACACCGGGCTGGCGGCCGGCACGACCTACCGCTACCAGGTCCGCGCGTACAACGCGAGTGGCAACTCGACCTATGCCGGGCCCGCGAGTGCTACCACCGCCGCCGCAGTGCCGCTCCAAAACGGTGTGACGGTTAGCGATCTGGCGGGTGCCGCAGGGAGCGAAACCTACTATGTCATCGACGTCCCTGCCGCTCAGAGCCAGCTCACCGTCACGATTGCCGGGCCCTTCGGGGGTGATGCTGACCTATATGTCCGCGCGGGAAGCGTGCCGACCCAGTCGACCTATGACTGCCGCCCCTACGTCGGAGGGAACAACGAGCAATGCACGTTCCCGAGCCCGGCCGCTAGCACCTGGCACATCATGATTCGTGGATTTTCCGACTATTCAGGAGTGTCGCTCACGGCGACCTACACGCCTTAGTGAATCCCATGACGTACGATCGCTGCTGCCGCAGCGGGACCATGACTGTTCCACTGACGCCCGTGTTCGTGCCCTAAGCCCTCACGGGCCTGAGGGGCAGGAGAGGCAGGAGGGAGGCTGTGGGATGAGCACCGAACAACTGAGCGCTGCCATCGAGTCCGCCTACCGCCGCCGCACACCGCGATCGGAAGCGCTTTACCGACGCGCGCTGCAGAGCTTGCCCGGAGGTGATAGCCGGACCTCGGTCTTCTACCAGCCCTATCCCGCGTTCATGTCGCGCGGGCAAGGGTGCCGCCTGGAGGATATCGATGGCAACACCTACATCGATTTCCTGGGGAACTACACCTCCCTGGTGCATGGCCACGCCCACCCTGGCATCCTGGCGGCTATCCAGACGCAAGCGGCACTCGGCACCGCGCATGGCGCACCGGTGGAACTGCAGGTTCTGCTTGCCGAAGCGCTCACGAAACGGGTCAAGTCGCTGGCCCAGGTCCGATTCGCGAACTCCGGCACGGAGGCGGTACTCAACGCGATCCGCGCCGCGCGCGCGTTCACCGGACGCCCTCGCATCCTCAAGATGGAAGGGGGATATCACGGGACCTACGACGCCGCCGAGGTGAGCGTCGATCCCGGTGCCGATCCGCCGGCGTTCCCCTTGGGGCGCCCGGAGGGGCCGGGTCTCTCGCCGGGCCTCACGGGTGAGGTCCTGATCACTCCTTTCAATGACCTGGATCGCGCGCGTGACGTGGTACGCCGCCACCGCGCCGAGCTGGCCGCCGTCATCGTCGAACCGATGCTCGGCGCGGCGGGCATGATTCCCGCCGAACCGGAGTTTCTTGGGGGGCTGCGCGAGATCACCCGCGAGTGCGGTGTGCTGTTGATCTGCGATGAGGTCCTTACGTTCCGGCTCGCCTTCGGCGGCGCTCAGGAGCTCTTCGGGATCGAGCCGGACTTGACGACCTTGGGAAAGATCATTGGGGGCGGGCTACCGGTAGGCGCGTTCGGCGGGCGCGCGGACATCATGGCGTGTTTCGATCCGCGGCGCAGCGGATTCGTGGGCCAGGCGGGCACCTTCAACGCCAATGCGCTCACGCTCGCGGCGGGACTCGCCGCGCTGGAACTGCTCACGCACGATGCGATCACCCGCATCAATCGGCTCGGCGATACACTGCGAGCGGGGCTCCAGGACACCCTGTCGCGCCTTGGCATTCCCGGGCAGGTGACCGGAGCCGGATCGCTGGCTCATGTCCATTTCTGCGAAGGACCGGTGCGGGATTACCGCAGCGCGGCGGCCGGGCAGCGCACGGTGTGGCGCTGGTTGCATCTCGTCCTCCTCCATCGCGGGATCTTCGTTGCGCCGCGCGGGTCATTCGTCGTCTCCACCCCCATGGCCGAACCCGAAATCCGGGCTGCCATCGCCCAATTCGGGGACGCCCTCGCGGAAGTGCAGCCGTTGGCGGTCGCACCGGCGTTGACTGCCCTCGCGTGACCGAACCCGCCCCGGCCCGGCTACGAAAGGAACTGGGACTCCGCCAGTATTTCACCCTCGGGTTCGGGGCGATCATCGGCACCGGATGGCTCACGGTGATGGGTTTCTGGCTCGACCGCGCCGGCCCGCTGGGCGCCATCACCGCTTTCCTTGGCGGCGGCCTTATCATGGCGCTGGTTGCTCTGTGTTATGCCGAAGTCAGCACCCTGCTGCCGGTGAGCGGAGGCGAACTGGCCTATGGCTATGAGCTGTTCGGGGTGCGGGGAGCATTTGTCGTCGGCTGGCTGCTGGCCCTGGTCTACATCGCCACGGTGGCTTTCGAGGCGATCTCGGCCGCGTGGATCGTCGGCGTCCTGATCCCGGGCAGTGAGGGGCCGGTTCTCTATCGCGGCTTCCTCGGCGAGCCGGTCCGGCTCAGCACCGTCCTGATCGGCGTCGGCGGAACAGCCTACCTCGGGTACCTGAATTACCGGGGCGCCCGCTCGGCCACTCGATTTCAGGACCTCGCGACGTTCGCCCTGCTGCTCTTCTCCGCAGTCTTCATGGCGGCCGGCCTTGCGACCGGAGACGTCGCCAATCTCGCGCCGCTCTTCCGGCGCTCGGGCTCGGGTAGCGTGTGGGGTGGCTTCGCGGCGGTATTGGTGATGACGCCGTTCTTCTACGCCGGATTCAACATCGTGCCGCAGGCGCTGGAGGAAATCGCCCCCGGCGTTGCGCTGGGCAGAGCGGGCAAGGTCATGCTGCTGGCGCTCGCGGTGGCCGTTCTCTTCTATTGTCTCGCGATTCTCAGCGCGTCCCTGAGCATGCCGTGGGAGCAACTGCTGCAATTCGATCTGCCGGTTGCCGCGGCGTTCGAGCGGGCGCTGGGGTCGCCCATCCTGGCAAAGGTGGTGCTCCTCGCCGCCCTGTTCGGCATCATCACCACCTGGAATCCGGTGTACCTCGGGGCGGCGCGCGTGATCTTCGCACTGGGAAGGGCCGGGATCATCGATGGCCGGTTCGCGACCGTTCACTCCCGTTTCGGCTCGCCATCGGTAGCGGTGTGGTTCACCGGAATCGTGGCGAGCCTCGGGATCATCCTGGGCCGCAAGGCGATCCTGCCCATCGTGAGCGTGGCCGGCCTCGGGTTCGCCGTGGCGTTTCTCTTTACCTGCCTGACCGCCATCAAGCTGCGGCGCACCCGCGCGGCTCAGGCACGACCGTATCGCATGCCCGGCGGTACCCGGATGGCGGTTCTCGCGGTCCTGGGATCGATCTTCGTGCTGGGGCTGGCCCTCTATCAGCCATGGGTCGACTCCAAGGGTACGTTTCCCATCGAATGGAAAGTGCTGCTCGGATGGTCCGTCCTCGGCGGCCTGTTCTGGCTGGCCGCGAGCGGGATCCGGAAGCGCGTGTCGGAAAGCGAGCGACGCCGGTTGATCCTGGGAGAGCATGCATCGCCGAGTATTGAGGCGGGCCGCTCGAGTGCGGCGTGAGCGAGGCCGCGACCGAACCGTGACGGACGCTCGACAGACCATCGGGAGGGTCGCCGTCATAGGCACCGGCGTCATCGGTCGGAGCTGGGTCGAGGTGTTCGCGCGGGCCGGCTGTGAGACGCGGATTCACGATCGGGATCAGGCGCAGATCGATCGGGCATTGGCGTGGCTCGACGAAGATCTGGATCTCAGTGTCGCGGGAGGATGGCTGGGGGCGGGGGAAGCAGACGGCATCCGTTCGCGCGTCAGCACTCACTCGGAGCTGGAGGACGCGTTGGCCGGAGCGGACTACGTTCAGGAGAGTGGGCCGGAACGCCTCGACGCCAAGCGCGAGCTCTTCCGGGCGCTCGATGGGTCCGCGCCCAGCGCGGCCATTCTCGCGAGCAGCACGTCGACGTTCGACATGACAGTCATCGCCGACGGCCTGGCCGGTGCCTCGCGCTGCATCGTCGCCCATCCTACCAATCCTCCGCATGTGATCCCGGCGGTGGAGGTGCTGCCGGGCGCCTCCACCGATCCGGCGGTGGTGTCCCGGACCATGAATTTCCTCCGCCAGGCCGGCCAGGTGCCGGTGCTGCTGCGGAAATACACCTTCGGCTTTGTGCTGAACCGGCTCCAGGCGGCGCTGGTTCGGGAAGCGATCGATCTGGTGGAGAGTGGTGTGGCCGACGTCGAGGCGGTAGACACCATCGTCCGCGAAGGGCTCGGCCTGCGCTGGGCCATCATGGGGCCGTTCGTGACCGGCCACACCAATGCGGACGGCGGCCTGCGGGAGTACTACGGCCGGTATGGCTCGTCGTACCGCGCGCTGATTCAGGCGCTCGACCCGGCCGCACCCGCGTTCGACGGGGAGATGATCGACCGGTTGAGCACGGCGACCGAAGGGCTGGTCGGTGGGGCGACCGTGGCGGATCTGCTGCGCTGGCGTGACGACATGATTCGCCGCATCCGGGCACTCAAGAGCCAGCACCCAGGAGCGTGACGTGACGTCGTTCGATGACGTGTGGAACTACGCTGATCCGTATCAGTACATGGAGCAGGTTCGTTCGGGCATGCCGCCACTGATCATCTGTGTTGCCTGCAACGGGGGAGTCCAGGGGAAGGAATCGAACGAGAACCTGCCCGAGACGGCGGACGAGATCGCCGACTCGGTGCACCGGGCCTACCGCGCGGGGGCCGCCATGGTGCACGTCCACGCGCGCGACCCGAAGCGACCCACGCGCCCGGCCACGACGACGGAAGTCTGGTACGACGTGAATCGCAAGATCCGGGAACGCTGTCCCGATATCATCATCAACGACACGACCGGCGGCGGGCCCGACATGACCATGGAGGAACGGCTCTCTTGTCTCGCTGCCCGGCCCGAAGTGGCCTCGCTCAATCTGACGCCGGACATGAGCAAGTTCGTCATCAAGGAGCGCAATGCGCCGCTCCCGGACCCGCGGCCCGCCATGGTATACGACGACTGTATACCGTTTTCCTACCGAGTGGTGAACCAGTTCGCCGACGAAATGAAAAAGCGGGGCATCAAGCCGGAACTGGAGACGTACCATACGGGCGGGGTGTGGGTCTTACTGGATCTGATTCAGGGCGGGAAGATCGACAAACCCTACTGGGTCCAGACGGTCATGGGCTATCAGACCTCGAGCTGGCCCACGGTGGACAACGTTTGGCATCTGCTGCGGGAGCTGCCGGCGGGCTCCGTGTGGCTCTGCTCCGGGATCGGTCCCCATCAGGTGCCGATGACCACGCTGGCGACCATGATGGGCGGACACGTGCGGGTCGGGCTCGAGGACAACGTCTATTACCGCCGAGGCGAAAAGGCGAAGAGCAACGCGCAGCTGGTGGAACGGGCAGTCCGGGTCGCGCATGAGCTGAATCGTGAGATCGCCACGCCGGCGCAGGCCAGGCAAATGCTCGGGTTGTCCCAAACGCCCACGGCGTATCCGTGATGCGTGGAGGATCTCGCGGCAAGAACGCGGAGAGCGCAGAGGAGACAGCGATGACCCCTTCGCGGAGTAGGCAAGCGGTCGCCCTCGTGGCGATTGGTGCGGCCTTGCTGAATCCTTCAAGCGTGGCAGGCCAGGCACCGCGTTATCCGCGTCCGGTGGCCCGCTACGGGGAGATCCGGGTCGATTCCAGCGCGATGGTCGCGATGCGCGATGGAGTCCGGCTCTCCACCGACTTCTACGTCCCCCGCGGCGCGGGAGATCGGCTCCCGGTGATCCTGATGCGGACGCCCTACAACAAGGCTCCCAACCGGCGGGCCAACTCGGCCGCGTATTTCTGGGCTGGGCAGGGCTACGCGGTGGCGGTGCAGGATGTTCGCGGGAAGTGGGAATCCGAAGGACGATACAACGTGCAGGGTGGCGATCCGGAGGACGGCTACGACACGGTGGACTGGCTGTCCAGGCAGCCGTGGTCTAATGGGAAGGTCGGTACCATCGGGTGCTCCTACGGAGGTGACGTGCAGATCATGCAGGCGCCGCTGCGGCATCCGGCGCTGGCCGCCATGATCCCCCAGTCGGCCGGCAGCTCGATCGGCCGCGGCGGAACTCGCTACCACTACTTCGGCGCCCGAAATGGAGGAGCGGTCGAAATCGCGGCGGGGTTCGGCTGGTTCCGGAGCTCCGGGAGCCAGGTGTACCTCAAGCCCCCCGCCTGGATGTCACGCGAGGAATGGAACCGTGTCGCGGGTTACTTCAATATCGGTCCCACCGTCCCCTCGATCGACTTCAAGGCACTCTGGCTCACGCTGCCCATCGCCGACATGATGGACCGCGCGGGCGCGCCGCCCAACAACTGGCGTGATATCAACACCCGCGAGTTGAACGATCCCTGGTGGGATCAGTTCGGCTACCTCAAGGGGACGGAGCGATTCGATACGCCCGCCCTGCACATCAATTCCTGGTACGACTTTGGCGTGACCGAAACGCTCTACGAGTTCAACCTGATGCGGGAAAACGCGGAGAGTCCTCGCGGCCGCGATCATCAGTACGCCATCATCTCGCCGACCACCCACTGCAGCTCGGAGCGAACCACCGCGAACACCGTCGTCGGGGAGCGGCCGGTGGGCGACGCGCAGTTCGATCATTGGGGTGCCTACGGGAAATGGTTCGAGTACTGGCTGAAGGGAGTCGACAACGGAGTGACATCGATGCCCAAGCTGCAGATATATGTCATGGGCAGGAATCGGTGGCGCGCCGAGCAGGAGTGGCCGCTCGCGCGGACTCGCTTTACCAAGTACTACCTGCATTCCGATGGAAAGGCCAACGGCAGCGCCGGCGCCGGCACCTTATCCCCCGCCGCGCCCCGCAGCGAGCCGCCGGACAGCTTTACCTATGACCCCAAGGATCCGGTCCCATCCCGTGGCGGGCCGATCTGTTGCACCGGTACGCCGGACGCGCCGGAAGGCTCGTTCGATCAGCGGGACGTCGAGCAGCGGCCCGACGTGCTGGTGTATAGCACTCCCGCTCTGGAGCGGGGCGTCGAAGTCACCGGGCCGATCCAGCTGGTGCTGTACGTGTCCTCATCCGGCAAGGACACCGATTTCACTGGCAAGCTGGTCGATGTCTATCCCGACGGGACAGCCTACAACGTCCAGGAAGGGATCCTCCGGGCACGCTACCGCGAGGGATACGACAAGAAGGTGTGGATGAAAGCGGGCGAAGTGTACCAGCTCCGAATCGACCTGCAGGCAACCAGCAATTACTTCGCACCAGGGCATCGCATCCGGGTGGAAGTCTCCAGCAGTAACTTTCCGCGATTCGACCGCAATCTCAACACCGGCGGCAACAATTACGACGAGACCTCCTGGCTGGTTGTCCGGAACCTGGTCTATCACTCGGCCGTTCGAGCATCGCACCTCCTGCTGCCGGTGATCCCGGAGTAGGCGGGCCTTCCCTTTCATGAATCCGCGACTCCAAGGGAGGCGGACCGCGTTCTCCGCCACTACCCCTCCACCTCCGCGGTCGCGACCCGGGCCACCGCGATGCCGCACCCATCTCGAACCGCTGGTCAGGCGCCGCGCGAGGCCGGTTCTCCGCGAGCTCGCGAAAGACCTCGAGTAGCGCGCGGACGCACACCGGATCGAAGTGGCTCCCGCTGCAGCGGAGCAGCTCCCGGACCGCTTCGGGCCTCGACCGGGCCGGTCGGTATGGTCGTTCGCTGGTCATGGCGTCAAACGCGTCCGCGACGGCCACGATCCGAGCCGCCAGAGGTATTTGCTCTCCCCGCAGGGCGTCCGGGTACCCGCTCCCGTCCACCCGTTCATGGTGCCAACGAACCACCGCCAGGATCACCGGCTGGTCGCGCAGCAGCGGTGCCAAGATCTGCTCGCCAATCACCGTGTGCTCGAGAATTCGGCGGCGCTCGTCCGGCGTGAGGGATCCCGCCTTGTGCAGTAGCGCATCCGGCACGCCGATTTTTCCGATGTCGTGCAGTTCGGCGCCCATGGCGATCTCTTGGAGCAGGGCCTCACCAACGGCCAACCGGCGCGCCAGGGCGACCGCGAGGCGTCGCACCCGAGCCGAATGGCCCATGGTGTCGGGGTCCTTGGCTTGTATCGCTCGCTCGAGCGCGACCACCGCGGCGCCCAAGAGAGCGCGCCGCTGGCCATACCGCTGAGTCGATTTGAGCCAGCCGGGATGCGAGAGGGCAGAAGCCCAAGCGGGATGCTTCGCGTCGCCGTGACTGATTGCTGGTGCGACACTTACGCCCATCGACTCCTGACCTCCATGCGAGTGGTTCGCCGGACCCGCGCTGCTTTGGCGTGGGGAGATAGCGCAAGCCCGGGGCCAGCGGTGTGCCATGACGGGCTAATGGCCTGTGGTATCGGAAGTTGGGAATGTGATGCAGAGCACAGCAGTCTTTGGAACCTGGGTACTACTTGGTTCAAAAGGGCCCAACGTGCGAGGCGCCTTGGTTCGTTTCGTAGTAGTACGTCTCTCGGAATCGTTTGCCGACGTTTGGCATCAGCTAGCTGCCGGGCTCGACGCCGAAGTGCAGATCCTTCCTGCCGCGGATACCCACGGCGTGCCACCCGCGGTGTCAGCGGTGCTGCTCGCAGCAGGCGGCGCGGAGCGTGAGGCGCTGGACTGGCTCGATCGGCACGACACCTGTGCCGATGTTCCCATCTTCGTGGTGGGGGCAGATCCCGGTCGCCGGATGACCGCGCAAGTCATGGGTCACGGCGCTGCCGATTATTTCGCGTTGCCCGAGGATATCGAGATCCTTCGTAACGCCATCGGTGCGGCGGTGGCCCGTCATCGCCAACAAAGCCTCCACGATCCGATGGGGAACTCAGAAGATGAAATGAACGCCTTCACCGAGATCGTAGGGGAAAGTCCGTCCCTCAAGGCAGTCCTCCTGCGCGCGGCCCGACTGCTGCCGCACGCGCATGGGAACGCCCTGATCGTCGGTGAAACCGGCACCGGCAAAGAGCTGCTCGCGCGGGCCATCCATAAGGGTGGGCCTCGTCGGGCAGCGCCCTTCGTGCCGGTTAACTGTTCGGCGTTACCGGCCAATCTCATCGAGTCGGAGTTGTTCGGGCATGAGAAGGGAGCGTTCACCGATGCCCATGCCGCGAAGCCCGGCCTATTCGAGATCGCCGACGGCGGAACGTTACTGCTGGACGAAATCTCGGCGTTTCCAGTGGATCTTCAGGCCAAGCTGCTCCGGGCCCTCGAAGACCATGAAATCCGGCGGGTGGGCGGTACCAAATCACGGAAAGTCGATGTCCGGGTGATCGCTGCCGCGAACGAGGACCTCGCGGGGGCAGTGCAGCGGGGAACCTTCCGTCAGGATCTCTATTTCCGACTCAGCGTCGTGACCCTGGTACTGCCGCCGCTCAGAGAACGGGGGGCAGACGTCGGTCTGATCGCGGACCACCTGCTGGCATCACTCGCCGCACGCCATGGCCTTCCCGTCCCGAGCTTCAACGGCGACGCGCGTCGGGCGCTGTTGGAGCATGCCTGGCCGGGAAACATTCGGGAATTGAAGAACGCGCTGGAGCGGGCACTGTTACTTTCGCTGCCGGGCGAGCTCAGTCTGACCGAGCTCCTGCCTGCCGCCGCGCAGAACCACCCCGCAGCCGGCGTGATCCCGTTCCCCGCGCACCTCGATACGATCGCCGCGGCTGCGGGCCGCGCCATGTTGGAAGCTTGTGAAGGAAACGTCAGCGAGGCGGCCAGGCGCCTCAACGTTTCTCGGCGTCGGCTTCGGCGACTGGTGCAGCCCAACGGCGAGTCGCGCGAGCCATCCCCGGCAACTGGCACACGCTGACCCAGGTGGGGCAGTGCGTTCCAGCTGGCGGCTCGGCCCGGTCCTGCCAAATCACGCAGCAGCGCACACTTGGAAACGGGGGCAAGAAGGTACGCCATATGCCCTGATCCCAGGCGAATCGATTCGCAGCGTGGTCCGCGCAACCAGGGGCGGGTTTATGGGCAAAACGACATCTCTCTTCCTGCTTGGCACAGCGCTCTGGGCGAGCGCGTGTGCCGACAACACGGGTCCGCCGAGAGTGCAGGACCCGCCACGTCTCACCGATCGGCCGCTCCATCAGGTGGTGTGGGCGCCGAGTCTTGCCAGAGAGTTCGTCGCCCGGCGTTCCTCGGGAGGCACCGACCTGTCGGCAGCGGCGCCGTCCACTCCGCCGTTGCTTTCGAGTTACTCGCTGAGTTTCTGGGCCCACGCCAGTAAAGATCGATCGATTGAGATCGATTACCGAGCGGGCGATAGCAGCTGGCAGCCCTACTTGGTCTTGTCAATCCCCAAGGGCTCGCTGCTTCGCCGCCCCGACGGCGCCCTCTTGGCGGGAACCGACTCGATCCTGATCACGGCCTCGATTGATACCACGCAGCTCACCGTGCGGCTGGAGCCCACCGGGCTCACCTTCAACGATGCCGCACCAGCACAGCTCAAGGTCTGGTACACCGGTGCCAATCGCGATTTCGACGCGAACGGGATAATCGACGATGCCGATTCCTACATCGAGCAAGCACTGCTGGGTGTCTGGGTGCAGGAACAGGTGGGCGATCCCTGGATCGCGGTCCCGGCCGGAAAGAACCTCTCCGGTCGCCTGTTGGCGGCCAACCTCAAACACTTTTCAGGTTACACGGTTTCGTGGTAATGGGTGCCCGGGCCTCGCTGGAAATGCTAAACGGGATCCAAAAGCTCGCTGAAACCGGCCGTCACGCCGCGGTCGCCGAGCAACTGGGTGCACTGCCTGTCGAGGAGCTGGAGCAGTCTCCGACCCTGGCACTGCTGTTCGGCATTTCGCAGGCGCGCGTCGGGCGGCACGAGTTGGGAAAGCGGTGGGTGACCGTGGGCCTGGAGGCGGCGCGCGCGCGCAGCGATCAGACCATCGAGGCGCGGGCGCTGAACGTTCTCGGAGCGATCGCGTTCGAACAGGGTCAGGTCGAAGAGGCCTTTGGGTATTTCACCCGGGGGCTGGCCAAGGCGGAGCGCCTGGGAGACCGCGGCACGGTGGGCCGCTGTTCCAATAACCTGGGCGCGATTGCGTCCCTGCGCGGCCAGTACGGAAGGGCCGTCGGCTCGCACACCATGGCGCTGGCGGCCTTCCAGCAAGTGGGACATCGGACCGGGGTCGCGGAGACGCTGCAGAACCTTGCGATGGCCTACCGCGAACAGAACGATCTGGCCACCGCGCTCGAGACCGACGAGCGAGCTGTCCAGGAAGCTACTGCGGCGGGAGACCTCGCCCTTGCGGCGACTATCGAGAGCGGACGGGCGGAGATCCGGCTCCTCGCGGGTGACGCGGACGTCGCGATGGTAGGAGTGCAACGCGCTCTGGCCGTGCACCGGGACCTGGGCGACGTCGCCGCCGAGGCGGAGGATCTACGGGTTCTGGCAGCGGCGATGGTGTCCCTCGGAGAGCTGACGAAGGGTGAGGCTACCCTCCGGGACGTTATCGGGCGCGCCACCAAGCTCAATCGTCCGCTGCTCGCGGCACAGGCCGAGCGTGATCTCGCCCGCCTGCTGCACGACCGCCAGCGCGACCGCGAAGCCGAAGATCTCGCCCGCCGGGCTCGCAGCCGCTTCGAGACCTTGGGTGCCGTGGTCGAAGTGCGCCGTCTCGACGAACTGCTTACCGAGATCGCGTCCTAGTCTCCGCGCCCCCGTGCGAGGCAGGATGCGGATGGCTGTACCAGCAACGATCTTTCGCCATGCGCTCCACCGCCATGCTGATCCTCACGATCCTCGCCGTCCCTTCCGTGTCCTCCGCTCAGGGCGCCCCGCGAACCAGCCCGCCAGGCTGGAAGTCCCGGCTCTTGAACGGCGGGCCCGACACGACCGCGCAGATCTGGGTCACGCCTGGTGGCTGGCACGTCACCACCACGGATAACGGTCTTTGGTGGGACACGACGATGGTCGAAAAGAAAGCCTTCAGCGTGTCTCTGGAGGCCACTTTGCTTCCCGGCGCCGCGAGAAACGGATTCGGAATGTTTGTGGGGGGACGCGACCTCGAGAAACAGCGTCCCGCGTATCTCACGTTTCAGATTCGACCTGACGGCCGCTTCCTGGTAGGGCTGCATGAGGGTCGCGAAGAGCACGGGCTGGTCCCCTGGATGTACCACCCGGCGATCACGACTACCGCGGGGGAGGTGGTGACCTATCGGTTGCGACTCGAGGTCCATCCTCTCCGGTTGGATTACTTCGTGAACGACGTCAAAGTACACAGCATGAGCCGGGCAACGGTGCGCGCTGAAGGCGTCATGGGGCTCAAGCTCGACGCGGGGCTCGATCTGGAGGTTTCGGAGTTCAAAGTGGTGCCGATTCGCTGAGGAACAGGTTGTAAGGGTTGCAAGGGTCATAAGGGTTGTAAGGGTCGCTTCCGTTGTAGCCCTTACCTCCTTTCAACCCTTTCAACGCTTCCAACTCTCACAACGTTCAGGCCCTAGTTCAGCAGACTCACCAGTAGGCCGCCGTGATCCGACGGCCAAATCGTGTGCAGCGACCCGGCAATGCGGTCGGCAGGGACCTCGCCAATCAGTCCGATGTTCCCCTGCAATCCGGTCCTGGCGGTTCCCACTCCTCGGGTGAACACGTAATCGATCCGCTGGATCAAGTCGGCCACGTGGTCAGTCAAATCCGACAGATGGCAGCAGGTAAACCCGGCAACACCGGGACGCAGGTCTCGCCACCCATCGGTGAAGCCGTTCGCCGTCATCGCTCGGTACATGAGCGAGCCAGGTTTGTCGTTGAAGTCCCCCAGGGCGATAACCGGCACGTCAGTCGGAACGAACCCGGCCAACTCCGAAGCCTGGGCGGCCAGTAACTCCGGCATGCCGGGAGCGCTACCCTCGAGATGGGTGCTGGCGAAAAAGTAGGGTTGGCCATCGATAATGGTGCTGGCCCAAACCCATCCCCGCTTGAGCTCCACGCCCGGCGCCACTACGCCCAGATTCACCGCGAAGTTCTGGCCGCCCGCATCCTGGACCGTGACGCGGGTGGCGTCCACCAGAAGAGCGTCGTAGTCGATGAGCCGGATGCCGGGTACCGGCGAAGCCTCGATGTTTTTCACCGTGGCGGCAAACCGGTAAGCCCGGCTTGCCGAAGGTCCGCAGAAGTCGCACGTTTGCG
Organism: Gemmatimonadota bacterium; assembly: GCA_016209985.1. GTDB lineage: Bacteria > Gemmatimonadota > Gemmatimonadetes > Gemmatimonadales > GWC2-71-9 > SHZT01. Next base: position 21,767 of record JACQVB010000028.1, on the reverse strand, counting down.
TGGACCGCCATCACATGACGCCTTCTCCGCTGCTCGAACGGTTGCAGGAAGCGCTGTCGCCGGACTACCGCGTCGAGCGAGAGCTCGCCAGCGGGGGCATGGGGATCGTGTTCCTGGCCCGCGACTTGACACTCGATCGCCTGGTTGCGGTCAAGATCATCCGCCCGGAGCTCGCCACGGCTCAGGCGACCGAGTCCTTTCTCCGCGAAGCGCGTATCCTCGCCAGCCTGCGGCATCCCCATATCGTGACGGTCTACCGGGCAGGGGAAGCGGCGGGACTCTTCTACTACATCATGGAGCTGGTGGAGGGCGAGACGCTGCACGACCGGTTACGTCGCGGCCCGCTCGCCCCGCCTGATGCGCTCAAACTCGGGCGTGACCTGTTGGACGGTTTGGAGGCGGTGCACCAGGCCGGGGTGGTCCATCGAGACATCAAGCCCGCCAATGTTTTCCTCTTGGGTCATCGAACCCTGCTGGCCGATTTTGGGATTGCCCGCCCGCCCTCGGTTGATTCGGCGGGCCAAGGCACACCGGCCTATATGTCCCCCGAGCAGATGACGGGGGGTCCCGTCACCCCTCAATCCGACATCTTCGCCGTCGGGCTGCTGCTCTATGAGGCGCACACTGGAGTGCGACCCCCGGCGCTGGGAGAGAAGACCGACTGGAGTCGCGTTCCCCGCTCGGTGGCTCGCGTTCTCCGTCGCGCATTAGCGCCGTTACCCGAGGACCGGTGGCCCGATGCCCGAAGCTTTCGTCGCGCGCTCTGGCGGACTCGCGCCAGGCGCTACGCAGGGCGCGCCGCCCTGCTTACGCTCGGGGGCCTGGTGGCGGGAGCAGCCGCCTCCTTCACCGTTGCACGGGTACGTCCACCGGCCGCGTCCGCGGGCGCCGTCGCCGTCGCCGTTCCCAGCATTGCATTCGTCGGAGATCCCAGAAACCGCTGGATCGGTGACTCGCTGGAGAGTCGGCTGCGGGCGGAGTTGAGCGGCCATCCGGATTTCCGGGTCGCGGAGTCGCGCGCATTGTTCCAGATGACTCCTTCGGTGAACGCTGCGGTTCGGGTCGAGATACGAGACGGTGCCATACGCGCCAGGCTGTCTCACCCCGCCGGGAGGATCGACGCGGCGGAGATCGCGGTTCCGTTCGATGCCTGGACCGCGTTGGCGGATTCTCTGGCCTATCGCATCCTCCTCGCGGTATGGGACGCGCGCAGCCCCCTGGCACCATCCCTCCCAACGCGGGCGTTGCCCCGCAGCGCTCCGGGCCTGGCGCGGTTTCTGGAAGCGGAGCAACTGGTGGGAGCGGCCAAGTGGGGCGAGGCGTACCGCGCGTACCTGCTGGCCGAGGCCACCGACTCGACCTGCTGGCTCTGCTCCTGGCGGGTCAATGACATAGAGCGATGGCTGAGCCAGCAGCACGACCCGGCGCGGGTCCGGCGGTTCCTGGCGCACATCGATTCCTTTCCTCCCTGGTATCAAGGTCTGATACGGGCGACGCAACTGCCGCTGGCGCCGCGTCTCGACACCCTCCGCGGCGTCACCGAGCGGTCGCCCAGGTTCCTGCTCGCGTGGTTCCAGGAAGGTGATGAGCTGTTTCACCGGGGACCGCTCGTGGGCCGCCGGCGGGCTGAGGCCATTGCGCCGTTCGAAACCGCGGTCCGGCTGCGTCGCGACTTCGGCCCCGCATGGGAGCATCTCGCGTGGGTTTTCACTGCCGAAGGCGATTCGGCGGGAGCCGTCGCCGCGCTCGCCGCGCTCGATCGTCGCGGTGTGGTCCGCGATCCCTTCACTCGAGTCCTGCGGTCGCTGCTGGATCTTGGTTTTGCCTGGCGATTCCTCTCTGCCGAGCAGGCAGCGCTCCGCAACGAACGACTGTTCACCGATTCTGCCTCGCGCGACTACCCGGATTTCGGCGCAGGCCCGCGACTGCTCCCCGCGTTCGACGCACCCCGCGGCGCGATCGCGCTGGGGCGAGCTATCTCCTCGTCGGCTGCATCCCAGGATCTTCGACGCTCCGGTCTCATTGCCGAAGTGCTGGGACTGGTCGCGACGGGGCAGCTGCAACGAGCGCGGGAAACCGCGCGGCGCCTGGCAGACCTCTCTCCCGAGGCCGAGATCGCACTCTTCACCGCCGAGCTGGAAGGCGCCATCGCCTTGCTCGATCCCGGCGCCGTTTCAGTGGAGGCCGCGACGGACGCGCTCGGCCGGTTCGCCGCTCCGGGTGCTGCGGAGCCTCTTCGCTGGCGCGCGATATGGATGAGCACTCTGTTGATCCACCGTTCGCCCGTTCGTTCGACGCCAGGCCGCGATTACTCGGTGCTGAGGGAGAATCAGGAGGCCTTGCCGCTGCTGTTATTTCTCCAGGCCGATTCGCTGGCGGCGTCCGGTCAGCTCAGGGAAGCATTGGCGCGGACGGACGCGATCGAGGTGGATTCAACCGCGCGGCATGTGGATCCGTTCTATCGCACGGTCGCGCGGCTGGAGCGCGCCCAATGGCGCGGGCGGCTGGGCGACATCGAGGGAGCGAGCCGGGAGCTGCGCTGGTACCAGCACACCGATCTCATGGGATTGCCGACCGGCCTGCCACAGGCGGCCGAAGTCGATTGGGCGTTCGGTACGCTGGCGCGCTGGCGTTTGGGGCGGTTGCTCGATGGAGCGTCCCAGCGCGGCGAATCATGCGCGGCGTACCAGGGGGTCGCACGCCACTGGGCCGTGGGCGCCCCGCCGTACGCGGCACGCGCCGATAGCGCTCGCGAGCGGACCATTCGACTCGGGTGCGGAATCTCCAGCCAATGATCTACTGCCGCACGCTGGGCCCGGTGGAGGTATCGGTGGATCAGGCGCCGGCGCCGCCCGAGCTGCTGTGGAAAAAGAATCTCGCGCTGCTGCTGTACCTTGCCCGCGCCTCGACTCACCGTTGCACCCGCGACCATGCGATCGGCCTGCTGTGGAGTGAAAAGGACGAGTCGGCCGCCCGGCATTCGTTGCGCGAGGCAGTTCGGGTCCTGCGCCGGTTAGCCGGGGAGTCACAGGTAAAGGCGGAGGGGGATCAGATCCAGTTGGTGGATGGCACGATAGAGCTGGACACCGACCGCTTCGATCACCTGGCGAAGGCGGGAGATTGGGCGGGTGCCGCACGACTAGTGGCCGGTGAGTTTCTCGAAGGGTTCAGCGTGCCGGACGCATCCCCCTTCGAGGACTGGCTCACCGCCGAGCGGCTGCAGTGGCGGATGCGAGCGATCGACGCATTGGTGCGCTGCGCCGAGCAGCGGTTGGCGGCGGGCGATACTGCCGGAGCCGAGGAGCCGGCGCGTCGCGCCCTGAAGCTCGAGCCCCTGTCCGATCGCGCGGTGCGCACCCTCATGCGCGGTTTGGCACTGGCCGGCGACCGGTCGGCGGCGTTGGATCTGTTCGCTCACTTCTCGGCCAGCGCAAAGAAGGAACGGGATGGGCACATCGATCCGGAAACCGAGGCCCTGGCGAATCGCCTGCGGGCCGCCCGGGAATGGCACCTGCCACAAGAGGCGCTCAGTGACGGCGGAGGCGTCGATTGGAAGCGCGCTCCGTTGGTGGGTCGGGAGCGAGAATTGTCGGCAATCCTGGAACAGTGGCGAGAGGCCGCCTCCGGGCGACTCGGAATGGTCGTGATCGAGGCCGATGCCGGGGCGGGGAAGACCAGACTTGCCGAAGAGGTGATCGCGCGAGTGGCACTGGAAGGGGGAACCTGTCTCTCGATGCGCGCGGTCGCGGCCGATCTGGATCACCCGTTGAGCGCGGTGCTCGGCCTGGCGCGTGGCGGGTTGCTCGATGCGCCGGGGGTGGCCGGTACTCATCCGTCCGCGCTGGCCGCACTCACCGGCCAGATCACGGAGTGGGCGGAACGTTTTCCCAAGGCCGCACGCGATGAGGACCCCTGGAAACCCGGCCCCGCCCTTAGTGAAATCCTGCGGGCGACGAGCGTCGAGCGGCCGGTATTGATGATTATCGACGATGCGCACTGGGTTGACGAGCCATCCTACGAGGTTCTCGAAGCGATCGCACGCGATCTCGCGGGCGCGCCGATTCTGATTCTTTTCGGGACCAGTTCCGAGCCGTCCGCTTCCAAGCTGGGGGAGCTTCGCACCCGGATCGGGCGAGACATTCCGGGTATCAGCGTGTCGCTTTCGGCTCTCGGGGCCGACTCGCTTCGCGCCCTGGCACACTGGGCCTTGCCATCGTATTCGGCCGAGGAGGCCGACCGGCTGGCTCGGAGAATCGGGGCCGACTCCGCTGGACTTCCGCTACTGGCGGTGGAGATCTGCCACGCGGTCGCGGCGGGACTCGACCTCAACGCGACCAGTGGCGCCTGGCCCCAGCCGTTGCGGACTCTCGATCAGACTCTCCCCGGCGAGCTTCCCGATACGATGGTCGCGGCGATACGGGTTGGCTTTCGGCGCTTGAGCCGCGAGGCGCAGGCCGCTCTGACCGCAACCGCGGTACTGGGCGACCGGGTCGAAGCGCAGTTGATCGGGCGAGCGACGGGGCTGGAGGGCCAGGCTCTCAACGCGGCGCTGGACGAGCTGGAGTGGCGGCGGTGGTTAGTGGCCGAGCCACGGGGCTACGCGTTCGTGGCGCGGATCGTGAGGGAGGTGGTGGAGCGGGACATGATCACGGCGGGGCAGCGGCAAAGGATAGTTGAGGCGGTAGATCGGCCTTGACTTGCGCCGTGCCCTCGATCTGGTCGCACCCGCCGGTGCCAATCACGCCCACAACGAGCGCTGGCGAGATACTTCTCGGCGCTACGCCGAAATCCTGGCCGCCTTCGGTTGCACCAGCCGCTCAAAGTCCCGATAGGGCATCCGCACCGTCTCACTGAAGGAGCCGGCATTGAAGGCGATCTCCTCATCATCGGCAAGCGCGTCCGCGACGTAGACGTCCAGGCCATACAAGTTGCCGAACGGCGGCATCGCGCCGAGCTCGCAGTCGGGGAAGGAGGCCGCGAAATCGTGTTCCGTGGCGAGTGCCACGTCTTTTGCGCCGGCGACCTTTTTCACCAGATCGAGCACCACTCTCTGTCCGGCGGGTATCACTGCCATCGCCAGCTTGCCGTCCAGCTTCACCACCACGGTCTTGGCCCACTCCTCCCCGGGCACGTGGGCGAGCGTGGCAAGCTCCTGGGCGGTGTACGCCTTGGAGTGAGACAGGGTGACGTACTTGACCTGGTTGTCGTCGAGGAAGCGCTTCAACTGTTGGGCGGGCATGGGTCCTCTCGCATGGGGGTTCATGTTAGGTATGTGTCCCCTCCATGCCGTGCGCAAGGGCCGCGCGTCTGGGGACACCGCAGAGAGGGGCGCGCCAGTGGGGGAGGGCAGGCACGAGCGAATTTCAAATTACGTGTTGAGCGCCAGTTGATGGTCGGAGCTTATTGGTGTTCAGGCATGTCTTTGCACCAGGTGCTTGTGCCTGTATGTGACGTGCGGCTTCCCATCGGGGCCAGAATCCTCGCCTTAGGGTCGGATGATCTTTCATCGCCTCGCTTCGACGACTCAGACTCCAGAAGTTGCTCTGAAGCAGGAGCAGAGTCGTGAGATCTGGGGAAAAGAGTCTCGATACGGCGGTCCACCGGCCGTCAAGGCGTACGTGGGGCGTTTGCCGCCCGGGCTGCGAGGGATTGAGTTCGACACGGATGTACCACCCGAACCTGGAAGTCCACCCGGCCACGCGGAGTGGCGGCGACCGCGGCCCGGGGTTGTAATTGAGGACGGCTTTGCCAAATTGTCGGTACGATGGGTAAGAAATCTCCAGAAGTGAGCCGGATAAGGATCCATATGGATCGACAGGCAGTGGATTGGTCTGGATACGCTCCAATAGCAGTCATAGGATTGGAACCAGACGAGCTTGCCGACAAGAACGGCCTCATCTTTGAAGCCGGGGAAGACGATCTCGATTCACTGCACGAGAGCGTTTTCGGAGGGCCATCCGGAGATGTCATGGCCCTCATCCGGCACGTGCATTCCCCAAAACCTGGCACTCAGCTCTGGGTCAAGGCGCGTACCTTGTCGGATGCCCGTCGCCAGCTGCGAGATGCGATCCAGGCCCTCCAACTGACAAAGTCGGACATCACCTGGGTTTCTCCCGAGCTGGGCACCGTAACCATCGTTGAGATCAAGTCAGCAATAAAGGCGGCGGGCCGGGCAAAGAAGGCCTCAGCGAGGAAGAAGAACCCACCCTAACCGGCACTTGAAGGCCGGGAAGCCTGAGGAAGCTCGAGAAGGCGACTCCGACTTTCTCGCGGCCCCTCCCGTGCACGAAAATGTCGACCGTGTGGTGGATGGCGATCCGACTTTTGACGGGGGCCAAGGCCTCGTCGGGCTCAGAATTCCCAACCCCGAAAGCACGATCCGCAAGGGTCAAAGGACGCCGCGGCAGCCGCCACGACGACTACGGGAATCATCACCCCCAGCTTCCTTCCCGGACGGCAAGCAGGCGTCAAGACGTTTGACGGCTGCTTGACACCACGCACGCACCATCCTCGCGAGATCCATCGCAATGTCCACGAGGAGGAGCGGATGAGGTCGACGAGTTGCAGCACCCACCGCCTGCAGCGTTTCACGCAGCGGGTGCTCGTTCATCTCACAGGTTGGTTGTTGCTGATCACGTTCATCGCGATCCTGGCGCGGGTGGGCAGCGCCCTCGCCCGTCTGGAGCGGCAGGGAGGGCTGCGCGTCCGTTCGCCGAGACACGCCGCCCCACGTTTGACGGCGGCTTGACGGTGCGCGGCCAAGCTCACCGTCATATGAACGACCGGATCGCCATCTACTTCCATCGCATCGTCGCGCACCCATGGCGGGTGCTGCTGGCCAGCGTGGTGCTCGTGGGCGTCGCCGCCATCGGCGCGCGTCACACGCGGGTCGATTACGGCGTCGAACAATTCTTTCTGCCTTCAGGCCCTGAACGAGAAGCGTTCGAGCGGTATCGGCGCTCCTTTCCGAACGAGGACGCTCAATTCACCCTCTTCTGGAAAGACCAGCGGTCGCCGGGACAAGCGATGTACCGGGACATGGAGCGGGCGGCGGCGCTGTTCGAGCGGGCAGGCCTGCACGACATCCGCTGGATCGGAAATGCGCAGATAGCCGAGCAGGCAAGCGGCGACCGAGCCGATGACCTATCGCTGCAACTGTTGATGGATCCGGAGAAGGATGACCGCGACCTGGCAGCCGCCCTGACGCGCCACCGTCACGATCCCTTGCTCCAAGGCTTTCTGTGGGACAGCTCGCAAACCGTGTTCGCTATCCACGGCTACATCGAACCAAGCCAGAACCACGATGCCGGTCGTCGGGCAGTGGAGGAGTCACTCACTCGCGGCATCGCCGGCCTCGGAATCAATGAGGCCGAACTGGTGCTGGGTGGCCTTCCGGTGGCCCGATCGCGCGCGCCCAAGCTCCTGGCCGCGGACCTGCGGTTTCTGGCTGGCGCCGCCGTGATGGTGGCGGCGCTGGTGCTGCTGTACTTCTTGCGCAATCCCACCCAGGTCCTGCTGATGATTTCCTCCATCGCGCCGGCCTACCTCTGCACGCTCGGCCTCATGGGATTCCTGGGCAAACCCATCAGCCTGCTGACCAGCTTCATCCCGGTGGTCGTCCTGGTCATCGGGATGTGCGACAACGTGCACCTCGTCGCGGAGTTCCGGGGACGATTGCGCGGAACCGCCAGCATCCCGAGCGCCGTGGCGACGACGTTTTCTTCTCTCGCCGTGCCCTGTTTCTACACCTCGCTTACCAGCGCCATCGGCTTCGGTGGGCTGGCTACCACCCGCATCGGGATCGTGGTGGACTTCGGGGTCTACACCGCGGTGGCCATCATGCTCACCTACGGGTTCAGCATGACACTGCTACCCGCCCTGTTGAGCCTGACTCGCCGTCGCACCTTCGATGACCGCGGCCTGGAAGCAGTCTGGCTGGGGAAGGTCATCGGACCGGCCGCCCGCCGAGTACGCATGGGACGCTGGCAAACGTTCGGACTCTTCGGGGCGGCAAGCCTGGTCGCCATCGCCCTGGGCAGCGGCCTCCGCATCAACACCCTGCTGATTGACGACATCAAGAAAGAAACCCCGGTGATGCGCGACATCCGCTGGATCGAGCGGCACGGGTTCGCGCTCTTCCAGTTGTCAGTGCACCTGCGCCAGACCGGCGAGCGACCGCTCCACGACCCCGCCGTGCTTGCCTGGATGCAGGAGTTCCGGCGGGTCGCCGAGCGGGAACCGATCGTTCAGAAGACGGTTGCCCTGCCGGATCTGCTCACGCCGATCCGATCGTCGGTAATCGGCAGCTCGTCCACCCACGAACTGCCGGCGACGAAACAGGAAGCGGCGGAGCTCGTGCTGATGGCCGAGATGAGCGATCCCGCGGTGGTCCACGCTCTCTACCGGCAGGACCAGGGCGAAGCGCAGGTGATCGTGGCGATTCGGGATACCGGGTCGGTGGTTCTGCAGCCGTTCCTCGAGCGAATGGAGAGCTACGTCAAGAGCCATTCCCTGTCCGGCGTCGAGGCAACGGTCACGGGCACCCCGGTCATGATTCAAAGCTTTACCGCGCGGCTGCTGGCCAACCTCGGGCCATCGGTCCTGCTGGACATCGTTCTGATCAGCGTGGTGATGATGCAGATGTTCCGGTCCGTCCGGGTCGGACTCCTCGCGGTGGTGCCGAATGTGTTTCCCCTGCTGGTGCTGCTGGGCGCCATGAGAATCGGTGGATTCGATCTCAAGCCGTCCACCATCCTAGTCTTCTCCATCGCGTATGGAATGGCGGTGGACAACACCATTCATCTCTTGAGCCGGTTTCTGGAAGTAGCGAGATCGGCAGCGACACCCGAGGCGGCTTTGGAGGCCAGCCTCAAGGCAGCCGGTCGGGCGATGGTGCTGACCTCAGTGGTGGTCATCGCGGGGTTCGCCGTGCTGTTGATCTCCCACTTCCAGGTGCTCTTCCTCATCGGAGCGATGACCGTGATCAGCGCGGTGGCTGCACTGGCAGCCGATCTGTTTCTGTTGCCGGCCTTGCTTGCACTGGCGTGGCGCCGGCGGCCGGCTCTCACGGCTCCACTTGTCGCGGAGAAAGTCGCATGACATACAACTGGATGAGGAGCGCAATGGTTGCCGGGCTCATGCTGGCGTGCGTGGTGACCGTCAGTGCCGGTCAGAGCCCGGATGATGAGCGGGGCAGACAGCTCGCGGCAGATGCGTATCGCCAACTGACCGGCTACGGCGACGCTACCGCCCGGCTCACGATCATCGTGGGTAATGGTCGAGACGAGGAGCGCCGGCGGTCGGTGCGATGGCGCAGTATCGAGCCGAGGGGTGGAGGCGAGCGGACCCTGGTGGTGTTCGAGGAGCCTCGGGATGTGCGGGGGACCGCACTATTGACGGTCACGCGTCCGGGAGCGGAAGACGAGCAGTGGCTCTATCTCCCCGCCATGAATCGGGTGAAACGGATCGCCTCACATAGTCGCTCCGGCTCATTCATGGGGACGGAATTCTCCTATGAAGACATCGCGCTGCCGGACGTCGGTCGCTATCGCCACCGATGGATCGGCGAGGACAGCCTGGAAGGCGTGGCCGCCTGGCGGGTGGAGCGCCTCGCGCTCGATCCAGCTTCGCAGTATGGGCGGCAGGTCGTATGGATCGACCGGGATCATCACCGGCTGTTGCGGATCGACTTTTTCGATCGGAATGACCAGCCCCTGAAGACGTTGCGATTCGTGGGCTACCGGCTCTACGGCGAGCGGTACTGGCGCCCTGACGAGCTGCGGATGGTGAACCACCGAACCGGCGCGACCACGGTCATCGAGTGGCGCGATTACCGGTTCAGGATGGGTCTGGCGGAGCGTGACTTCGATCCGGCGGTCCTGGCCCGCAGCCAATAGCGCATGTCCCGGCTTTGGTGCACGCTGAGTCTGCTACCGCTGCTGCTGGCCACGTTTCATGCGCCGGCCGTCGCGCAGTGGGCCGGTCAGCTCCGGGTGCGGGAACGCGTCTTTGCGCAGAGACCCGCCGGCGGTCCCGGTGGTGCGCACGAACCGACGGTTTTTGGGAGCGCTCGCTGGAAACTCCAATGGCAGCACGGCGCGCAACAGGTGTCCCTGGCTGCGTCGCTGGAGGTCAACCCCGCCGATGGATCCCAGACGCTGTTCGACATCGACGATCTGAGCTGGCGCTTCGGAAGCGAGCATGTTGCGGTGCGCGCCGGCGTGGGGGAAGTCACCTGGGGCGTGACCGAAGCTGCCCACGTGGTCGACGTGATCAACCAGCGCGTCACCGGCGCCGGTGCCGAAGGCGACATCAAGCTCGGCCAGCCGATGGTGAACGCGGCACTCCAAGGATGGTGGGGCACGTTCGACGTCTACCTTCTCCCCGGCTTTCGAACCAGACCCTTTCGCGGTCGAGCGGGAAGGTTGTGGTCACCGAACCCCACCGCCGCGACCTCGACCTTCGACTCACCGCAGGCGCAGAGACATGTGGACTGGGCGGCCCGGTGGGCGATCTCCCGGGGACCGTTGGACATCGCCGCCGGTTACTTCCGCGGTACCGAGCGGGATCCGGTCTTCTCCCTCGAGACCGCCGCCGCCGGGGCCGCTGTTCTGATCCCTCGCTATGAGCTTGGCAGTCGCGCGAGCCTCGATCTCCAGTGGACCCGCGGGCCGGTGTTGTGGAAACTGGAGCTGGTGAATGACCGTCGGAAGTTGGGCGCGCATCAGGCCCTGGCGGCCGGGATCGAATACGTGGTGGCTGATTACCTGAGCTTCTTCGCGGAATACCTGCACGATACCCGCGGGCCGCTAGCCACGACCTCGCTGGAGCATGATCTGTTTCTGGGAACCAGGCTGCTGTATCAGGATGGGCAGGTTGCCAGTGGAGTGATCGTTGATCGTGTGACCGGGAACGTGATGGTATCGGCTCAGGCCAGCCGTCGGCTCTCGTCATCGCTGTCCTTGGGCCTCGAAGGGCGCGTCTTTACCGGAAACAGCACCAGGGAGCCCTTGCTCGCTCCCCGGTGGGACACCAACATCTCTGCGGCTCTCAATTGGTATTACTGATTGCCAACAACCCGGCGAGGTAGCGGGTGACGTCGCCTCCCACGTCGCTAAAGAGGTCTCTCACTCGGCGAGTATCGATCCACTTCCATCTGCCCTGATCTCGCAGCAGGAGACCGGGGTCCTGCAGCACGCGCCCCAGCGGCACCGGCGTCCAGTGTGCGGCCGCGGCGGCCTGCTCGAAGCCACCCAGCCGATCCGGCGGAACGGTGAACAGCAGCTCGAATTCGCCGTGCGGCCCGGCAAGCAAAGCCCAAGCCGGCAGGTTCGCCTCGCAGACGAGTGCCAAGGCCGCCGGATCGAACGCGGCGTCAGGGTCGAGCGTGAAACCCACCTGGTTCAGACGACCCAGCTCGTCCAGCGTAGGGATCACACCGTCGCTCGTGTCCATGCAGGCGCTGGCGTAACACCGAAGAATCTGACCTTCGCGCAAGCGTGCCTGGGGCCGAAAGGGAACGGCAGAAACGCCTCCAGGAAACCTCTGCACAAGTGGCGCGGTGGGTCCCGTCGTCCGCTGCAGTTGGCGAGTTGGGGAGGCTGGTAACTCGGGGTACGGCTCACTGACGCGTCCTCCGGGACCCGCCGCGCGACTCGGGCAGAGCATCCCTAGCGGTTCCATCCGGGCCAGGGCGTAGCCGCCCCCCGATCCCAGCCGGCCGGAGGCGAACAGGTGGTCGCCGGGCCGCGCGCCGAGCCGCGTGACCGGGCGGCCCTCCTGGATCAGGCCGACGGCGGACGCTCCCACTTGAAGACGTGAACCCACGTTGGTGTCTCCACCGAGCACCGGCAGCGTGCAGGCGGCGCAGGCCGCGGCCACGCCCTGCTGCATCCGTGCAAGGAAATCCGCGTCCGTATCATGCGTAAGCGTCTGATTCAGCAGAATTCCGAGGGGAGCCGCCCCCACTGCCGCCAGATCACTCGCGTTTACCGTCACCGTCATCCAGCCGATCAGGAACGGATCCTGGTACAGTCCGGTCTCGATCTCCTCCACGATCGAGTCGGTGGTGAGGGCGAGCACGGCTCCGCCGGGCAGCGAAATCAGCTCCGCATCGCTCTGATGACGGCCGTTCAGCTGGAGGCCCGAACGGGCAAAGCCGGCCGCCAGACGCTCGATCAACGCCACCTCACGGGGCAACATCGCCGCAGTCATTGGCACACCTGCAGCGCCCGCGGGATGAGCGTGAAGGACGCGCTTCTGGCCATCATGATCTCGCCGTCGGTCTCCAGCGGGAATGGCTCTTCGGTCATTACGGAGACCCGGCGAGCCGGCCAGGTGTGGATACCCGGTCCGTGAAATCGCCCGCGAGCCAGACCACCCAGCGCACGCATCCGCCGGCAGAGCCGGGCTCCCTCGAGCAGATGGACGAAGAACCGGCCACTGTCGGGCTCGTGAGGCGTGGGATAGCGCAGCGATCCCGTGAAATGTGGATTCTTGACGATGCTCAGATTGGTGACCGGGAGCTGGAGCGAAGGTCCATCGTCTGTGGTGATCGTCATGAAGCGGGGTCGATGCCGGAGGATCGCCCGGACGGCAGCGTACGCCATTGCCAGACCGGACGAGCGTCGCCTGAAGCGCCGCAGGATGGCATCCGGTTGATTGAAGAGCAGGTTCCCCTCTGCCGTGACTCCCGCACTAGCGTTGATCAACCAATGTCGCCGCTGGATGCACCCGTCCGGACTCTCGTAGCTGGCCACGCCGACGTCGTGCGGCGTCGCGGATGAAAACCCCAGCTGGTACGGCAGGCCGGCCCACCGGTGATCCTGCTGAATCGGTTTGTGAAAATCATTGCTGGAGCCCAACCCGATAGCGCCCAGCTTGACCGTAGCACGAAGGGCGGGTGCGGTCACATTCATCAGACTGTTGACCACGTGATTTACCGTACCGTCCCCACCCGCCGCGACAAACGATCGCTCACCCGCGGCCAGCGCCTCTGCTATCTCTCGAAGCAGGGCATCCGGACCTCCGCAGGAGCGCACCGCATATGGTCCGATCAGGTCGCTCAGGTGGGACGCGATGGAGTTGAACCGGGTGGATGCGGCGCCACCGCCGGCGCGCGGATTCAAGAGGACCAGCATCAGATCTGCGCCTCGGATGGACGGTGCTCCATCACCAGGCAGAAGACCGTGTAGAAAGCAACCAGGATCAGCGTCCACTCCGGTCTGAACGCCGCGGCGATGGCGCTCTCCAGAAGGACGAACCCGTGCACGACGGGTGCAATGGCGCGATGCGCTTCCCGTTCCCGGCGCACTGCCTGAAGGCGGATCTGCCCGAGTGCCGTGGCAAAGATTCCAGCGCCGAGGAACGGCAATGCGGTCCAGGAGTCGGCCAGCGCGATGGTCCACGTGCAACTCACCACACTGAGCGCCGCGAATGCGTGACTGACCGCCGCCGACCACCGCCAGCCGAACCGTACCGGCAAAGTGTGGTATCCGGTCGTGCGGTCCGCCGAGACATCCTTGAAGTATCCCGACAGGACGAAGTTGGCATAGGCCCAGAATGTCGTGAGAATGGTTCCAACGATCTTCCACCAGGTGAGTCGGTCCACAGCTTGCAGGTCCAGTGTCCCCGCGGCCGCCAGGTAGCCCATGGGCACGAGCAGCGCCACGATCCAGGCGTTATAGATAGGCCCACCCCACCAGCGACGTTTGAATGGGGTGTAGGTCGCCAGTCCGATCACCGTGAGCGCTGCCAGGAAAAGGTTGGCCCGCGAGAACGCCACCACCACCGTGCCGCAGAAGGCGAGCCCCGTCAGACTGACGATCAGAACGTCGCGCCGCCGGATGGCCCCCTGGACCATTGGGCGGTAAGGCGAGGAGAGCGCGTCGGTGTCGAGCTGAAAACAGTCGGTCAGCGCCTGCCCGAACCCATACGACAGAAAAAACGCCAGAGCGAGAATGAGGGTCTTCGCCAACCCGATGTCCGGACCGAGGGAAACTCCGGCAAGACCGGTGATGCCCGACACGAACAGCAGGTACGGACGCATCGTGACGACGTAGGCCCGGGCAAACCGCGCGGTCGCGACCGGGGTGGGAGCCGCAATGGGAGCGACGGCGCTCATGCTGCCAGCCTCTTGGGTTGATGGCGAACGACGGTTTGAAGGTCCCCGAGACGCCAGCCGAATCTGAGTCCCGTGGCTCCACCGCCAATGCACAACGCATTGATCAGGAGTTGGATCAATCCCATCGCGCCGAGCGGGGTATATCGCCCGACCTGCCAGTAGAAGAGCAGGTCGAGCAGTCCCAGGTAGAGCGTCATCGCCGCGGCCCAGACCAGCAAGAACGGTCCCGAAGGCCGTCCCGTGAACAAGGCGCGGCTGGCAGAGAACAGGACGACCGCGAGCAGCGTGTCGGCCAGCGGAAAGGCCCCTTCGAAACTCCGTGCTGGATCGTCATTCCAGCTACCGGTCAGGACGCCGGTGAGGTAGAGAATCCAGTACAGAACGACCAGCAGTCCGCCGGCCAAGGTGGCCAGCCCCAACCACTTCCTGATTGCTGGATTGCTCTCCCGATGCATGGCATCGCTCCCTCTGTGAGACGCGCGGGAATCTGGCAGGAGGTCGTCAAGGCACCGTCAAGGTCCTGGCTTGACGGTCATTTGACGGGCTCCGGCGAGACTGCCCTCGACTCGAACGGAGACGGTTTTCATGGGATCGCTTCCAGGCACGCTGTTCCGGTGGGTGGGTCCGATGATCCATGCGCGCGCGATACTGCGGCGGTTGCGGAGGGCTCGTGCGAGTTGACGGCCGGCGGATCATCCTCACCGGCGCATCGTCGGGGATCGGTTTGGCGCTGGCGGAGCAATTGGCGCAAAGAGGAGCGCGCTTGGTTCTCGTGGCCCGGGATCGCCGCCGGCTGGAGAACGTGGCCTTGGGCCTTACCGATCGATTTCCCGGCCCTTCGGCGGTCTACGTGATACCGTGCGACCTGACCGACGCCGCGGCGGTGCAGCAGATGATGGCCCGCGCCGTGGAGCTGCTGGGTTGGGTTGACGCGCTGATCAACAATGCCGGTGTCTCCATCTATGGCGGGACCGAACGCGCTTCGGTGGAGGATTTCCGCAGCGTCATGGGCGTGAATTTCTTCGGCGCGCTCTCGGCAACCATGGAAGTGCTTCCCCTCATGCGGCGCCGGCACGCGGGCGTGATCGTCAACGTGGCATCGGTTGCGGCATTGCACGGCGTGCCCTACCTGGCGGCCTACAGTGCGAGCAAGGCCGCCCTTGCCGCGCTGGCGCAGAGTCTGCGGGCGGAGCTTCGGGACACCGGGATCCGCCTGACCACCGTGTATCCGGGATACACCCGTACGCCGCTATTCGACCGGGAAAAGAAGCTGGGCGGCGCTCGCCGTCCCTCTGGCGGGTATGTGACTGCGGATGTCGTGGCCCGGCGCATTGTGACGGCTATGGAAAAAGAAGAGGAAGAGGTGGTGCTCTCCGCGTCGGGCCGCGCCTTGTTCGCATTGCGCGGCGTCGTTCCACGGCTGGTCTGCCGGTTCATGGTCGCGATCGCGGCGCATCTCCACACCAGCGAGCAGGTGGCTCATGCCTAGACCCAAGCTCCAGATCATCGTGCTCTTCCAGAACCTGGGAGACGAGCAGCCGTACTTCGCGCGCTGCCCGGCGCCGCCGCTCTCCGGCCTGCTGTTGGCTGGCCTCACCCCGGACCTGGTGGACGTCGAGGTCTTGCACGAAATGGTCCGGCCGATCGACTATGACACCGACGCCGATTTCATCGCGCTCAGCTTCATGGATTTTTGCGCGCCGCACGCCTATCGCGTGGCGGCGCGGTTCCGGGCGTTGGGAAAGACGGTCATTGCCGGGGGCCGGTATCCCTCCACCGCGCCGCACCAAGTGCTCCCCCATTTCGATGTGGTGGTGGTGGGCGAGGCCGAGCCTATATGGGCGCGGGTGATTGAAGATCTGGTGACCGGCAAGGCGAAGAAGCTGTATCAGGCGCCGTTCGCCCCCTCACTGGAGCTGGTCGGCACCCCGCGCTACGACCTGGCCGAGCCGGTTTTCACGGCCCCGATGGTGCTGGAAGCCACCCGTGGCTGTCCCTTCCGCTGCACCTACTGCCAGCTCAACATCCGCACCACGCCGCATCGGTGCCGGCCCATCGAGCAGGTGATTCGCGACCTGACGGCGACCGCGGGCCTCCCGTTCCACAAGCGGAAGATGGCGATGTTCTACGACAACAACTTCGCGGGTGACATGACGTACGCGAAGGAGCTGCTGCGGGAAATCGCCAGGCTCGACTTCTGGGCGGTGGGCTTCCAGTTCACGTTCAATTGTTTGAAGGACGACGAATTCGTGGACCTGTTGCACCAGGCGCATGGGGCCATGGCCTTCATCGGCCTGGAGTCACTCAACCAGCCGAGCCTGCGCGCGGTCCAGAAGCGGCAAAACAAAGTCGAGGAGTATCGGGAGCAATTCACCAAGCTTCGCGAGCGAGGGATCATGTCGTTTACCGGCATGATGATTGCCCTGGACGAGGACACGCCCGAGTACTACCAGACCCTGCCGCAGCGGATCGAGGAAGTCGATCCCAGTGCGATTCTCCTCTCGATTTCCATTCCGATTCCCGGCACCCCGTTTCACCAGGAAGTCGAGAGGGAAGGCCGGATCTTCGATCGCGATGTGTCGCATTACGAGGGCGATCACCTGGTCTTCACCCCACGCCATGTCGCGCCGGGTGACGTGTTCGATGCCTATGAGCGACTCAACCGGAGCTTCTATTCGTGGCGCAGTATCGCGCTCCGGTGGTGGCGGCTGGTGTCGACCTACGTCGCCAGGGGCAGGGGCTGGATGCGGTTCATCCGGTCGATTCTGGTCTCCTACATCTTCCTGCAGGTATCACTTTTCGAGCGGGATCACGCCCGGCAGAAAGTGTACCAGGTGAGCAGGAGAAACCGTGCGGAAGTGGCCGATGCCCTGCAGCAGCGCCGCGCCCGCGCGTCGCATGCCTTACCGGTGATGCATGCAGGTTGAGGCGATCAGCGGTCTGCCTCTTTGGTCCCGAGTGACAAGAAGCGAAACAGACGGTCACGGAGCCGCATCGGGTGGAGTCTCACCAGGCGCGTCAGCAGGGAGGGGAACAGCCGTTGCAGGTGCACCGTGTAGATCTCGGGACCTCCTACCAGGGCTTCTTCCTTTCCTCGGGCGACCACCTTGAGGATCCGGCGGGCACATTCGTCGGCCTCCATGCCGCGCTCGTGTATGGCAAGGTTCCTGGCGTAGCTCCCCCCGGCGCCGGTCACCGCGCTTTGCAGAATCGAAGTGCGGATGAAGCCCGGTACTACGATGGTCACGCGGATGTTGTCGGGATGGACCTCGGCACGAAGCGATTCGAAGAAGCCGTGCAAGGCGTGTTTGGACGCGGCGTAGGCCGACATCTGCGGCGCTCCGTACTTCCCGGAGAGGCTGCTGATCACCACGAAGCGCCCGGAGCGGCGCGCCAGCATCGAGGGAAGCAGGGCCTTGGTGAGGGCGACCGGCCCGAAGTAGTTGACGGCCATGACCCGCTGATCGATGCCCAGGCTGGTATCCACGACGCGGTCCCTCATCGCGATGGCCGCGTTGTGGACCATGTAGTCGATGCTGCCGTAGCTCGCCAACGCTTCGGTGGTCTTCGCGGGCAGCGTCTCGAGCCGGGAGAGGTCCAACGGCAGGATGTGAACGTCCGGGTGGTTGGCGCAGGCGCGTTTGACCTCCTCGAGCGCATCCGGGCGCCTGGCGGACAGTATCAGCCGGGCGCCGGCGTGACGGAATGCGACCGCGAGGGACCGGCCAAT
Source organism: Gemmatimonadota bacterium (assembly GCA_016209985.1). Taxonomy (GTDB): domain Bacteria; phylum Gemmatimonadota; class Gemmatimonadetes; order Gemmatimonadales; family GWC2-71-9; genus SHZT01. Next base: position 3,915 of record JACQVB010000028.1, on the reverse strand, counting down.
GCCCGACGATGCTCCGGTGATCCACACGACCTGGTCCACGAACGCTTCACGTGTCATGACGGTTCACGAGGGCGAGCGGCGCTTCTCGATCCAGTTCACCACCAGGCGCTCGCAGATATCCTTCAGCTCCGGCCCGATCGGGGCATCCGGCCGGTCCAGTCCCGAGAGGGCCATGAGGAGGACCTGAGCCAGCTCCCGGCGATCGTGCTCGGTGTAGGAGAGCCAGTGACGATCGATCAAGTCCATTACCCGCTGGACCGCCGGTCCGCTGAGCCTGAGGTATTCCTCCGGCATCCAGCGGGCGGCTGCGCGGTCTTGCTCGGAAGCCCTTGGCGCCGCGCGCGGTAGTAGCTGATCCAGCAGTTGGCCCGCTATCATGGCGCGGTTGCACGGCTTGCAGCGCAACTCCCAGATCAGGGCCATCGATCCGCCGCCCGCAATGGGAGCGACCGTCTCGAGAATCGTTCCGCAGCGGGGGCAAAACAGCGAGGAGTCCCGCCGCCGCAGCCGCTCCCAGATGGCATCGGCTTCCTCGGCGGAAAACGGCAGCGGTGAAACGCCGTCTTCCAGGTCCATGGCGCGTCGCGGGCGTGGGAGCATCCAAGATGCCTTGCCGGCCGGACGATGCCAAGGCGGCTGCACTGCTGGCCTGAGCCTTCTTTCGCGCTTAGTATCCTGCGGCCCCAGCCAGGAGAGTCCTGATGACCGGAACGGCGACCATTTCCGTGCAGGATACAGGCTCCCCGACCGGCGGCCGCTGGTGGCAGCTGGTCATTGGCATCACCTGCATGTGCATGATCGCCAACCTGCAGTACGGTTGGACCCTCTTCGTCAATCCCATCAACGACAAGCATCAATGGGGCCGGGCCGCCATTCAGGTGGCGTTTACTCTGTTCGTGCTCACCGAGACCTGGTTGGTGCCGGTCGAAGGCTACCTGGTGGACCGGTTCGGTCCCCGGCTGGTCGTGGTCGTCGCGTCGGTGCTGGTCGCCGCGTCGTGGGTGCTGAATTCCTTCGCGGAATCCCTCCCCGCGCTCTACGTCGCTGCGGTCATCGGCGGGATCGGGGCGGGCGCGGTGTACGGAACCTGTGTCGGCAACGCCCTCAAATGGTTCCCCGATCGCCGCGGCCTGGCCGCCGGTCTGACGGCAATGGGGTTCGGGGCAGGGTCCGCGCTTACCGTGGTGCCCATCGCTTCGATGATCAAGTCGAGTGGTTACGAAGTGACCTTCCTGCGCTTCGGGATCGGGCAGGGGCTGGTGGTGTTCATCCTCGGCTGGTTCCTGCGGCAGCCCTCCAGCGCCTTCCGCATCCCGGCGATGCCCGGCGTCTCGAAGCCGGCCATCGCCCGCGACCACACGCCGATGGAAATGGCGCGCACGCCGGTGTTCTGGGTGATGTATCTCATGTTCGTGCTGATGGCGGCCGGCGGGCTCATGGCCACCGCACAGCTCGCCCCCATCGCGCGCGATTTCCAGGTGGCGGATGTTCCGGTGAGCATCCTCGGTCTCACGCTGCCCGCGCTCACGTTCGCGCTTTCGTTCGACCGCGTCCTGAACGGCGTCACTCGCCCATTCTTCGGCTGGGTGTCCGACCGGATCGGTCGGGAGAACACCATGTTCATCGCGTTCTTCCTGGAGGGTGCGGGCATCCTGCTGCTCAGCCAGTTCGGCCGGAACCCGGCGGCGTTCGTGCTGCTGACCGGCATGGTGTTCTTCGCCTGGGGTGAGATCTACAGCCTGTTCCCCGCCACCTGCGCCGATACGTTCGGCGTGAGATTCGCCGCGGCGAATGCCGGCACGCTGTACACCGCGAAGGGGACCGCCGCGTTGCTAGTTCCCCTCGCCAATGTGATGAGCGGCGCGGGTGGTGGCGCGGCGGCGTGGCAAGGTGTCTTTGTGGCGGCCAGCGTCATGAATCTGGTGGCCGCCGCGATGGCCCTGCTGGTGCTGAAGCCGCTGCGGACGCGGATGGAAATGCGGCCATCAGCCGTCAGCCCTCAGCCCTCAGTCGCGCCGGTGGCAACTGTGTCACCCACCGCCAAACCCACCGTCGCACCACATTCTGATGGCTGATGGCTGATGGCCGATGGCTGACGGTCGCTACCGCGTCGCCGCCCGCTTCGCCTTGAGCGTCTTCTCGAAAAACGCCGCCGTCGCCGAATCCGCGCGCACCCAGTTCCGATGCAGCAGGAAGTCGTGAATGTCGTCCGGGATGATCATCTCCTCGAAGGAGACCCCGTACTTTCGCAGACGCTGCACCAGATCGACGGTCTGCTCCACCCGCACGTTCCGGTCGTCATCGCCGTGAATCAGGAGCACCGGCGATCTCCACCGAGCCGCCCACTTGGAGGGAGAAGAAGTCCACGCGGCCTCGACCGACTCCTCGAGGTCGTGTTCGCCGATGCCGTCCCCCACGCGGGCGGCGATCTCGAGGTTCTCGGACGGGAGTGAAACCCGGTCGTGTACGCCGTGAAAGTCCACGCCGGCGGCGAAGACATCGGAATTGCGTGCCAACGCCATCGCCCCGAGAAAGCCGCCGTACGAGCCACCCCAGATGCCGATGCGAGCTGGATCCACGTCGGGACGCGACTGCAAATACTTCCCGCCTGCCAGCACGTCGAGATACTCCTGCGTGCCGCGCGCCCCGCCTCGCGGGGGATTCTGAAACTCGCGGCCATAGCCGATGCCGAGGCGGTAGTTGACGGACAGCACCACGTAGCCGAGGCTCGCGAGATACTGGTTCATCGCGTAAGAGTTCGTGTAGTAGAACATGTAATGCCAGCCCAGCAGCATTTGCCGCGGCGGGCCGCCGTGCACGAACACGATGGCGGGCCTGCGGCTTTCGCCGCCGGCAGCTTTGAAAAGCTGGCCATGAATGGTCGCGCCATCGGGCGCTTTGAAGGTGACGTGCTGAGGGACTACCAGTCGGGAGGCCGGAAAATCGGATGGGAGGGCGCCCTGATTTAGCGTCCGGGCGGGACCGCCGGCGAGGGGCTGCACTCGCGGGAGACCCGGTGTTCCGGCATCCGAGGCGATGTAGGCGAGCGTGGATCCATCACCGGTCACCGCCGGTGCCCATTCGATTCCCGATCCGCTCGTGATCGCCGTGGGCGTGGCCCGGTCGATGGGGACCCGATACAGATGGCGCCGCTCCCCGTCGTCGGGATCGGAACCGGTGTTCGCATTGTAGATCACGCTGCGACGGTCAGGCGCCACCGCGACGAACTCCACCATGAAGTTTCCCGGCGTGAGCAGGGACGGCGCGCCGCCCGAGGCCGCCATCGAATACAGATGCGGCCAACCATCCAGCTCGGTCACGAAAAGCAGGCGGCCGTCGGCGCCCCAGTTGAGATTGGGTCCGCCCAGCGTGCCGGGCGTGGAACCCCGGAGCGTCTCCGGGCTCTTCCACACTTCCTTGCCGGTTGCGGTCGCAACGTCGGCGACCCAGATGCTCCAGGGGCGGGGTCGCAGTTGCAGCGGAGGTGTTTCCGCGCCTCCCCGGCCGGGCTGGCGGACGAACGCGAGGCGGCTGGCATCAGGTGACCACCGGGGGGACCCGTCCAGGCTGGTGCCGGGGGCGAGATACGTGAGGGGGACGGAATCTCCGGCGTAGATCGCGATGAAGCTGTAGTCGCCTCGGGCGGACACGAACGCGAGTCGCGAGCCGTCCGGTGACCATTCGGCTGATTCGCTTTTCCCGCGCGCGTAGAACAACCGCGCTGGCGGTTTGCTGCCGTCCGCCGGCACCACCCACAGTTCGCGTCCCTTCTCGAATACGACTCGGTCGTCGCTGGGCGACGCCTTGGGCTTGTCACCTTCCGCCAGGCGAACCGGCGCTCCGCCCGCAACACTCACCGACCAGATTTCCAGCTTGGGCTCGATCGGGCTGCTGGTGGGATTGGGGATCAGGTTG
>JACQVB010000288.1 GCA_016209985.1 Gemmatimonadota bacterium | reverse complement strand
TGGTTCCTTGTCAGGGGATTAACCGGTTGTTGTGTCAATCGCACATGAACGACCATCCGCCCGACCTCGAGTCCCCCTTCGGCGGCGACCTCTGGGTCGTCCTGGGACGCTACGTCTCGGCCGAAAGCCTGCCGGCAGAGGCAGACCGCATTCGCCGCTGGCTGGCGGAGGAGCCCCGGCGCGAGGGTCTGCTCGGGTCTTTGGACCGGGCGAGCCGCTCCCTGGCCGCCGTCCCGCCCGCCGACCTGAACACCGAGGGTCAGTGGCGCAGGTTGGAGGGCCGACTGGACCAGGCGGATGTGGCCGACCTCGCCGTGGCCCGCCGGCGCGGGCAGCATATCGTGGCGCTCCAGGCTGCGGCCATGGCGCTTCTCGCCATCGGTGCCACAGTGATCTGGTACCGCCTCCGGACTGGCGCCTCGGAGCCGACGGTCGTGGTCACGGCGCTCGATTATCGCACGCGGGTCGGCCAGGCCGATTCCCTCGACCTTCCCGACGGCACCCGGGTGGTACTGGGCCCGGCCAGTCACCTGGTTGTGGCGCCGAATTACGGAACCCCGGGCCGCGACGTGAGGCTCGAGGGAGAGGCGCTCTTCGATGTGCGGCACGATGCCGATCGTCCGTTCCGGGTGCGGGCCGCGGTAGCGGTGATCGAAGACCTGGGTACCCGGTTCGCGGTTCGCGACGATGGAGGAGAGGTGCACGTGGTCGTTCAGGCGGGATCCGTATCCTTGCGTGATAGCGCCTCGGCCCAGGCCGTGGTCCTGGGCGCGGGCGACCGGGGCGCGCTGGTCCGCGGCGGGGTCGCGACGGTGGAGCGTGCGGCGGCGACGGCGGACGACCTCGCGTGGACCCGCGGGCAGCTCGTCTTCAACGGCGCGCCCATGTCGGCCGTCACGGCCGACCTCAAACGCTGGTACGGCATCGAACTGATCATTGCCGATCCCGGGCTCGCGGCGAAACACCTGACCGCCGCATTCGCGGGAGAACCGGCCGAGCAGGTCCTGAACATGATCGGCCTGGCGCTGGGAGCCTCGGTCGAACGCCGGGGCGACACCGCCTTGGTGCGGGCGAAATAGTGCGGCTCGGGGTCTCCGCTCTCCTCGGATTCCTGGCGCTGGCGCCCCACCCGGCGGCCGCGCAGCCTCCGCTCTGCCCGCCGGTCGCGCTTCCGTCAAATGTTTCTCTGGCGGCTACGTCGCCGTTCAGCCGGCAGGTCACTTTGCGCGCCCGTGAGATTTCGCTGCGGGAAGCGTTGGACCGGCTCGCCGTGGTAGCGCGGGTGCGGCTCATCTACGCGGTGGAGACACTTCCGCTCGACCGCTCGGTGTGCGTCTCGTTCGACTCGGTCTCGATGTGGCAGGCGCTGGCCACGGTCCTTTCCGGTCTGGCGGTTGAACCCCTTGCCGCCGGGCCCGACCAGATCGTGCTGGCGCCGGTTCGTTTCATCCCGCAGCCCATGCTGCCCTTCACGCTGGACCGCATCGTGGTCACCGGGAGCGCCAACGGCGCCGCACAGAAGCCGCTTTCACTGGCGCTCACCATCGTGGAGGGCCGGCGGTTGGCGGCGGCATCGGGGGGGAATCTCTCCGAAGCGGTCAACGCCGCGGTGCCGGGCCTGTGGATGTGGCGACCGTCGCCCACCTCGTTCGTGTCGCAATACGGCAGCGTGCGCGGCGCCAGTTCCTTCGGCCTTTCCTATCCCAAGCTTTTCATTGACGGAATAGAAGTCGCCAATCCTCTGCTCGTCGGTCACATCGATCCCGAAATGGTCGATCGGATCGAGGCCATCCGCGGGCCGCAGGGCGCCGCACTCTATGGCGCGGACGCGATCAGCGGTGTCACCAACATCGTGATGCGCCACGACGGCGCCGATGAGTCGCGAGCGGTGATGCGGACCGGCGTCCGGCGGGCAGAGAGCCGTTGGGCCTCGAGCCCGCCGCTGGAGCAGGAACACGCGCTCGCCCTGCGGGCCGGGTCCGGTACCGGGTCGGCAGCCGCGAGCGTGGAGGTGGGCATCAACGGCGCGTTCATTCCGGACGCGTTTGCCCGCCACCTGGGTGTGACGGGAACCGCCCGGATGGTCGGGTCGAGGACAATTGTGACCGGCACGGTGCGCTTCTACAACGCCCACGCGGTCACGGCGCCGAACCCCCTGCTCCCCGCCTCGCTGCTGGCGGATGCGGCGCGCAAGACCACCGGGCTTACCTCACCCGAGACCGTCGAGCAACATACCGCCGGCATGAGTTTCAAATTCCAGCAGAGCGAGCACCTCACGCACTCGCTGCTCGCCGGCTTCGACGGATACGCCCTGGACGGCGTGCCGAACGAGCGTCTCCCGGTGCCCTCGGCGACGGACGCCGCGCTGGTCGCCGCGCGGGGTGGCGCCAATCGCGGCACGTTCCGTCTGAGCAGTACCGGGCGATTCGCGCCCCGCCGGGCGTTGTCCGGCGACGTCACATTGCTGGCGGAGCACTCGCCGCTGCACGAATGGACGACCGCCGTGAGCGGCACCCAGACGGGAACCAGCGCCGTGCCCTTGCTGGCCTGGCGCAGCAACAGCGGCATCGGTGGGCAGATCAACACTACCCTGTTCCGGCAACTGTTCCTGACCGGCGGCCTGAGGGTCGAGCGCGCGACCAACGTTCAGGGACTTTCGCGACTGCCGATGCTGGGTGCCGCGTGGGTCCCGGCACAGGGGGTGGTGACCATCAAGTTCCGTGGTGCCTATGGGAAGGGAATTCGCTGGCCCCAGACCACCGTGCGCGAGACGCTAGGCGAGGGCGTGCGTCCCGGTATCGACACGGTCTCGTCGCTGTTGCCGGAGAAGCAGTCGGGAGTCGAGGGCGGCGTGGAGATCGTCGTTGGACGTACCCTGACACTCGGCGTCACCCGATTCGACCAGACCGCATCCGGTCTGATCCAGCGGGTCGGCGTGCTGAACGACACGGTTCTCGCCTCCGGAGAGGTCAAGCACCGAATCATCTATCAGCCACAGAACGTCGGCCGGATCGTCAATCGCGGCTGGGAACTGCAGGGTTCCATCGGTAGCGGGCCGCTTTCGCTCGCCGGCACGCTTTCGCTGGTGGACAGCCGGGTGCGCAACGTGGCAAGAACCTATAGCGGCGACCTCCGCGCCGGCGATCGCATGCTGGCGGTGCCGAGACGGACCATGAGTGGCACCGTCGCCTGGTTGGCGGCGCACTGGTCGAGCACCGTGACGGCCTATCGAGCGGAGGATTGGGTCTATTACGATCGCCTGCTGGTGGCGCAGCGGTACGTCGCGGGCGATCGCAGCTTCGCCGGGGGCGCGTTGCGGAAGTACTGGATCAGCTATCCGGGCGTCACCCATCTGCGGGCCACGTTCGCGCGGGATCTGCGGTTCGGGTTTTCGCTGCTGCTGACGGGCGACAATCTGCTCAACCACCAGACCGGCGAGCCCGACAACGTGGCGGTGCTTCCGGGGCGGACGATCGCGGTGGGATTGCGGGGGGAGTTCTAGGGCGGCGGCGGGCGGTCCGGCGGTCCGTACCCCCTTGGTGACCTTGAGGGACCGGGCTGCCTGATCTGAAGGTTACCCGGGAGCGCGGACCGCCGGACCGCCTAACAAGTGATCCCCATCACACTCGAATGCCTTTCAGGGGAATTCGCTTCTCCGGTGTCATATCTCGGCTTTCACACATGACACCTGCAAGGAGGAGCGATGAGGAAGCTATTGACGATCGGACTGGCGTCCGCCGCGCTCGGGATGGCGGCATGCAGCGAGAATACCGCGCCTAACTCCGACCCCGTCGCGGGCAACCCGTTGTCCGGCATGGTCACGCCCGGCAATCCCGCGTCGGCACAGACCGCAGCGGCCGTGTTGTCGGTGGTGGATCAATCGGGATGGTCGGCGGCGGATTTTGGGGCGGTGGGCGCCACCAGCGAATTCGAGAATGCGGGGGAGACCTGGGCCACCAGCACCTACCGAAGCCCCACCGCCGCGGTCGCCGTGCCGGAATTCTGGGGACGGTTGCGCGGCGAACCGGTTTCCCGGACCCGCGAGGTGACCGAGAAGGGTGACACGGCGTGGGCCTCGATCCGGGTGGACTACAACGGCGCCTTCCTGCTGGACCTCACGCCGGGCAACGGCCGCCTGGACGTGACGTCCAAGCCGCTGGTTGAAAGCATGGTGCAGCGCGCACGGCTCGAGAAGGGGCCGGCCAACGAGAAGGGTTATCGCAACTGGGTACTGGTGGGCATCACGCCGCAGCAGTACGTCGCCACCAACCCGGCGCAGCAGACCGTGAAGATCACCGAAGTCGCGGTCTCAGTGAACGGGACGGTCAAGATCGACATCACCGATCCGGCGGCTTTCGAGAAGATCGTGAACGGCACCGGGGCAGGCCGGGAAGCCGTCCCGCTTTTCACTCGGGGGGACACGGTCAAGGTGACGGCGAAGGTGGCCAACACCACCGGGACCGGGAATACGCCGCCGACCTTCGCCTTCCTGAGCTCGTTCCACGCCGATCCGAACGGTCTGGGCTGGCGGCGGATGTTGATGCACGACGACGGCGACGGCTCATTCAGCCTGAGCTGGGTGGCGGCGCAGAAGGGCAGGGAGCGGATCATCGTAGAGGCGCTCGACGCGCAGTCCTTCGTCACCCCGACGGCTGACGATTATCGGGCGAATGTCTGGGCGGTGCCGTACCAGATTCAGTAGGTCGCGGCGGGTGATCGGGGTGGTGGCTGGCGGGCAAGACCGCCAGCACCACCCCAATGGACTCACACCGAGTGGAAGACCCGGATGTCCGCGGGAAATCCAACCACCCCCTCGTTGGTGACGTTCTGCATACCGGATAGATGCAACTCCCGAAGACGCGGAGCCTGGGCGAGCGCCGCGATGCCGGCATTGGTGACGCCCGGGCAGCCCGCCAGGTCGATCCGCTCGAGTCCGGGCATCCTGGCCAGGATTTCCGGGGTGCGATCGGTGATTCTCGTGTAGCTCACGAAATATCGGGTCAGTCCCGGAAGGCCGGCGATGTGCTCGGTCGCCACATCGGTCGTTTCGCGGCAGTACATGAGGGTGAGCCACTCGAGTTTCTGGCACCTGCCGACGTGGCGAAAGCCGTCGTCCGGCACGTCCATCGGCATCAGCTCTCGCAGGGAGGCGAAGGACGGCAGCGCCGACAGACCGTCATCGCCCACGTTCTTGCAGCTCACGGACAGTCCGCGCAGCGCCGGCAAATCGGCGAGGGCCGCGAAGCCACGGCCCCGCAGATTGTGGCAGCGTCGTCCCCAGATGTACTCCAACGACTTCGAGCGGCTGAGGGCGACGAATCCCTCGTCCCCCGCCACGGTATCCTGGCACATGAGGAAGCGCAGCCGCGGCATGGTCGCGATGTGCGGCATGGCTTCGTCGGTGGCGTCGACGCCGAGGAAGCCAAGGTGGGGAAGGCTGACGAGTGCCGAGAGAGCGGCGGGCGAGTGGTCGAGCTTGTGGTCAGCCAGGTTGAGGGCGAACAATCCGTCGAGTCCCGCCAGCCGGGCCAATCCTCCGTCGGTGAACGTGCCTCGCAGGAACAGCGAGTTGGGCTCGGCGTCGGGGGAGAGTAGCGCGATTTTCGCCTCGCCGCCCAGCCAGGTCCTGAGTGCGGGGAGCTGGTGCAGGAGCGGGATCCCGGCGTCGCTGACCTGGTTGCCGCTTCTCAGGTGCCGGAGCTTCGGCTTGCCTGCGAGCGCCCGGATCGCGCCGTCGCCCGTCGCCGTCATCGCGAGATCGACCCGCTCCAATTGTTCGCAATTCGCGAGGTGCGCTGCGCCGGCATCCGAGATGGCGGTCCGGGACAGTCCGATGTTCTCGAGCGCCGGCAACTCGCGGAGGGCCAGGATCCCGTCATCGGTAATGCTGCAGCCGCCGAGGTCCAGCTCCCGGAGCTGGGGCATGCGCGCGAGGTGCTGCAAGCCGTGGTCGGTCAGCGCTCGAGAGTTGCCGAGTCGCAACGCCGTCACATTGTCCAGGCGCGAGACCCGCTCCAGGATCTCGTTGGTCATCTGACCGCGGGCGTCGAGCCCCGGAATCCGCCTTTCCCTCAGGATCTCGAGGGCCGCATCCCAGTCGCGGGTTCGCTCCGCGTCGCGGTGCTCGTCGCCGGGAGACGGGAAGAAGAGCATCACCGGTGCGGCAGCGATCGGCCGCGGGCCGGGCGGCAGACTGGCCAGGTGATCCTCGAGCGCCTGCCAGGTCTCGAAGCCCTGTTCGCGGGCAATGAGGAGGCGTGCGTCGTCGAGGGAGATGTCGACCCACCCTGCCGCGGTTGCCGGTCCCTCGCCTTCGGTGGACTCCGGCCGCTTGCCCAGATCGAGTCGCACGTAGCGCCGCATCGCGTCCCAGCCTCGACGATGCCAGGTGTCGTTCCAGTGGCGCTGCATCGCCTCTGGTGTCCCGGTCCGGTACGCCTCCAGCAGATTGGCGGCCATTCGTTCGAACCGATCCAGCCCGGATCGAGCCGGCGGGCTCTTGGCTACCTGCTGTTTGAGCACGGCCCAGCCCGGAAACCCCAGCTCGCGCGCCAGGGCAAGCTGGACGTCGCGCAGGGTGGGAATCTGGGGGGCATCGGGAAGGGCGCGCGCCAGCCGGGCGCGGGCTTCCGCGTCGTTGGAACGGAGCGCCTTGAGCCAGCGCTTCGCTTCGTGCTTCAGGTTTTCGAGGGAGCTTTGGGGCGGGAGACGCCTGGACATGATCCTCCTCCGAATGCCTGAGGTCCGCTGAGCGACAGGCCGGAAGAAGGTTCGAAAGAGCTGCAGCACGAACCAGATGGGTGGGAGCGAGCTCCCTTGCCGCGGACCGGAGGCGCCCCATGGCGCGCTTTCTGAAGTGTGAGGCAGGGAATCGGGACTGTCAATTGCGCGGCGGCCGTGCCGGTCCTCCCACGATCGCACTGCCAAGCGGCGCGGGCCGGTCGTGCCGCTACGACTGCTCGGCCCTCGACGCACAGGCAAGCACCGCACAGCCCGGGCAGGCCTGCCTCGATTGCCACACCTTGCACCGCTGAACTCGGTCGCTTCCGAGTTTGAAAGCCGGCGGACGTGGCGCTATATAAGGAACGACCATTCTCTCCATCTCGTGTGTGCGGAGGCATGATGCATCGCTGGTCTGTCGGTTTCGCGCTTTGCGCGTTCCTGTTGGCCACCCCGCGAATGAGCGCGCAGCAGTATCGCGCCGATCCCCGCCCCGGCGAGCAGGGCAGCTCCAATATCCGAATCGTCGGTCACCTGGGTCTCGACGCCACGGGCCCCTACAACACGTCCGACATCGAGCTGGAGCAGGAGCTGGCACGGCCGTATGCCTATTTAGACCGCACCAAGAATCCGGCCGGCTTCGATATCGTGAGCATCAGGGATCCGTCCAAGCCGCGCGTGATCTACTCGTGGCGGATCGAGAACCCCGACTTGCACCGCGGGAACGGCTCGCTGGCGCCCACATATCTCAAGAGCAAGGGTCGCTACTACTTCGTGAACGGCTTCGGCTTCACGTCGGCGGGTCCGGATTTCGACCTCGCGGCGATCGTCTGGGACGTGACCGGTCTGCCCGACACGTCAACGATCAAGGAGATCGCCCGCATCAGGATTCCCGATGCTCCCGGCGGCTTCCACGAGACCTTCGCCTACAAGCACTCCAACGGCCAGGCGCTGGTGTTCGCGGCGCCGCAGAACAAGTACGCCTACGTCTACGACATCGACCGCATCGCCGCCGGTTCCACCGATCCGGCCTACAAGGTCGAGGTGCCGGAGACGAAAATGGCGCGGGGCTGGCACGACTTCTACGTCGGGTACGACCCGGCGAGCAAGCAGGATCGGATGTACGGCGCCGGTGGCCTTGGCCACTACGTGTTCGATGTCACCAATCCGGCCGAGCCGAAGCTGCTGACCTCGGTCACCGGAGCGTCAGGGGTTCCTCGAGGGCACACCTTTACGCCGTCGCCGGACGGGCGCTACGCGCTCACCATCTCCGAGCCGACGTATCAGTACGCGCCGGCGCGGGTATTCGACTTGAAGCCCGGCCTCGAGGGAACCGTGAAGACCATCTCCCGGCCGGTCGGCGCGTGGATGCCGGACTGGCGGGGCGCGGTGCACAATTTCGAGGTCCGCTGGCCCTACATCTTCATCGCGGGGCAGAGCGACGCTTTTCACGTGGTCAACTTCATGGACCCCACCAATCCATATTCGGTCGCCTTCTACGTGACCCGGCCCGGGCCGTACCTCCACGGGACTGGCATCGCGGGCTTCACCGAACAGCGGGCCGGCGGTCGCTCCAACAGCATGTATGAGGGCGTGTGGGGGATCGACGTCCGGAATGCCGACGGCCTCATCGTGGTGAGTGACGAAGACAGCGGGTTCTGGGCATTCAAGATGGACGGCTTCGACGGCTGGAACGGGCACCAGTGGGGGATGCCCAACCAGTCGAGCGCCCAGGACTGGGACAACGGGCCGGATGGGGCGCCCAGGCCACAGCGGGTTTCGCGCTTGACCGGATTCCCATAACCACTGTATAGTACAGGCATGAACAAATCGCAGAGGTCCGCCACCGGGCTAGAGCGCGCTGTGCCGGTGTTCTGGCAGGTGCTCGAGGCCGCGCACGAGCTGGAGTCGCGGCTGGAGACGGCCCTGGCGGCGGCCGGACTGTCGATGGCCAAGGCGGGGCTGTTGCGCTCCCTGGCGGCGGCCAGGGAGTCGATACCGCTGAGCGAGCTGGCGGAACAGAACCGGTGCGTGCGGTCTAACATCACACAGCTGGTGGATCGGCTGGAGGAGGATGGGCTGGTCCGCCGGGTGGCCGATCCGAGCGACCGCCGCATTCGCCGCGCGGAGCTCACCGGGGCCGGGCGGAAGGCACATCAGGACGCCACCCGGATCATCGAGGCACAGGAACGCGAAGTAGCCGGCGCACTCAACCGCGCCGAAGCGACCGCGTTGGCACAAACCCTGGGACGGCTCGCGTCATGAGCGCGCGGTTTTGCTGTGCCGGAATAGTTCATATATGGATGATGCATATACGCAGCATAGCGGACACGCACACTGTTGATCACCTTCACCGTTGGAGCACCCTATGACGTCGAACCCGGCAACTTTCGGGCTTCCCGCAGGCTCGACTGCCACCCGCGATCACTCTGGTGAGACCTCGTGGCGCGACTGGACCCGCTATCTGGTACCGGTCGGGCGCGCCCTTTTCGTGGCCATCTTTCTGGCCACTCCCGCTTCGCATTTCTCGGCGCAGGCTATCGGGTACGCCGCGCAACAGGGCGTGCCGCTGGCGGGCCTCGTGGTACCCGCATCGGCGGTCATCGCCGTGCTGGGCGGACTCAGCATTCTGCTTGGCTACCGGGCCAGAATCGGCGCGTGGCTGCTGGTGCTCTTTCTGGTTCCGGTCACGCTCTCGATGCACCGATTCTGGGTGGAGCAGGATCCGATGATGGCACAGATGCAAATGGCGATGTTCATGAAGAACGTGGCGCTGCTGGGTGGCGCGCTGCTGGTCGCCTACTGGGGCGCGGGGCCGATCAGCCTGGACGCCCGTCGCGACCGGAGGCAGGTCGCGTAGAAGGTAGAAGAAGCACGGGAACAGCGAGCCGCATGAACGAGAACGCCCCGCCGAGTGGCGGGGCGTCAGTCGGCCTGGCTGACCTTTTGCGGCTTCGGCGCTCCGTCGCGGTTAATCGCTCCGCCCCGGCTTGTAAATCACGCCCCACCCTCCCTTCCCACCCATCTTGACCAGGAGCGGCTGGTCGAACCGCAGATGGCGTACCAGCGGGAGTTCGAAGTGAGCCGGGTGTGACGCGATCCAGTCCCAGTCCACGAACCCCTCGTTGGCGGCGGCGTTCACCGTGAAGTACCCGACTTGGAACAACGTGAGATTTTGGAAGAAATGACTTCCCTGCGACGGGGTGACGCGCAGGTCGCGGAATCCTGCTTCCACAATCACTCGGGCGGCGGAGATCTCGTCCCAGGTGACCGGGATGCCCACCGACGGATCGGCGGATCCCCAACGCCCTACGCCGATCAGCGCGTAGCGCCGCTCCTCCGCCAGGAGCATGGCGTTGCAGCGCGCCACCTGCTGCGCCACCGCGCGACTCTGAGCCCGGTCGAAACGGTGGACATCCACCACCACGAGGTCGCGCAGCTCCGTCAGGACGCCGCTCCCGAGCACCCGAGGGCTGCGGCACACTAACTGTTCGTTGGGAACCTCCGCCAGCGCGCCGGCTTCGCTCTGTCGCATCAGTACCAGCGGCCGCACCTGCAAGAAGCCGAACTCGGCGGGATCCCCGCCGGGCCCACCCAGGCGCACCGCGAACTCGATCTCCGCTTCGCGGTTCACGCCCTGGCTTCCGAGGTCGAGCAGGTGCGAGAGGATTTCGGCCAGCGGAAAGACCCCGTGCTTGAGCACCGGCGCAAACGTGACCAGCCGAACGCCGCCGCGCGACAGACCGTCGCGTACGGTGTGGTCCTCGGCGGAGTAGGTCGATCCCACGGCGGTGAGCATGCCGTCCGATTCCGCTACGCTAAGCGGAAAGCGGGTTTCCCGCATCCGCTGCTCCGGGTCCAGCGGCTCCAGGGCCTGCTCCAGCTCGAGGGCCCAGAACTCGCGTTGCGAGTTGGCGAGGATGTCCTCCGCCGACGAAAAGTTGAGGATCTGGCGCGGGTGCCGCGGGGAGAAGGCGAGGCAGCGCTCGCCGTCCACCACCGTCCTTCCCAAGCCTAGCGCGACGGCGGCGACCCCGTCCTCCGCGCGCAGCGGGGGGACTGGGTAGAAGTTGTGGGTCCGCGCGACCCCGGAGAAGTCGGGGTAGTAGCGGTTGCCGTGGCGGGCCCCCACCACCTTCTGAAGGACCACGGCCATCTTCTCCTCCTCCAGCCGGTAGGGCGTCGCCCGCAAATAGGCTTTGGCGTGTTGGCTGAAGGTGGACGCGTACACCCGCTTGATCGCCTGTTCCAGTTGCGCCAGCCGTTGCTTCAGGCTGGGATGGTTGTTGCACAGCATGTACGTCTGGTACACGCCCGTGAGCGGCAGGTACTGAGAGTCCTCCAGCAGGCTGGAGGAGCGTACGGCCAGCGGCCAGCGAACGTGCTCCAGCAAGCGCCGCAGGTCCGCCATCACGGCTTTGGGCAGGGGCGCGGCCAGGAAACGCCACAGGATCTCGGCGTCGTCGCTCCCCTGCAGTGCCAGCTCCAGCAGGTCGTTCCGGGCGAGGAACTGGTCGAAGCAGTCGGTGGCGATCACGATCGCCGGCGGCACCGCGATGTGGACCCCCGGGAAGCGGTGCTCGGCTTGGTGGTACTTGAGCAGGTAGCGGAGGAAGGCCAATCCGCGTGCCTTGCCGCCCAGCGAGCCACCGCCGATACGGGCGAAGAAGCTTCCGGTACCGTCGAAGGTGTGGCGGTCGAAATCGGCGATCAGGGTCTCCCGCTGCTCCCGCCTGAGGTCCGCAATGGAGTCGATGAGGTCGCGCCGCAGGTGCTCCAGCGACGCGAAGTCGGCGAGCTTTCGGGGCCTCAGCTTGTGCGCCAGGGCGAACTCGGTGCGGCTGGTGAGCCAGCGCGAGAAGTCGTTCCGCTCGGCGTGGTAGGCGAGGCTCGCGGCGGGAATGGTGCTCAGCAGCCGCTCCATGGTCTTCAGGTCGCCCGCCCGCCCGACCTCGGCGCCGTCCGGCGTGCGGAACACGAAGTCGCCGAAGGCAAACTGCTCGACCATGAAGCGGCGGAGGTCGGACAGCAACGTGTCCGAATATTTCCGCAGGAAGGGGATGCCGAGTGTCTGCGCGCCGGCGGCAAATCCGGCTCGGCTGGATTGGAGCAGGATGGGCAGGTCGGGCACGGCGGCGCGGGCCATCCGCGCCAGCTCGAAGCCCGCCTCCCGTGACAACGTGCCGCCGCGGGGAAACTCGATGTCGGAGATGAGGCCGAGGAGGTAGGGCCGGTACTGATCGAACAGGGCCCACGCTTCTTCAAAGGTGGTCGCCAGCAGGATCTTGGGCCGCGCCCGGGTGCGCACCAGCTTGTGGGAGACATTCAAGCCTTCGCTGATCAACCGGTGCGACTGGGTGATGAGCTCGGTGTAGATCGTCGGCAGGAAGGACGAGTAGTAGCGGACGTTATCCTCCACCACCAGGATGACGGGTACTCCCACCAGCGCGGTGTCGTGCGCCGCGTTCCGCCGGTCCTCGACTCCTTTCACGATGGCCACCAGGATGCGGGCGTTCCCCTGCCACAAGAAGACGCGCTCGATGCCCAGCAGATCCTGGCGCCCGGCGAATTCCTTCCGCTCGTTATTGTCGAACGCGAGCACCACCACCGGCACGTCGAGACCGGCGCGCCGCAGCTCGCGTGCCAGCTCCGGTGCGTCCATGTCGCCCGGATCCGGAGCGGTGATGATCAGGTTGAAGCGCCGCTCGACCTGCGCCAGGCGAATCGCCTCGGCCCCGCTCGAGACGTGGGTGAGTCCCGGCGTGTGGTGCAGCGAGAGCTCCAGGAACTCGCTGAGGATGAGCTCGTCGAGCCGCCCGTCCTCTTGCAGCGTGAACGCGTCGTAGAGGCTGGAGACCAGCAGGATGTCCTGCACCCGGAACGGCGACAGGCGCTGAAAGGCCTGGTAGGCGTCCCCGGGCGAAGTCACGCTAATCCGAAATCCGTCGACCGCGCAGCCACTGCATCCATCACACTCGAGCTCCTGTGCCACTCCCCTGGGCAACATCGGCGACCGGCACCGGTCGCCGCCGGACGGCTCGAGGCATCAGGAGCCTCGGTGCCCGGGACCACGGTTGCGACACTCGCCGATGGGCAAGGGGGGAAGGTATGAAGACCGGTCCCACCGCGCACCAGGGGCACCCCCGGAGGCGAAGGGCGGGACGGCCCCGCCAGGAGGCTGCCGTCGAGTGATCACGCGGAGAGGAAGCCCACCGCGCGGTCCTCGTCGCCGTTCATGAGCACCCGGAGCACTAGCCCCCCCGAGGCCTCCGCGACATTGATCACACGCACCGTCCCGGCCAGCCGGCGGTGCTCCGGAAGGAGCTCGGGCAGCAGGTTGGGCGCGTGGAGCAGGAAGTCCTCGTTGAAGACGTTGTCGGGTTCGTCGGGGTAGAGAGGCAGGTAGCGGATGGACGCTTCGACCAGGTCCTGAAAGAAGTGCGTTCCGAAAGACAGGTCCGGGACGTAGTTGCCCTCCTTGCGGGCAATCTCGACCAGCATGGCGGTGTTGTTGATCTCCGAGTAGGTGACGCTCACACCGAGCTTGATGTCGCCCCGGCTGCCCCAGCGGCCCGGTCCCATCAGGATGAACCGGCGCTTGGGGAGCTGTTTGTTGAGCTTCCCCACCACCTGTCCCACTTCCCGCAGCGCAGCCAGGTCCTCCAGCTTTCGGTAGGCCGCCGGATCCACGTAGACGATGTGGGTGAGGTCCGGCACCCACCCGTTCGAGACGTAGCGGTTGGCGGTGAACAGCACCCGCTCCCGCGGCAGGTCCGCCGGAATGACCGCTGGGACGCTCTCCGCCGCGTAGCTCTGGGGCCGGCACTGGAGGAGATAGAGGCGGCTGCCATCGTGCGCGAACTCGACGTCCACCGGGGCGCCCAGCCGGTCCTGGAGCAGCCTGAGCAGCGCCCGCATCTGCCTGACGAAGGGCGTCCGCGTCACCAGCCCATCGAACGTCACCACCAGGTCGTCCTTCTCGAAGTCGACCTGCAGCGCCAGCCGCTGGCGGATCGTGCCGTCCTCCACGATGGAGACCACGTCGGCGATTTGCGGATACTCGGTGCCCGACGCCTTGAGCAGCCGGCGCAGGTCCACCGACTCGAACGAGCGCGCCCGCAGGTTGATCGCGTCCACCATGGTTGGGGAATACCGCACCACGTCGTCGGGCGACACGTTGACCCGGAGCCCGGGCTGCCCCGGCGATATCAGCACGGGGTAGTCGTCCCCCAGTCGGTCCACCGCGCGGGTCCCGAGTCCCGGGACCAGCCGCAGCAGGCCGTCCTCCCGCCGGATCCGCGCCGACCAGCGGAACTCGTTGGTGCTGAAGGCCACGCCCGAAAACGCTGGCAGGAAATAGTCGCCCACCCGGGCGCCGACCACTTCCTGGATCATGATTCCCATCTCCTCGTGCAGGTCGAGCAGGCCGCGCTCCGCCCGGTACTCGATGGGGTCGGGCGCGAACATGGAGGCGTAGACCTCGGCGATCGCGTCCTGGAGCGCGGCCAGGCGTTCCTTCCTGCTCCCCATATTCGCCAGGAACAGGCTCTTGTACTTACCCGAGAACGCCGCGCCATTGCGATCCTCGAGCAGGCTGGAGCTGCGTACGATGAGCGGCCGGTCCGCCACATCGTCCAGCACCTGGGCCAGACTCTTCACGATCTCCGGCGAGAAATGCGAATTCTTGAAGACTTGCACGATGTGGGGGTACTCGCGCCGGATCTGATCCAGCTCCAGGTACTTGCGATCGTAGACGTCCTCGAGGTGGTTGTGCTGGACGAAATCGACCACGCCGTCCGACGCGACGTACCAGGTGCGGGGCATCCGAACCTCCGCGAGGACGTCGGCGTACTCCTGCGAGCCCTGCACGATCTTGGCGGCCAGGATGAGCCCGGCGCTCTTCCCGCCCAACCTCCCCTGGCCGCCGGCCGGGCAGATGATACGCTGGGTGAGATCGTAGAAGTCGGCTACCTCGACGTAGCGCTTCGCGATGTTGATGAATCCCGGCTCGTCGGAGAGGAGCCGGCGCACCAGCCCCACCCGCAGCGCGGTCTGCACCGGCTGGGTCAGCTCCCGCTCGTCCACCCCCGACAAGCGGAACCGCTGAATCGCCTCCGCGAGGTCGGTCAGGGCCGTGGCCGGGCGCACCAGGGCCTCCAGCAGGAAGCTCGACTTGTCGTCCTTGATCCACTTCTGCATCAGCCCGATGATCTCGTCCTCATCGAGATGCGCGGCGGCAATGCGGAAGGTCTCGTCGGTCAGGGCGAGCAAATCCTGCAGGCTCTTCTTCTCCACCGGCCGGTTGTCCTCCAGCGGACTCCCCTCCTCGCTCGCCAGCTGCGGCGCCAGCCGTTGCAGGACCTGATGCGCCTCCTGAATGCCGTCCCAGCACAGGTGGTTGAGCATCTTCCGCACCAGGCGGATCAACAGGTGCTGGTCGGTATGACGGAGGAAGTCGAGGATGACCCACCAGTCCCGCCCTTCCGCGACGGTGACCTCCCGGGCCGCGGCCTGCCATTCCCGGATGGCGCCCTGGAGCCGGCGTTGCGCGAGGTAGTGCCCGATCCGCTCGGCGATCGTGTCGATCAGCTTCCGCTCCTCCTTGAGGAACGGGCCCTCGTCGGACCGGGGCATCGGCTCGGTGTAGTAGACCTCGACCCGCCCCAGCACCGCCCCCTGGACCACAATGCCGGCCGTCTGCACCCAGGGCGTTTCCTGAAAGCCCGGCGGCTGGTAGACGGTGTCTTCCACTACCAGACGCGCCTGACACACATTGGGGTACTGATACCCGGGCGGAATGACCTGGATGATGCCGCGGAAAATCTCGTCGGGCGAGGTGTCCGGCTGGTTGAGGCGCTCATCCACCTGATACAGGCAGTTGAGCTCTTTGGCACGCTCCTGGAGCGCTTCCAGGATCCGGTCGATGGGCTGGTGCGGATGGCTCATGTCAATCGCCCTGCGCCGCGGTTGCACGCACGACACCGCATCCGGTGCGCCCGTCCACCTTGACGAGAAGGGGCGCGTCGAGCCGGACATGTCGCACCAGGTCGGTTTCAGTCACCGCCCGCTGCCGCGCCAGCCAAGCCCAGTCGAGCCGCTCGTCCCCGTCGTGGCGGACGCAGAAATAGCTCACCTGGAAGCTCGACATGTTGTGGAAGAAATGCGAGCCCTGGCTCGGGTCCACGTTCATGGCCGGCAGCGTCGCCTCGACGATGACCTTGGCCCCGCAGATCTGCCCCCACACCACGGGAATGCCCAGCGACGGATCGGCGCTGCCCCAGCGGCCGAACCCGATCAGCAGGAAGGGCCGGCCCTCGGCGAGCAGGGCGTCGTTCCGGGCCGCGATCTCCGCCCCGACGCGCCGGCTGAGCCGGGGCTCGAACCCCTCAGGCCGCGCGTACACGATGTCCCTGAGCCCGCCCACCACACCGTTCCCCATGACGTTGCGAGACGCCAGCACCAGCCCGTCGGCCCGAAGATCCGCGGGCTCGACGGCGACCAACTCGTGGGAAACGACCAAGGGCCGCACCTGCAGAAAGCCGAACCGGATGGGGAACGCGCCGTCGCCTCCGAAGGTCACCGCGAACTCGATCTCCACCTTGTCGCCCAGAGCATGCTCGCTGTCCGCCAGCAGCCGCCGCACCACGGCGTTGAGCGGGGCCACTTCGTGAACCAGCAGCGGGGCAAACGTCACGATCCTTGGGCCCGGGCGGGCGATGCCGGGCGTGAGCCGGTCCGCGTCCGCGTCGTAGGTGGATGCCAGGCACCGCAGTGTGCCGTCGCGCTCGGCGTCCGGCAGCCCGGCCTGGAGGAGGTATTCGGTTTCTCGAATGGGATCGTAGGCCGGCGGCTTGCCCATGTTCACCGCCCAGAACTCCGTCTGCGTGTGATCCAGCATGTCACGAGGGGAGGCAAACGGCGGGGCCGCGCGGGGCCAGGCGGGCGAATAGCTCCACACCAGGCCCCCGTCCACGATCGTCTTCCCGAGGCCCAGGGCCAGGATCGCCACG
>JACQVB010000277.1 GCA_016209985.1 Gemmatimonadota bacterium | reverse complement strand
GTCGAGTGCCGCAGGATCTCCCTCGCGGATCCTGGCCATCCGTGCGCGATCCAGGTCTTCGCACTCGGTATCCACCAGTTCCCTCAGTTCCCTGGAGCTGGACTCGGGCGGAACCACGCGCCACACCTCCGAGGAAGGAAGAAGAGGCTAGAACATACGGCCCTCTTTTCCGCTTCGTAAGAGGACTGCGGGCTGAAGGCCTGGTTACTCCATCAGCCGCGCCGCCGGAGAAATCCGGAGCCCCTCTTTCCGAGTCAGGTAGAGCGCTGCGACGAGATCGTCTACCACGTTCGGTACCGTGCGGGCCATACCCATGAGCTGATCCACACCCAGGATGAGCGCAATTCCCTCCCGGGGGAGACCCAACAGGCCGAGCACGTCCACCAGCATCGGGATCGCACCGAACGGAATTTCCCCCCGCCATTGCGGTGAGGACCGACATCACGATCACTACTACTTGGCTGCGCCAGTCGAGATTCACGCCAATCACCTGCGCCAGAAACAACACTACCGCGCTGGAGAAGGCAGTGCCGTGGGGCCGAAGTTCTTCTCTGGACCGCCGTCCTAGCACCGTCTCCGAGGGATGGTACATGGGCCACGAGAACGAGGGTCCCCTGTGCCACATGCGTTGTGGGAGGGCGGAAGAAGACGGCGACAAAATGCGCGACGGTTCCGCCGGCCACAAGGAACGCGAGAATAGAGTCCCGGACTGAGAGTCCGGCCTCGGCGTGCTGGGTGCCTCTCAGGACGCGGCGGGCGGCCGCTGGACACCTACGCCGCGAGTCGTATTTTCGTGCGCCCGCCCCGAAGGGTCGAAATCGCATGAAACGTTCTGCGTTGCTGCTCCTGATGGTGACCGGATGCGCCGCCGGCGAAAGCGCGGTCCGTTCTCCCAATCCCCATGTGCAATACCGCCGCGACGGCTCGGTCGCGCTGTTCGACGGTCGAGTCATTCCACCACTGCCCAAACTCCTCGGCGTCCGGGAACAGTACGATCTGCGGCTCAAGTGGCTGGAGGAGAAGCATCGCCAGCTCCTTCCAATGATGCGGAAGCATGGCATTGCAATGTGGATGGTGACCAATCACGAGTTTCATCCGGACCCGGTCACCGCGTACATCGCGCCGGACCAGAACTACACGGATGCTTTTCTGGTCCACGTCTTCGTGGACGCCGGCGCCGACGGCCTCAAACGCTACTCGAGCTGGCGCCGGCCCAAGATGGACTACGCCCACATCTTCGAACCTCTGCCGGTGCCGCGCAATGAGCAGGGCCTTCAGGACGTAGGCACCGGCTTGCGTCTCCTCTACCAGCAGTACCGGCCGCGTACCATCGGCCTCAACATGGACAGCAGGCGCGGGCAGGAGTCGGGGCTGACCCACGATGACTACCAGTTCCTGGTGCGCACGCTCGGCGCAGACGCCGAGCGCCGCTTCGTTCCCGCCCGCGAGCTGGTCGAGGACTACTTCGATACCCGCCTGCCGGACGAGCTGGAGTACTACCGGGCGCTGGTGCTCGCCACCGACATCATCGCGCAGCGGGCGCTGTCCAACGAAGTGGTGACGCCGGGCGTCACCAAGACGGCGGACATCAAATGGTTCTTCGACCAGCAGATTGCATCGCTCGGCGTGGGGGCCAAGCCCTGGTTCGAGATCCACACGGCGGTCCAGCGATTCGATTCGGCCGCCGGCAGGGCGATTCCCTACATCCATCCCGCGCCCGACACGCTCACCTTCCAGCGCGGCGACATCATCCATCTGGACTGCGGATTCGATTATCTGGGATTCGCCAGCGACTGGCAGAAGGTCGCCTACATCCTGCGCGACGGGGAAACCGACGCCTCGCCCGGCATGAAGCTGGCGCTCAAGAACGCCAACCGGGTGCACGAACTGTTCGCGTCGGAGCCGCGGGCCGGCATGACCGGGTGGGAAGCCGCGAGCGCCATCGTGGCCAAGCTCAAGGGCGCGGCGTTCGTTCCTTCATTGTATTCGCACCCGATCGGCCATCAGGGCCACGCGCTGGGGTCGAGCATTGATGCCCGCAACGGCATCCCCGGGCCGCGCCCCGAGCGCCAGAGCCAGCTCCGGGCGGGCAACTGGCGCTCGGTGGAGTTCAGCGCCAAGACCGCGCTGTCGGAATGGAACGGCGACTCGCTGCTGATCCCGATGGAAGACGACGCGCATCTGACGGAGCACGGATACGAGTACTTCAGGCCGTATCAGACGAGCTGGTATTTGATTCGATAGATCAGGTGTCAGGTGTCAGGTTTCAGGTGTCAGGGACTTGACTTAAAGCCCTGGCACCTAACACCTGGCACCTATCACCTGACACCTCGCCCCACCGCCGCGAAAAACACGCTCCCGTGCCAGGCGCGTTTGGCGGGAGTCTCCCAGCGGTCGTCGCGCAACGCGCCCACGGTCTGGATGGTGTTGTCGAACACGAGCGTGTCGGGCTCGACCGTGCCCTGGTCCGCCAGTTTCTGGAATTCGTCGCGGGTGACGCACCGGACGGCCCCGTCCGCCCCGCGGAACCAGACCGGACTGTTGGCGGTGAGCGTGGCGCCGAGCTGAGGCTCCAGCGCCCCAACCGCTCTTACCAGCGCGTCGATGGAACATCCCGAGGTACCCGCCGCGGCCTCATCCACTCCCACGAACAGAAACTGGTTGAACCGCCAGTCGCGCGCCGCGGCCAGCGGCACGCCGTGGGCGGCCCAACCAGAGAGGAACCGATCGGCCGGCTCCAGAACTTTGGCGACCTCCGATTCGCTGAGGCGGCGAGAACAAGGGAAAACCCAGAGTCTCGCGTCGTCAGGGAGCTTTTCGAATGGTATCAACGGCATGGCGTCAACTCTCCGATTTCCGTTTTTCGTTCTGCAGGTCCGCGACCATCTGATCCTTGAGCTTGCCGGCGACCTTGCCCTTGAGATTGATCATCCCGATGCTCGGCATGCGGTCGAACCGGAACCGCCGGATGACCACCAGGTAGGTCCCCGGCGGGCCGGGAGACATGGGCCGGTCGATCACGGTGGTGAGGTCGAACAAGGCTTCAAAATAGTGGTTGGCGAAAATCTGCTTTGCCGCGAGCAGGGTGGTCCCGGGCAGCTCGGGCGGCGAATAGATGGTCAGGTGATTCACGTTGAGGATCGGCCGCAGGCTCGACATCGAGTCCACCGACCAGTACATCACATCGGACACGCCCTCCAGCTTTCCCTTGGGATAGCTCGCCAGGTAATGGTGCAGCGACGGCACGTACTGAAAGACGTAGGGTGACTGGGCCAGCAGGCTGGCGAAGGCCTCGCTGGAGCGGGTGTTGCCACGGTCGTCGTAGACCACCATCGCGGCGTCACCGCGAGCGCGATAATCGGCCAGGTACTCGAGCAAGCGCCGCCGTGCGTAGGCGTTGGTCTGGGCCCGCGCATCCGGCCCGTTGAAATTGACGTTCTGCCGCACCTCGTCCATCACCACTGCCGGCAGCTTGAGCTTGCACTCGCCCGACTTGCAGCGCGGCAAGTCGGCCACATCCTGGCTGTCGATGACCACCGCCTGCACGTCGGCTGGTGTCGCCGGATTGCCGAAGATCCCGAAGGCCGTGCGCGAGGGCGTGCGGAGCGAGTTTCGGAAATCCTTGATCCGCGAAACGTAGGCCTCGCGGGACGCCTTGATGGCGATGATCCCGAAGACGGCGACGTCTTCCTTGACCTTCGTGTCCAGCACCTTGACCACGGGCTGGCCCTTCTCCACGCTCGCGAGCTGCCCCGCATCGAGACCGATACCTTCGCGAAGGAAGCGTACCAGCGTCGTCGGAGTCTGCCCCTGAGCCGGCGCCGCAGCGAGCAGGAATGTCAAGCCGAGCAGTGTGCGAAATGCGCGTACTCTCCGAAGCAAGGTTCCTCCGCGGGTAAACAGACAGCACGGGGCAATGTGCTCCCGCTTTCGGCTTTTCTCAAGGAGGAGTCGCGGACGGTCGATGTGCGTATTCTGGCGGCGAGCAACGAGGATCTCCGACCGCCAAGAGTGAGAACGGGCGCGAGGTCGTACCGACCCACCCCAGGTGCAAAACGACCCTCCAGCCGGCGCACCCTTTTCGGGGCCCCGAATCACAAAGTCCTGACAGAGCCTACAGTTAGGCCGAAGGTCGGACGTTTAGGTCGAAGCGCGGACGTTGGAACGCTTCCTGCTCTGCCGAGGCGCCGAAGGCCGGTCGTCTTGATGCCATTCTGCACTCGGAGCATCACATGTCCCTCCGCCGTTGCCTGATCCCCTTCGCGGTGTTTGCCAGCGCGACAGCAGCAACCTTGAGCTGCGGCGGCCCTGCGCCGACCAGCGTCGACCTCCAGACCCCCGCGTTCCGGAGAGTGGGGAAACTGACCTCGACGTCAACCTCGTCGTCAGACAAAAGGTCCGGCCTGGTCAAGTGTTCGCAAACCTACGACTCCGTAACCAAGGTGATCGGGCCCAGCGGAGATACACTGCAAGTAGGCAACCACATTTTCTGGGTCGATTCGGGGGTGCTCGGCGACACGGTGCGCATCACCGCCGTGGCGCCAGCGGACACGGTGAGATGGGTTCGCTTCCAGCCCGATGGACTCCTCTTTCCCCCCAGCCCCCTGGACCTCTCCTACGGATTGAGCGCGGGCGCGGTCCTCTATACGAACTACAAGGACTGCGGGGTGCCGACGGCCGATACGCTCCGGGTCGCCCAGGTCGACGATTCAAAGGGCATCCTGGAGTACCTGCAAACGTGGTCCAAAGTCAAGAAGAATGCGTGGAGTGAAGCGAATCAATTCGTGGTCGGGCAGGTACCGCATTTCTCGAACTACGCCATTGCCTTTTAAGACTCACATGAACCGGGAGAATCGTGTGTCCGCTCGCCGTTATCTGATCCCGCTCGCCCTCGCACTGTTTGCCGCGGCGTGCTCCGACAGCGTCGGCGTGCGTTCTGCGGGAGAGCCGCGGCTGACCACCCCGCACCTGCTCCGGTGGGCCGGGAACACGCCGCCGAGGTTTAGCGCCATTGGCTCTCTCCGGGGTGGCGTCATTCCCCCTCCCGGGGACGGGGTCATGCTCGCTGGGCCCCAGGAGCTGAGTCTCGATCAGAACACGGCGTCGTTCTGGGCGGTGCGCGGAGAGCAGCGTTCCGTACAGATCAATTATCAGAGCTCCAACGGGGACAGCAGCTCCTCCTTCTTGCGGCTGACCATCGCCGACCCGGTGTACGTGCCGGGTCACGGCGATCTCGTGCCGGGCGACTCGGTGCTCATCACGGTGACGGTCGACCCGCAGGCGATCAAGGTGTCGCTCGAGCCGACCGGCTTGCTGTTCGGCGATCCGGCTGAGCTGCAGATCTCCTATGGCGGTGCCCACGGCGACTTGAACGGCGACGGCGTGGTGGACGGCTTCGATGCCGTCATCGAGCAGCTGCTGCTGGGGATGTGGTATCGCGAGGGCGCGGAGAGCGCGTGGGCCAAGATCCCGGCGATGCAGTCGGTGGCGGACAAAACCCTCACCAGTGCGTTGCAGCACTTCTCGGAGTACGCGGTCTTCTCGGAGTACGCGGATCTCTCGGACTACGCGGTCTCCTGGTAGGACCACAACCTTGTCGGAGCATTCGGCTCCGTTCGGGGGTTCCACGTCCATGAGGCCCGGCCGTCTCCCGTTTCCGGCACTGCACGTCGCTGCGGTCGCGGTAGTCGCGAGCTGGGGAGACCGACTCGCGTGACCACGCTCGCCCGTCCCTCCGGTCCCCTGCACCTGGGCCCGGCTCGCCCGGCTGCGGACCTGCTCCACGACGCCCGCGGCCGGGAGCGTGCCGGATGCATCCCCGAGGCCATCGAGGGCTACCAGTCCGCGGTCGCGGCGGCGGAGAAGAGTGGGGAGAACACGGTGCTGGCCGAAGCGCTGCGGCGCCTCGCGGTGGTCCGGAATCAGCGGGACGACTGCGCCAAGGCGCGCGAACTGTGCCGCAGGAGCTATGAAGTGGCCCGGGAGATGGGCGACGACCTGCTCGCCGCAGAAGCACTGAACACCATGGGCGGGCTGGAGCTGATGACGGGCTCCCTTGAGGAAGCCCGGAGATTCTTCCTCCAGGCGCTGGAGCCCGGTGGCCACAGCCGAGAGTTGCGCGCGCGAGTGGAACAGAACCTGGGGATCCTCGCGAACATTCGGGGCGACCTGGACGAGGCCCTGACCCGATACCAGCAATCGCTCCAGGCGTACCGTGACGCCGGGAGCGAGCACGGATGCGCCATCGCCTACCACAACCTCGGGATGGTGAGCGCGGACCGCGAGCTGTGGGATGAGGCGGACCGGTATTTCACGCAGAGCCGTGAGATCGCCGAGCGGACGGGCGACATCTATCTCCAGGCCCTGTGTCTGGTGAACCACGCCGAGGTGCACGTGGCACGCCAGTGGTTCGAGGACGCGCGCCGGAGCGCCGAGGCCGCGCTCGCCATCTTCGATCAGCTGGGCGTGCGGGCTGAACAGGCCGGCGCCTATCGCGTGATCGGCGTCGTGTGCCGCGAGACGGGCCATCTGGTGCTCGCCGAGGCGCGGCTGCGTTCGGCCGTGGAGCTGGCGGTCGCCGCGGGTTCGGTGCTGAACGAGGCGGAGGCTTCCCGGGAGCTCGCGCTGCTCTGTCAGGCGGTGGGGCGGAACCAGGAGGCGCTCACGCTGCTCAACACCGCGCACCGGCTCTTCCGCCGGCTGGACGCCCGGCGGGAGCTGGTCCACGTAGGCGGGAAGGTCGCGGAGCTCGAGGGCACGTACCTGGCCGTGGTGCGCGAATGGGGCCAGTCGATCGAATCGAGCGACACGTACACCTTCGGGCACTGTGAGCGCGTGGCGCAAAACGCGGTAGCCGTGGCGGCGGCGTTGGGCCTCGACGACCAGGAGCAGACCACGATCCGCCTCGGCGCCTACCTGCACGACGTCGGCAAGGTCAAGGTCCCGCTCGAGACCCTCAACAAGCCCGGAGCGCTTAGCCGTGAGGAGCTCGCGCTAGTGCGGCAGCACCCGGTATGGGGCATCGAGTTGCTCGCCGGCGTGGAGTTCCCCTGGGACCTCAAGCCCATCATCCGCTGGCACCACGAGCGGTACGACGGGGGAGGCTACCCCGACCGGCTCCAGGGCGACGAGATCCCACTCTCCGCGCAGATCGTGGGGATCGTGGATGTCTACGATGCGCTGACGAGCATTCGGCCGTACCACCCCGCGCTGACACTAGCCCGAGCGCTCGCCGAGATGACCAAGATACGCAGCGCGTGGTCCACGCCGGTCTTTGAAGCGTTCCTCCAGGCGCTCCCCGGGTTATCACGAGAGGGGGAGCGTACGGACGACGTCGCCGATAGTGCACGCTCGCAACGAGCAGCGTAGTCAACGACCCGCCTCAACCGGTCACTGGCCATCGCGCGGGGGTCGATTTCCCTTCAGGGTAGTGGTTTGAGGTGATGAGATTCTCAGAGCCCCCACTCAAGGCCTAGTCCGTACCGACCCACACCAGTGCACTGATCATTCGCGTCACGGCAAGGGGAGGAAACACACGATGCATACCTCGTCACTCGTAGTCCAGAAGGCCCAGCAGCTCGCGGAAGCGGGACACCACGCCGAGGTCGTAGAGTATCTCGGCGCGCGGGAGCAGAGCGAGCTGGAAGAGTCGGCGAGTCTCGCCTTGCTGTACGGGACGGCGCAGGCGCGGCTGGGACGCCACGATGAGGGGCTGCGGTGGCTGGATCGGGCGCTGGACCAGGCACGCAAGCGGCACGAGCACACGGTGGAGCGTCACGCACTCAATGCGCAGGGCGCCCTCGCGTTGGTGACCGGGCGGATCGACCAGGCCGCGGACCACTTCACGCAGGCCATGATGGGCGCCAGTCAGGACGGCGATCTCGCCACCACCGGCCGCTGCTCCAACAATCTGGGAATCATCAGCAATCTGCGGGGCCGGCACGCGGAGGCGATGGGGTCCTGGCAGATCGCCCTCGCTGCTTTCGGCGAGGCCGGTTTGCGGCACGGGGTCGCCGAGTGTCACCACAATCTGGGGATCACATTTCGCGAGCAGGCAGCGCTCGACCGTGCGCTGGAGGAGGCTGACCGAGCCGTCGCGGAAGCCGAGGCCGCGGGGGATCGCACGCTCTGGGCGATGGCAGTCCGGGGACGGGCGGAGATCCAGCTGAGTCGCGGCGCGCTGGATCTCGCGCGTGCCGATCTGGACCAGATTCGGGAGGTCCGCCGCCGCCTGCCCGATCCCGTCGGAGAAGCCGAGGATCGGCGCGTCGAGGCATCGGTACTGATGAGCGAGGGTCAAACGGCCGCCGCCGAGAAGGCACTGCGCGAGGTTATCGCGGCGCTCGAGACCTGGGGACGGCCTCTCGCTCTGGGGCAGGCAACCCGGGACCTGGCCCTGGCCCTGCGCCGGACCGGGCGAACCGTCGAAGCCCAGGCGGCCGCGCGGACGGCGAAAGCCATCTTCACCCGGCTGGGTGCCCAAGGCGAAATCCGCACCTTGGCCAGCCAGGGGTGGGACGACGATTTCGCGGCCGAGCTTCGCCGCTCGCTGGAACCGCTCCATGAGGCGCAGGCACTGGCCGATGCGGGGCGCTACGCCGAACTGCTGGGATATCTGGAAGGGCGCTCGCAGGAGGAGCTCGAGCAGTCCCCCATGCTGGCCCTGCTCTGCGGCATCGGGCATACCCGGCTCGGGCGATTGGATCTGGGCCAGCAGTGGGCTATGGTGGCGTTGTCGCGGGCGCGAGTGGTGGGAGACCGGACCCTGGAAGTTCGGGCGCTCAACGTTTGCGGCGCCATCGCCCTGGAGCGGGGTGGCATCAACGAGGCCTCGCATTTCTTCACGCGGGCGCAGGAAGAGGCGATGCAGGACAACGACATGATCACCGTCGGCCGCTGCGCCAACAACCTCGGCATCATCGCGAACATGCAGGGGGACTACGGACGCGCGGTCGGAGCGTACACTCGCGCCATCGCCGCGTACCAGAAGGCCAGCTACGACTATGGCGTCGCCGAGTCGCAGCACAATCTGGGGATCACCTACCGCGAGCAGGGGCATCTGGATAACGCGATGAAGGCAGCCGATGCGGCGGTCCGCGAGGCCGAGCGGCTGGGCAACGAGCGGTTCAAGGCCCAGGCGATCGCGGGCCGCGCGGAGATCCGGATGGCGCGGGGTGAGGCCGAGCTCGCCATCGGCGAGACCAGGCGCGCGCTGGCGGTCCACCGTGAGCTCAAGGACTCCGTTCGCGAGACGGAGGATCTGCGGATCCTGGCCGCGGCGCTGGGGATGATGGGGAAGACGGAAGAGGCCCGCGAGCTGTTCCGCGACGTCATCGATCACGCGACCGAGCAACAGCGGCCGCTGCTGGTCGCAATCGCCCAGCGCGATCTCGCGGAGCTGCTGGCCCGCGAGGGCGAAGTCCCGGCGGCGAAGAAGGCCGCCCGGGCGGCCCGCGCCATGTTCCATCGGCTCGGCGCGAAGGTTGAAGTCGAGAAGCTGGACGCGTTGATGCGGGATCCGGACCTGAACGATTGAGCCGGCCTCCGGAGGCGATGGAGCAGTCACGTTGAAGGCCGCGCCTGCTGAGGTGACGGTGCCGAATTGGGATGAGATTCGCCAGCGGTTTCCGCCGGCGCTCAACTGGACTTACCTCAACACCGCGGCCGGCGGACCGGTGTGCCAATACGCCGCCGACGCGGCCAGGCAGTATTACGTAGAAGCCCAGGCCGCGGGCGACACCAGATGGGACGACTGGCTGGCGCGGATGGAGGCCACCCGTACCGCGGCGGCGAGGTTCGTCAACGCTAGACCGGAAGAGATCGCCTTCGTCGCCAACACCTCGCTCGGCCTCAACCTGGCCATCCAGATGCTACCCCCGGGTGAGGTGGTGCTGCTTCGAGACGATTTCCCCTCGGTGACGCTCCCCTGGATCAATCGCGGGTTCCCGGTGCGTTTCGTGGAGGCGGAGGCCGACGGCGTCGTCCCGGTGGAGCGAATCGCTGAGGCCATCGGGCCGGACACGCGATACGTCGCGGTGGGCTACGTCCAGTTCCGTTCCGGTTTCCGCCACGATCTCGAGCGACTCGGCGCACTCTGCGCCGAGCGTGGACTGTCGCTCATCGTCGATGCGACCCAGGCGGCGGGAGTCTTCAAGCTGGACGTCCAATCCCAACACATCGCGGTGCTCGCCTTCAGCGGCTACAAGTGGCTCCTGGCCGGGTACGGCATCTCGGCGCTCTACGTCAGCCGCAAGATTCTCGAGTCGCGGCCGCTTCCGGCGGTGGGCTGGCGCAGCGCCGAAGTGCCGTACGATCTGATCAGCGATCGCCTCATCCTGACCAGACATGCGAGCGGGCTCGAGCTGGGGCATCCACTCTTCGCCGGAATCTTTGCCCTAGGCGGCTCACTGCGCCTGTTGCAGGAGATCGGTCCGCCGGCGATCGAGGCGCGGGCCCACGAGCTGACTGAAATCCTTCATGGGGCGCTCGATGCCCATGGCATCCCCGTGTTCTCCCCGCGCGGCAAGGAGCACCGCTCCGCCATCACGATGGTGGAGGTGAGCGACGCGCCAGCGGTGGCGGCGAAGCTCAAGGAGCGGCGCGTGCTGGTCTCGGCGCGGGGCCGAGGCCTTCGGGTATCTCCCCATTTCTACAACAACCGGGAAGACGTCGAGCGGTTCGTCACGGCGCTGGACGACATCCGTGCCCAGCGCCGCGGCGGATCCTGAAGCGCGATTTCTAGGGCAGCATCGGCTCCACCACCGGCAGCACGATGTGCGACGCGTTTGCCGGTGAGCGATACACCCGGTGCTCGGCCTTTCGGAAATCACTCTCCTTGGCTTCAAAGATGTTCGGCACGAAGGTCTGCGGATTGCGGTCGATGATGGGAAACCAGGTGCTCTGCACCTGCACCATCACCCGGTGGCCCTTGCGGAAGGTGTAGCTCTGGGTGTGCAGGTCCACGCTGAAGGTCGTGACCTTGTTGGGAACGATCGGCGCCGGCTTCTCGAAGCCCTGATAGTAGCGGCCGCGCAGGACGTCGTTGGCCACCATGAGCTGGTAGCCGTTCATCTTCGCCTCAGGCATCCCCGACTCGGGATAGACATCGATCAGCTTCACAATCCAGTCGGCGTCGCTGCCTGAGGTGGTCGCACGGAGCGGCACCGTGATGTCTCCGCCTATCGTCAGATCCTGCTCCAGCACGTCCGTCCGGTAGGTGAGCACGTCGGGGCGCCCGTCCACGAAACGCTGGTCCTCGGTCAACCAGACGGACCACCCGGAGCCGCGCGCATCGTAGGTCGGCTGGATGGGACGCTGGCGATAGGGGACCGGATGCGCGGGGTCGGAGACGATCGCGTCGAACTGCTGGGCCGGCGGGTCGGCGGGTCGGCGGGTCGGCGAGACGGGCGGATCCCACGAGAGCGATCCGTTTTCACGGAAGTAGAGATTGCGATGCCTCATGCCGGTCTGGGGCGGCCAGCTATCGAAGGTGCGCCACCGGTTATCCCCAGCCTGGAATACGGTGGCCTCCGCGATGTGGAATGGGCCCTTGTCGCGCAGGTAGTACGCGAAGAAGGGTGCCATGAGTGAATCGCGGAAGAACTGCCCGGTGGGCTGTTCGAACTGGATGTTCCCCAGGGACTTTCCTTCCCCGCGCATCCACCCGCCATGGTTCCACGGCCCGACCACGAGGAAGTTCAGGTTGTCGCGGTCGTGCGGCTCCAGTTCGGCGTAGATCCTGACCGGCCCGTAGAAATCTTCCTGGTCCCACCAGCCGGCCACGTTCAGCGTCGGCACGGTCACCCGGGTCAGGTATTGCTTCATCGCCTGGCGCTGCCAGAAGGCGTCGTAGTTCGGATGCTGGGAGAAATCGTTCCAGGTCGGGATTTTCCCCTGGAGGATCTTCTTGTTCACGTTGGCGAGAGAACCGAGCTGGAGATACCACTGGTAGGTGTCGTAGGTGTCGAACTGGAACTGCTCCACGTCTTTCCCCGATTCCATCATGGTGGCGTACTCGAACCCGTAGCTCAGCCGGAAGGCTCCCTGGTGGTGGAAGTCGTCGCCCATCCACATGTCGGCGGGAGAGGCCTGGGGTGAGGCGGCCTTGAGCGCGGGATGCGGGTCGAGCATCGCCATGGCGGTGAGCCAGCCGGGATAGGACACGCCGGTCATCCCGACTCGGCCGTTATTGTTGGGAACGTTCTTCAAGAGCCAGTCGATCGTATCGTAGGCGTCGGTGCTCTCATCCACCGCCTTCGGGTCATTGCGGTCGAGGCGCGGCGGGCGCTGCATCACGAACTCGCCTTCGGATTTGAATTTTCCCCGGATGTCCTGGTAGACGAAGATGTAACCGTCCCTGGCTAGGAATCCGTAGCCGCGCGCCGTTGAGGCCGAGCCCGAGTTGCCGATGCCGTACGGCGTGCGGATGAACATGAAGGGCAGCGGCGCGGTTGATGTCTTCGGCGTCAGGATCCGGGTGTAGAGACGCACCCCGTCGCGCATCGGGATCATCTCTTCGCGGAGGGTGAAGAGGGACTCGGCCTGCTGTTGCGAAGTCGCATACCCATCGACCCACGTCGCGCCTGAAGCGGGAGCGACCACGGGTAGGGCCAGGCCGAGCAACGAGCCCAGCGCTCGCCAGGAATTGATCCGGAATGAGGTCGTCATTAACGGCTCGCTGTCGCGGGATATTTTCTCGTGTCGCAAGATTCGTTCATCCCGCAGCCTTTGACGGCGCGAGACGACCCAATGACGATAGCCCCCTTCTACGCGGGGGCAAGCAGGGAAAACTGTCTGTGGAAAGGCTTACGATTTACTTTTGAAGTCCACGCGACCGTGGCGGAACTGGTAGACGCGCAGGGCTTAGGATCCTGTGGGGTAACCCGTGGGGGTGCACGCCCACTCCACCCAGCCACCCCACTCGCGTGTGCTTCGCAATCGAGTCCCTCCGGTCGCATCTGTCTCGGCAGCAACCTATTGTCGTAATCGCCGGGACGCACTTCCTTGGTCCATTCCGTGGCCTCCCGACCCCGTAGGGAAGGTGTACCTTCCCTGCCGTAGCCCAGATCGGCGGTCTGACACTCCACCATCCCGAGGGCCATCAGCGACCAATGGCACGCGTTCGACACCTTCCACGCGCCCCAATAGCCGAGGCCATTGTCGATTTCCGCGTGAAGGCGGCGCCCGGCTTTCAAGCCGAGAGACTCCGGGAGCCAATTGCCCGTCTACGAGACCGGTTTCCCAATGTTGAAGAACGGCGCGGAATGAGGGCTTCTTTCGGACCATTTGGCATTGCTTCCGCAAGCAAGGCCAGGGAACTGGGGGGAAACGTCCAGGACTTGGGCCTCCAAGGGTTCTTTTGCCGTTCCCAGGATGCGAAGACGATCGTCCAATTTCGGAATGACGGCTTCACATACAACCGCCTTCAGCCCTACACGAGTTGGGATGAAATTCGACCTGAGGCTTTGTCACTGTGGACTCTATACACTGAGGTGGCTCGACCTGAAGTGGTCGTCCGGGTGGCGCTTCGTTACATCAACCGGTTGCAGTTCCCCCTGCCGATCGAAAACACGGCCCGATACCTCACTGCCGGGCCGTCCGTTCCACCCGATCTACCTGTGGAGATAAGTAGCTTCCTACTGCGGACCGTTCTCGAGGACTCGGCGCGTGACGTCACGACCAACCTGGTTCAGGCCTCGGAACAAAACCTCGACCCACGTGTTTTGAGCGTGATCTTGGATATTGACTCGTTCAAGAGTAAGGAGAGTGGTTTCCGGCCAGATGAAATCGCGCCGACCTTGGAAACATTGCACGACGTCAAGAACATGGTATTCTTCAGTAGTCTCACCGAAGAAATCTTGGAAAACTACGAATGACCACGATTCAAGCGCCGACACCCGCTACTACGCTCGGTTCACCGACCGTTAGTTACGGAGTAAGCCGGGAAGCGGATGTGCTCCAAGAGAAATGGGGCAGCTTGCTCTCCGATCGATCCGTCACAAGCCTGTTTGTGGCCGATGAAGCCTTGGCGTCTGTTTTTAAACAGGCGTCAACTCGAAACTGGGACGGCTACGGTGCTGCTCCAGTTAGCCTAGCCGCTTGTGAGAGGGCGCAGCGGTTCCTTGATGCACTGCCCGGCACCGTTCCAGTACCGGAGATCGGTGCCGACCCTGATGGAGAGATCGCTTTCGAATGGCGTCTGAGTCCTCGACAGGTGTTCTCTGTGAGTGTCGGTGCCGGATACGAAGTTGCCTACGCGGGACTTTTCGGCGCAGGAAGGACTCATGGAACCGAGTTCTTCATCGATGAGCTTCCGAACGCCGTGATGGATAACCTTCGCAGGCTTTATGGGAGCCATTAGGACCCA
Source organism: Gemmatimonadota bacterium (assembly GCA_016209985.1). Lineage (GTDB taxonomy): Bacteria > Gemmatimonadota > Gemmatimonadetes > Gemmatimonadales > GWC2-71-9 > SHZT01. The sequence goes on along the minus strand of JACQVB010000277.1, from coordinate 10,247 downwards.
CATCGAGTTTGTCCGATCGGACGAGCCTCTGGCTCGGTATCTCCTAGAGAGCAATCGTTTCAGGAAGCCCAACCAAGCGAGGCCCGACGGCGAAGTCACTGAACGGGCATTCCTCCCGCCCCCTGACCTGAAGACCTCGGTCTTTCGAATCGACGGTCTCGCTTTGACAGACGTGAAGACCTTGGGCGTTTCCGTAGCTGCGGAAAGTGGCAAACCCTGCCACGGCCACGCTCAGATTCAACCTGCTCAAGTTTCCATGCACGGACTCGCGGTCGAGCCGGATGACGACCCACCACGCCATGCGAACATTGTCGGGTGGTCCGAAGACAAAGACAAACGCAAGATCGTTGCGCAACTCCTGGCAGCCGCTGCGTTACTCTACCTGTACCAATAGACCCGCTTCGCAATTGAGTCCCAGTCATCATGACGGAAGCCCGGGACTCTAAAAGACAAGACGCTCTGCCGATCAGACCTCACGATTCTCGTTGCTCCCAAGACTCCCGCCCCGTGCGGCCGAGACACACACGGAGCGGAGCCCCGTACTAACTGATACAGCTCACTACCCTGATACGGCCGAGCCTTACAACACCACCGTCACCGTGGCACTCGGCTCGCCCGTGCCGGCCTTGTTCACGCCCAGCACCCGGAAGTCGAACTCGACTCCCCGCGACTGGTTGCTGACCAGCAGCTCGACCTCCACCGACGTGGCCACGTCTTCCCAGGCGCCGTTGTCATGCTTGCGGCGCTGAACCTTGTACGCGGCGATCCCGCCGCCATCCACCGGCAGCTTCCAGTCCAGCACGAGCCAGGTGTCACCCTCCTTCCTGACCCGGATGTCACGCACCTCGCCGGGTGGCGCCAGCGTCAACGCTTCCCGCCGGCTACCCCAGCCAATCCGGCTCAGCTTCTCCGGCTGCTTCCGCATCGCCACTTCGGCATACCGGATGTCGGACTTCATCGCCAGCGTCAGCCTGCCGAGCGACGCGTCCTTCGCGACATGCCGCTCCCGCGCGGTCGCATCCGCGTCGCGCGCGAGGGCCGCGTCCTGGTTGAACTGGTCCAGCAGAGCCTGCAGCTCCGCCGTCGGCACGGGAAGCGCGGGATAATCTTCCGGCGCCTGATCGAAACCCTGGGTCAGCGACAGTGCCAACGCAGTCGATTTCGGGTTCGGTGATTGGAAACCGTGCCATACTTATCTCCTTGTTGAGTGAAAGGTTGACGACATTGACCTCCGCCGTTTCGAACCGGCGGTTACCGAAGCCCCGGCTGGCCAGGCGGGAGCTTCCGAAACCGGGTCGCGAGACCCGGTCCAGTCCAACGCCGCACGACATAAGGCGACTCATCTTTTCCCAGTCGCGTTTGGGCACATCTTTCCAATACGAGAGTCGATCGCGAAAAGTTTCAGAATTCTTCAGGTGGATCACTGCACTGGCGGGGAACTGCTTGCTGAGTCAGGCGATCTGACGCTTCAGGCGATCGATGTCAAGGTTCAGAATGAGATCGAGGATTCGAAGCTTCAGGCGGGCCGTGTCAGGGTTCATCCTGGCCGAGCGTTCCGAGCGGATAGCCAAACTTGTTCTGAGTGAAGCGAGGGGGATCTCGGAGCGCAGTACGTGCCGGAAGCACGCTTTCCGCGGGGAAAGCTGTCAGCGGAACGCATTGAGACGTATTTCAGCCGATATCCAGAAAGCGATTGGTGGCGTTCAAAACCGCGAACGCCGTGGCCTTGAGTACGTCATTCCCGGCGAGGCAGAAACCGGTCAACTTCCGCCGTTGCCCCTCGTGTTCAGCGATGACTCGCAGCGCCACAGTCCAGTCTCCCAGCACGTTTACGGCCTCGACAGCCTCCAGCTCGACCTTGTGGCCCAGCTCGGTGATCGCCTGAATCGTGGCGAGCGCGGCGGCGCGTAGTTGCTCCGGTTCACTGCATCCGCCTTCGCAGCGTCCGCGATAGGTGTCGACCGTGCCCCGGATTTCGACTTCTATCAGGCAGCGGTCAGTTGAAGTGCTTTGGATTACCGCATTGAGGAATCGCACCTGGCGCGGGTGCCGTGAGGTCATGTCCCCTCCGAAGGGACTGAAGTCGTGCAATTCTACACCGAACCGGTACCAGGAGCGAGAAGTCGCGGTCGCATCGAGTTGGAAGTCCCGGCCTGAGAGGCCGGCTCGGCTGAATCTCCATATCTTATCCCGATGACCGAAGCCATCGCCGCAGCCCTGGCCGGCCGCTACCGGATCGAGCGCAAGCTACTGCTCCACCGGTAGCCGGAACTGCTAGAAAATCTGAGCCGCCTCGCAGCGGACCAAACCTCACGACGCTCCCATCGGCCATCCTGGACTTCTACTAGCGCCCCAACGGGGTTCATCCCAGCTTGATTGACTGGCGTTAATGGGGTGCGTGTTCGGCAAGGGACATGATCAGTTCTTGGAGGGAGCTTGACGAAAATTGCGATGGTTTATCCGTCATGGAACAAGGAAACCCACAGTGCCAGCTTGCTCTACGGCCCACTGGCCTTGGGCTATCTGGCGCGACATACCCCGAAGCATTACCAGATAAGCTTGTACGATGAGTATGTGGGCGAAGACTTCGATCCCCACACCGCGGATGCCGACTTGGTGGCCTTCTCCCCCATCACCTCAGGGATCACGCGGGCGTATGCCCACGCCGATTCACTCAGGGAAAGAGGCATTACCTGTGTGGGCGGAGGGGCCCATGTCTCAGCCCTGCCGAATGAAGCCCTGGAACACTTCGATGCGGTGATCGTCGGCGAAGGCGAGGCACCCTGGAAACAATTCCTGCAAGACTTCGAGCAAGGGAAAACGCAACCGACCTACTTCGGCCGTATGGATGTCTCCCTGGAGCATTTGGGAACCCCTCGACGCGATCTGATCCATCCCAACTACAGCTATCCGACACTGATGACTTCGCGGGGATGTCCTTATTCCTGTTCGTTCTGCTACCTGACGGTGTACAAAAACCGCAAACACCGGATGATTCCACACGACACCATTCTTGAGGACATGGACAGTCTGAGACGCCATCCGCTGGTGGTCGTTACCGACGAGAATTTCATCGGATACAGCGAGCGTGACATCGAAGATCGGAAAGTCCTGTTGGAAAAGATGATCCGCCGGGGATACAAGTTCCACTGGGGGTGCCAATCCACCATCGGTCTATACAAGGAGTCCGAGCTGATGACCCTGATGCACCGGGCAGGATGTCGAGCCGTATTCCTGGGCTTCGAAGCGGTGCAGGAAGACTCCCTGGCTGAGGTCAACAAACGACATAACTTTGGCGTCGATTACAAAGAAGTCGTACGAGCGTTGCACGATCACAAACTTGGAGTAATCGCCTCCTGCATTCTCGGACTGGACTCACACCAGCCGGGCTATCACAAAACGCTGATCCAGTCGCTCAAGGAGACCAAGGCGGATTTCCCGAGAGTGTTCCTGATGACTGCATGGCCGGGCACGCAGCTTTTCAAAAATCTCGAACGCCAGGGTCGAGCCAGCAGGGACTGGAAGCACGTCCGCAAAGACATGCCGTCAATCCGGTACAAACATTACAGTCACGACGAGATCCTGAAGGCTCGCGAGGAGGTCATTCACGCATTTGCCAGTATGGTTCATATTTCCCGGGTCGTGGGCCGGTGGCTGTTCAAAGATCGCTCCATCATCCTCTTTTTCATCTACATAGCTTTTCGCAATATGATTCTCGGACGGACGAAGCGCTTTCGGGGGGTGAAGGCACCCCACTCATCACTCCAGAAATTCCTGTGACGTAGTTTTGGATTCCACGCGACCGTGGCGGAACTGGTAGACGCGCAGGACTTAGGATCCTGTGGGGTAACCCGTGGGGGTTCGAGTCCCTCCGGTCGCATCTCTCACGGTTCGGTGATCACCCAAGACCGCACTCGCAATGAGTCCCGGCCTAAGAGAGCTTGCCCTGAGCGAAGCGAAGGGCCGGGCTCGACCGTGGGGGTGCGTGCTGAAGCACGCTCTCAGCCCGGGCCTGGCGGGCTCGCTACATTCTTCCGACCGTCATGTTCGTCATCGAACTCACCTACGAGGTCCCGACCGCCAGGATTGACGCGCACCTGGCCGCGCATGTTCGGGTCGTCGAGTTTCGAGCCAGCCAGCGCACGGACGACATTCAGAAACTCGAGCGGACTTGAGCACGGCGAAGCTTCCGCCATACACCCAAGCCGATTGGCAGCGGGACTGGGACGCCGGCGGCAAGCTCGGCTGCCCCCGATGCGGTAACAGCGAGGACTACGGTCCCCGGCAGGCGGTCCTCGCCGACCGCTCGTTCCGGCATTTTCGCGCCTGCAAGCGCTGCGGGATGTTCCAGGAGGCGGATGGATCGGCTCCCTACCAGACCTTTCTCCTGGTCCACGAATGCAAGGCCAAAGTCGGGGCCGATACGCAATGCCGATGCTGCGGCCGCCGCCCACGAAGCGCGGGCAGCCACCTCTGTCCCCGCGTTGTTCGTGAAGGGGAATCCTTCACCTGTCCGGAATGCGGCACCGCTCTGGGCCAGGAGCATGTGCAGCCGTGGCCGGAACCCGGTCCGTGGAGCGAGTAAACCGAGCTAGCCTTGCGGGCCGATGAGTGGCGCCCGAGGTTTGAGCGCCATGTCCGCACCCGCGCCCCCGCCCGATCCCCAGTTTCTCGCGCTGCAGTCCGCACTGGCCGGCCGCTACTCGCTGGAACACGAGCTGGGTCGCGGCGGGATGGGAGTCGTGTATCTCGCGCGTGACGTGGCACTCGACCGTCCCGTCGCCATCAAGCTGCTTCCGCCCGCCCTTTCGGCCGACGCCTCCGCCCGCGAACGCTTCCTCCGTGAAGCGCGCACCGCCGCGGGGCTCTCGCATCCCAACGTGGTGCCGATCCACCTGGTCGAGGAACGCGACGGCCTGTGCTACTTCGTCATGGGCTTCGTGGAAGGTGAAACCCTGGGACAACGGGTGCGCCGGGCCGGCCCCCTCCCTGTCGGCGAAGCCGTCCGGATCATCCGCGAGGTCGCCTGGGCACTGGCCTATGCCCATGGTCGAGGGGTGGTGCATCGCGACATCAAGCCCGACAACGTGCTGGTGGAAAAAGGCACCGGCCGCGCGATGGTCACCGACTTCGGGATCGCCCGGGTCGCCACCCTCGAGACCGTAAGCCAGGAAGGGGAGATCGTCGGCTCCTTCCCCTATATGGCCCCGGAGCAGGCGGACCGCACGGTGACGCTGGATGGCCGGGCCGACCAGTACGCCCTCGGGGTGACCGCATTCTATGCCCTGACCGGCAGGCTGCCGTTCGATGGCGGCACCGCGGTGGCACTGCTCGCCCAGCACCTGACGCAGCCGGCGCCGCCGGTCGCCAGCATGGGCGTCTCGATTCCCGCCGCCGTCGCCGCGGCGGTGGATCGCTGTCTCGCGAAAGATCCCAACGCGCGATTCCCCCGGGCCGAAACCCTGGCCGAGGCGCTGGGGGACGCCGTGCCCGCCGCCAAACCGATTCCTCCTTCGGCGCTGGAGGTGCGGGACGCGCTGGTCATGGCGTACTCCACCTTCGGCCTGTCCACGATCGCATTGCTCTTCGTTGGCAGTCTGCAGCCGGACGTGGTGCCCCCCGTCGCTGGCGTGCTGGGTGCGCTGTTGGGCCTCCAGAGTCTCGGAGTCCTGCGCGCGGTGAGCGGCGCGGCGCGGGCCGGCCTTACGTCGCGGGATTTCCGGGACAGCATGATCGCGCTCGAATCCGGGGAGGACGCGAACACCCGCATTACTCACTCCGAGATGCAGAAGCTGCGCTCGTTCTTCGCAAAGCCCGTGGGCCGAATTCTGCTTGGCGCCGGCGGGCTGCTGTTTACCCTGGCGGGGTTCTGGGCATCCGAGTTTCCGATTCGCGCGTTTCGCGATCTGCCGGCGGGAGACGTCTGGTTCACCTTGTTCGGAGGGGTACTGACCGTCGGGTTCGGACTCAGCGCCCTGGCCGGCGCATTTGGCCGCGGCCCGATCCGCCTGCTGGACCCCGAGATAGCGCGCGCCACCAAACCGAAGTTGACCGGTTGGTTCGCCGACAATCCGCTGATGCGGTTGCTGTTCCGATTGGCCAGGAGGGACCGTCCCGCCACACGTGTCGTAGCCAATCAAGCCACCGAAGCGCTGCTCGGCCGCGCCGCGCAGGAGCTACTCGAGGGTCTCGCGCCCGCCGCCAGGCGGCAGTTGAAGGGCGCCGAACAGGCGATCCGGCAGCTCGAGGCCGCGGCCCACGCACAACGGGCCCGCCGCGATTCGCTGGACCGGGCTCTTGCCGAGGTGGGACAGGGCGGTGACACAGCGAAACGCGAGGCACTGGCGGGAGAGCTGCGGACCGCCCGGGACCGCGCGGCGGACCAGCTGCAGTCCGCGATGACCGCGCTGGAAAACTTGCGGCTGGATCTGCTCCGGGCGCGGGCCGGTGTGGGAGCGCCGGCCGATCTCACCGGCGCCATCAATGCCGCGCGCCGTATCGGCGATCAGATTGCCGCGACGCTCGAATCGGAACGCCTTTAGTCGCCTGGACGGGTGCGGAGCCGGACCTTCAGCGGAAGTCCCAGATGAGCGAGTCGCGCCTGCCCGCCAGCAGACTCACGGTGAGGACCAGGACCGCCTTGAGTGGCATGCCATCCAGCTGGGTGCCGACCATCGAGGAATCCTGGAGGTTGGTGAAGTCGGCGCGCACCGAGTCCTCGGTCCGCGAATGCTCCAGTGTACGTCGTGGGTTCCCTTGAACCACGCGCCGACCATGAACAGCCCGGCTTGCGGAGGCAAACCGTCGAATTTGGTCCCCCGCTGGGTGCAGTCGGCGTTTCCGCAACGGTAGGTGGCCAAGTGAGTAATCGCGGGAAATGTGGGCTCGACCACGCACGCCACGAGCGCCGGCGCCGCGAAGCGCGTGATCCCACGTGTGGCATTGACTCGCCTGTAGATCGAGAACTCCTCGATCGGGGGTGACCGATCGTGGTGCCGCGGACTGAGGGGGTTGGGTTACTTCCGGGGCAGCAGCGTTCTGGTTTCCGGCAGCGCGGGCACGGGGAAGACCAGCCTGGCGGGATACTTCGTGGACGCCGCCTGCCGCCGGGGCGAATCCTCCCTGTACTTCGCGTTCGAGGAGTCCGCCGCTCAGATCATGCGCAACCTGCGCTCGATCGGACTCGATCTCGATCCTTCGCTGCAAAAGCGGCTGCTCCAGGTCCATGCGGCACGCCCCACGACCAGCGGTCTGGAAGGGCACTTGAGCGCGATGCACCGCCTGATCGAGGAAAAGAAGCCGCGGGTTGTCGTGGTCGACCCCATCAGCAACTTGATCTCGGTGGGCACGTCGATCGAAGTCAAGGCCATACTCGCGCGCTTGGAACGCTCGGTACCATGCCGGCGGCGCTGTTCAATTCGTTCGTGGTGGAAACGCGCGCCTTGCAGATCGAGCGCGGCCGGGTGGCAGAGATCGCCTTCGACGTGGTGGTGAAGAACGGCAGGGCCCGCGGCACGGTCACGCCGCGCTTCAACGATCTCTCGGTGTCGGTCACCCGCAGCGGGTCCAAGGGCATCCTGGGTGGAGGCGGGATTCCGGGCGGGGCCGCGCGCCGCATCGCGTCGTTCGCGGCCGGCGGAATGCTCCGCGCCAACAACCCCGAAGGCGTCGCCCGGGCGCCGCGGATCGGCACGATCGGACACCTCTTCACGCCTGACGAGACGCTGATCGCTTTTCTCTGGTCGGGCGTGCGCGACGGGTTGTTGCTGGTCGTGGAGAGGTAGCGAGCGCGCGAATCTTGACCAGGAGTGGAATTAGCCGAGGATTACGTCTGCAGCGTGGGCGAATTGGGCTGCGTCGGCTTGGAGAAGTCTCGGCGAAGCGCGCATAGTCGACGCGGCGAAGCACCTAACAAGCAGTCTTCCTCGACCTGCCCGTCGTTCTCGCGTTCGCGGCGTTACTTGCGATCTACGGTCGCACACGGCGCGCCATGCGTCTCCAGCCGTTGGACGCATTGAGGTGTGAATGAGAACGATGTCGCCCAACACGCGCTCAAGCTGGCGAGCGCGGTCAAAGCACGGAACCTGGTGTTCTTAATGGCCCGGTGCAGCCCGTGCTGCAGCCGCTCGAGCTAACATCTTGCAGGTAGAGAAGTGCGCTCGCAGCAGTGGTATGATCCCGCACCATGGCGGATAGCGGCGACTCACCTGCTTCGACGCCATCGCCGCCGCCGAGCAACTCCTGGGAATTACTTTCCGCCCGCCTGCGGGGACCCTTCGGGAGCGGTTAGTTGTCATCGCCCAGCGACTCGTTGCGGTTTGAGCCTGCCGTCGAAGAAACAGCTGAAAGCTGACGCGAGACCACGTAAGGAAGAATCGCGTTTCCCGTTGGCGGCCCTCCTCGCCTCAACCAGGCCCTCCGGCCCGGTTGCAGCCCTGAGCGGTCTGGCGCAAACTGAAGGAGTGCCGCACTTCCGTGCGTTCCTCGTGCTCCTGCTTCCTCTGCTGCTCACCGGTCAGGGCCGCGGCCGCGTGCGTGTGATGCCGAACCTGGAGTACAACGGGCAGTTCGTATTCGCCCGCATCCGCTACGGCGGCTTCTCCGGGTACGGCGGGTCCACCTGGAGCCATGACTATCCCCGCGCGGATCAGCACCTCTCACGCATCCTGCACGATCTCACGACCATCAGTGCGGCGTTGAATGGCAGCAACGTGTTCGAGCTGACCGACCCGGAGATGTTCCGGTATCCCTTCATCTACGTATCGGAACCGGGGTACTGGGTGATGTCGGATGCCGACGCGGCCAGCCTGCGGGCGTATCTGCTGAAGGGCGGGTTCATCGTCTTCGACGACTTCGAGGAAGAACACCTGCTGAACGTCGAAGCCCAGATGAGACGGTCGTTGCCGGAGCTGCATATGATCGAGATCGAGATTGACCATCCCATCTTCGATTCCTTCTTCCGAATGAAGAGCATCGACTTCCCCCATCCCATGCAGCCGTACCTGCGGGCGCAGTACTTTGGGATCTTCGAAGACAACGACCCTCGTAAACGGATGCTGGCAATGATCAACCACAACAGCGACCTGGCCGAGTACTGGGAGTGGTCGGCGACCGGTATGTTTCCGGTGGATATCACCAGCGACGCATACAAGCTCGGCGTGAACTATGTTGTGTTCGGAATGACGCATTAGTCCGGCCCTCATGAGCGGATTACGCCTGTAGCCCTGTCAGCATCCATGGAAGTCAGCATACGACGTTTGTGCGACGCGGCGTACGGGACGCCAACAGAGCCTTACTTCGCCGCAATCGGACCCGGCGAACATCTCCTCGGCCGCCTTGATGGTGCGCTGGTATCCCACCTCATGTGGGTCACCCGGTGGTTGCAGCCGGAGGGGTCCGCACCTCTGAGAACGGCCTACGTCGAAATGGTCGCCACCGCGCCGGCCGAGCGGCGCCACGGCTACGCAACGGCACTGCTGGCAGCGTTGCCACCGCTGCTTCAGGACTACGATCTCGCCGCGCTCTGTCCGGCCACGGAACAACTCTATCACCGGATGGGCTGGTGTTTCTGGCGTGGCCCGCTGAGCACGAGAAAGGATCACGAGCTGGTATCGACGCCCGAAGAACGGGTGATGATCCTGCCGCTGTCGCGGACGCCAACGCTGAACCTGGACCTGCCGTTATCCGTGGAATGGCGCCCGGGGGAAGTTTGGTAGGTTGCCACCTGGCCCCGCGATGACTCCCCTGGAAACGGTTCAGCGTTTCGTCTCCTCCATAAATGCCCACGACATTGCCGCGCTCAGCGCGCTGGTGACACGGGACCATCGGTTCGTTGACTCGCTCGGGGCCGTGGTTGCCGGCCGGGAGGCGATGCGCGAAGGTTGGCGCCGGTACTTCCAGATGGTCCCGGATTATCACATCGAAGTGACTCGCTCGTTCGCGGACGGTCTTGAGGTCGTGCTACTGGGTTCGGCCGGCGGCACCTACTGTCGCGACGGGCGACCCTCCTCAACCGGTCCCTGGCGAATACCCGCCGCGTGGCGCGCCGCCGTCCGCGCCGGACTGGTCGCCGAGTGGCAGGTCTTCGCCGATAACGACCCGATCCGGCAACAGATGGCGCGGGCATCTACCTAACGCGAGCGGAGCCTGTGTGAAAACTCTCTTCCCTTCCATATATTGTGCGTCCCCAGGGTTGGCCAGTGCTCCTCCACGCGGAGCGTCGCTCGTGGCCTACATCCCCGGTACTG
>JACQVB010000284.1 GCA_016209985.1 Gemmatimonadota bacterium | reverse complement strand
GGATCTCGGCCTGGTGTACATGGTGGTGTCGGCACTCGCGCTCGGGGGCATGATGCACTGGAGCCCGATCCCCGAAGACTGGGTGCTGAATCCCATGATCAGCTGGGTCGGCCCGGTCATTCTGATGTTTGCCGCCGTGGTGCCGTTCACGCCGTGGAAGATGCTGTTGGCGGGGTTCCTCGCGGCCTCCATGGACCCCCTCACCATGTGGATCGCGATCGGCGCGGGCCACTATCGCCCCCAATCGTTCCTGGATCCGCTCCTCATGCATTACCCCAACTACTTGCTGCTTGGCGTTGCGGTGGTGATCTCGCACGTCGTGACCAGGCTCGGGCAGCAGGTCACCAAGGCTCGCGAATTGGGGAGCTATCAGCTCGGCGAATTGTTGGGGCAGGGCGGCATGGGCGAGGTCTACGTCGCCACCCATCGGTTGCTCGTGCGCAGCGCGGCGATCAAACTGATTCGTCCCGAGATGGTCGGAGGTGAGGGCGAAGGGGCGGAGGTCGCGATGAAGCGATTCCGTCGTGAGGCGCAGGTGGCCGCCACCTTGCGGTCTCCGCATACCGTGGAGCTCTATGATTTCGGAGTCACCGACGACCAGACGCTCTACTTTTTCATGGAGCTGCTGGACGGCATGGACCTGGAGAAGCTGGTGCGGCAGTTCGGTCCGGTTCCCGCCGACCGGACCGTCCACATTCTGCGCCAGGTCTGTGCTTCCCTGAGCGAAGCGCATGCCCGCGGCCTGGTGCACCGGGATATCAAACCGGCGAACATCCACCTGGGACAACTCGGGCTGGAGCATGATTTTGTGAAGGTGCTCGATTTCGGCCTGGTGAAATCGGTCGCCGGCACGACCGGCGAGCACTCGCTGGCGACCATGGCCGGGCTTCCCCCCGGAACACCCGCATACATGGCGCCCGAGATGCTGCTGGGCGAGGCGACTGATGGCCGAGCCGATATCTACGCGCTGGGCTGTGTCGCCTATTACCTGCTGACCGGTCAGCTCGTCTTCGACGCCGCCAACCCGATGCAGATGATCGCCAGGCATCTGCAGGACGAGCCGGTTCCCCCGTCACAGCGAACCGAGCTGGTGATTCCGCCGGCGCTGGACCAAGTGGTGCTCCGCTGCCTGGCGAAGAAGCCCGAGCAGCGTCCGTCCAGCGCGCAGGATCTCGCGGGTCAGTTGGGGGCGGTGCGGTTCGAGAACCCGTGGACGGAAGAGCGTGCGACGCAGTGGTGGCGGGTGAATCGGCCGAGCGAAGCCCGCAGGACCGCGACGGACTAGAATCGGACGTAGTGCCCTATCCAGAGCGCGAAAAAATTCAGGTTGCCGCCGGCCAGACCCGCTCGCGCACCGGGACCGTTGCTCGAGTAGTACCGAATCGCGACGTCCAGCGCGACTCGCGTGCGGAGGTAGTACTCGATTCCCAGGCCGGCGGTCCACCCCAGTCCCCAGCCGGAGGACACCACCTGCTCCTCGGGGGAAATGCGGACTCGCGATTCCCATCCCACCACGCCCGTGCCACCGGTGACATAGGGACGAAAGAGTCCGTCTGGCGCGCGAGCCACGACATTAGCCGTGAAGGGATAGACGAAGAGCGACCCCCCGGTCTGGCCGCTGCGGCGGAACTTCTGGTAGCCGCCGATCAACTCGAACGCGCCGAGTCGGACTTTCCCCCAGAAGTTCCGCCATAGGGAGATCCCGGTAGACCGGTCGAACCCGGCGGCAAAGTCATCGGTGGGAAAGCCAACATGGACGCCGAGCAGTGGGGAGCCGAGTCCTTTTTCTGCCCACCCGCCCCTCGGTGCGAGGCCTAACCGTACCAGCTGCCGCCGATCTCCGCCGCCTCGGGTGTCGGAGACGTAACGCGGAGTGCGAAAGATGTAGAGGTAGTACCAGGGCTGAAGCAGGTCCTCAGCCAACGAGCGGGCCCGAGGGATCTTCCTGACCTGATACGCCGTGAAGTAGACTCCCGGGGCCGTTCGATTCCACGCGGGATTGTAGGACGGACCGAACGGTGCCCGGTTCCCGACATCCGTGTTGATCACCGATCCCAGTGATGGAGCGCTGGGGAACCCCCAACGCATCGGCAGCAGAAAGGCCAGCCAGTCCTTTAGGACCTCGGGCTTGCGTTGATAGTCGATGCGTCCCGGCTCCGGTGTAAGCACCACGCGGAACCGGTGGTAGGGAATGACACGGGTCGAATCCCTATCGGCTTTCTGCACGCTTTCCGGAGCGCCCATGCCAGCGGCCGCCTCCCATTCGCCGGGATAGGGATAGTTCCCGTGCGACCCTTCATTCCGGTCTCCGGCAAGCAGCCGGATGGGAAAGTCCAGGATGTGGTACGCTCGTCCACCGACATGAACGACCGGGTGGGTCCCATCGACGATTTCAGGCTCATACCTGCCTTGCGGTAACCGCACGCTGCGGGCGTGGAAGTAGTAGTGTACTTCCTCGATGGCCGAGCGGTCGGGAGTGAGCGCCACGTTGATGTGCTCCCAGTCCCCTTCGTGGTTCGCGATGAAGTCGTTGAACGGGTAGAAGAACCAGTACTGAATGACCACCCGCCCGGCTTCGAGAAACGGATGGGCGTACACCGTAGGGGTCGCCCAGCGAAGGCTGTCGGCTCCGGTCCGGAACCGGCCGTAGGCTTCCCACCACTGCCGCGGCTTGGCACCCGGCCAGTCGAAGTACCACGCGACCAGGAATTGAGGGTCGCTCTCGTATCGAAGGGCGTTACTCGTGAGGGCGATCATCGAATCCGCGTTGATCGCGGTCACCACAATGTCGACGGAGTCCTCCAGGACATACGGGGCTGCTCGGATCAGATCCAGGCGCACGGTGTCCGTGACCAGCCGAACATCGGTGGGGAGGAGTTGGTAGTTCCGCCCGTTGACCGTCGCCCGGTCCGCCCGGGGGAGCACCAGCGTAGGGGCAAACCGCCGGACGAGTTCCTCGAGCCCCCGACGGTGAGACTCGGCGATTCCGTCTCCCCGCTCGCTTTGGTCGGGGGGGCCCCACAGCGAATCTGCGGCAACCGTGGTGCCGACGAGCGGTGGACGCTGGTCCGGCCGCAGAAAATCCATGTACCCGCCTCGCTGGCCCTGCACCGGCCCGCATCCCGCGGCCAGTGCGACCAGCAGGAGCAGGGCCGTCTCCCTTCGAAACACGCCGGAAAATGGGGGGCAGGCGATGATGGGTACCATGGAAGAACCATCCATCAGCGGTGAACTCCGGCTCGTGGTACCCACAAGAATGTCCTCTGCTCACCGGATGGGCCACCTGCCGGGCTGAAATCGCTTGGCAGCCACGGTCTCCAGGTCTATCGTTGAGGTGCCCCCGCGCAAAGGTCGCGGCGATGAGTGAGACGTTGGAAGGGCTCAAGGCCGCCCTGGCCGGCCGCTACCACATCGAGCGAGAACTCGGCCAGGGCGGGATGGCGATCGTCTACCTCGCAGAAGACCTGAAGCACCAGCGCAAAGTCGCCGTGAAGGTGTTGCGACGGGAGCTTTCGGCCGGCCTCGGGGCGGAGCGGTTCGTGCGCGAAATCCAGATTGCGGCCCGGCTTCAGCACCCTCATATCTTGCCGCTGTACGATTCCGGGGATGCCGGTGGCATCCTGTTCTATGTGATGCCCTTCGTCGAAGGTGAATCGCTGCGGCAACGCCTGAAACAGAAACCGCCGTTGTCGCCGGGCGATGCGCTGCAGCTGTTCACCGAGATCGCCGGCGCGTTGGACTACGCCCACGCCGAAGGAGTGGTTCACCGGGACCTGAAGCCGGAGAACATTCTCCTCTCCCGCGGGCACGCCGTGATAGCAGACTTCGGCATCGCCCGTGCAATCACCGCGGCGCGGGGTCCGGAGCTCACCGCCGCGGGCGTGGCGGTCGGCACGCCTGCGTACATGAGTCCGGAGCAGATCGCGGGAGATCGCGAGCTGGATGGGCGGGCCGACCAGTACGCGCTCGGTTGTGTGCTCTATGAGATGTTGGCCGGTGAGCGTCCCTTCACGGCTCAGACGTTGGAAGGGCTGATGCGTCAGCACCTCCTGGATGAGCCGCCGTCGGTTACCGCCGCTCGGCCGGACACGCCGCATTCCGTCGCCTCGGCGATCCGTCGCTCCCTGGCTAAAGATCCCGCGTTGCGGTTTGCCTCGTGCGGGCAGTTTGCGGGAGCCGTGGCTGGGAAGACGCGGATGGCCCGGACACCGCCCTTTCGAGCCCCGCTCTACGCGGCGATGATCGTTGTGACTGCGGGGGCGGCCCTGTGGACGTTTGCCCGAATGCGGGACGCAGCCTCGGGAACCCGGATGCCGCGCCTGGCAGTGCTGCCCTTCGACAATCGCGGAGCCGTCAGCGATGAGTACGTCGCCGACGGCATCACCGAGGCCATTACCACGCGCCTCGCGAGCATCGGTGACCTACGCGTGATATCGAGGCAGAGCGTCCTGCAATACAAGGGGAGCGGCAAGTCGCTGAGACAGATCGCCGCCGAGTTGGATGTACAATACCTATTGGCGGGAAGCCTCCAGAGAGAGCGACCATCCGAGCCAGCCAGTCGGGTGCGCGTCAGCCCGCAGCTCATCCGTACGTCTGACGAGACGCAGCCGTGGGCGGCCAGTTACGACGTGGAGCTGAACGAGGTCTTCCGGGTCTACTCCGAGATCGCAGACAGCGTGGCCCGGCACCTGAGCATCACCCTGGCGGGGTCGGTTCGCCGGGTTCTGGCGGAACGACCGACCAGGAATACCCAGGCCTACGACTACTACCTTCGGGGAAACGCCTACTTCGAACGACGCCTCTCCGAACCGGAGGCGAGGCTGGCCGTGGAGATGTATCAGCGCGCCGTGGATGCCGATTCAATGTTTGCCGACGCCTTTGCGCGACTGGCCTATGCGCGGGCCTGGCTGGCGTGGGATTTCGCGGGCCCGGAGGAAGTCACCAGAGCCCGTCAGGCGCTCGACCGGGCCATCGCGCTGGGTCCGGACCGGGCGGAGGGGCAACTGGCAGCGGGATACCTCGCGTTCTACGGCGCTGCCGACTATCCCAAGGCCTTGCAGCAGTTCACCGTTCTGCGGGAGCGACAGCCCAATAACGCAGACGTGTTGACGGCGATCGGGCTGATTCATCGACGGCTCGGTCACTGGGAACGTGCCATCGAGGGGTTGCTCCAATCCCTCGAGCTGAGCCCGCGGGAGTCCTTCGTGGCCTTCGTGATCGGCCAAACATACGGGGCCATGCGACGATATGACGACGCCGAACGGTATCTCGACCTCGCGATCTCAATTGATCCGAGCGTACCGCAGGCGTACGTCGAGAAGGCCTGGCTCTACACCCATCGCGACGGGAGTACCAAACGGGGCTGGCAGGTCCTGCGCCAGGCATCGAGTCAACTGAATTCGGCCTCGCTCGCCCCGGTGCGCGCGTGGTTTCACGTGTTGGATCGGAACTTCGATTTGGCGCTGACGGTGTCGATGGTCGTCCCCACCAGCGAGGTTGCCGAACGGCCGAGATGGTTTGTCCATCACCTGATGGGTGACCGGGCGGCGGTCCAACGCGATGCCGATTCGGCGCGGCGGGTCTACGACGTAATGGTCGCGGACCGTCCCACCGAGCCGCAGCTTCATTCCTACCTCGGCGCGACGCTCGCCGTGCTCGGTCGAGCCGACCAGGCGCTCGAGGCGGGACGCAGAGCCACGGGACTCCGGCCAGTCTCAGCCGACGCGTTCACGGGTCCCACGCTGGTCTGGAACCTGGCGGGAATCCACGCCTTGCTCGGCGATGACCAGGGCGCGATCGCGCAGCTGGCGGTTCTGGCGGACGCGCCCTCCAGGCTCGATCTCCCGCCGCTTCGTCTCGATCCCATGTGGGACCGCTTGCGAGGCACACCGGGGTTCGAGCGTCTGCTGGATCGAGAGCGGGCGGCGGGCTACTCTGCCGCCGAGCGTCCCTGAACGGTTGTCTGGCGAGGTCCTAGAATCCGAAACCAGTCCCGAAGTACACGCCGGTACGCTCGCGGCTTCGCGCGAGCGCGACGCTCAGGGTGTTCCCCCGCCCCAGGAACGCCAACCAGATGCCACCGCCCACCGACCGGTGCCACGTGTCGGAAGATTCCCCTCGCAGATACACCCGCCCGATGTCGCCGAGACCGAAGATCCCGAAGTTGGCCGGTAACAGGAGGAACACCTTGGCCAGAAAGAGCCGCAGCTCGGCGCTCCCGAACAGGGAGGCATCACCGGCGAACCGCTGGAGGGGGAACCCGCGCAAGGTGCCGGCTCCTCCCACGTAGGCCGCCTCGTGGAACGGATACGTCCCCCAGACCTTCTTCCCGCCCGCCCGAAAGGCGAACGTGGGTTGGAGCGGTATCTTCAGGGTGAAATATGTCGCCCCCTCGGCATGCACCTCGCCGAACGTGCTCCGGACGTCCCAGAACGCCGGATAGACATTGCCCTCGGCGGCGAGGTGGACGCCGCTGGTCGCCGCAATGGGGCGATTCCGCACGTCGAGGTTCGCCCACGCGCGGCCGCCCAGCTGGCCGAACCCTTCATGAGTGCCGAAACCTTCGGCGCCGTAGGGCCGGGTGAGGCTAATGATCCCGCCGGGTTGGAGTCCCGTCCGGGCATAACGGAGGACCGGGCCGACTCCGGCGTCCACGGTGGCCCCCAGCGGAAAGGCGAGAGCCGAGTGCAGGATGAGCTGCTCCTGGTTCACCCGGTAAAAGCTCTGCGGGGCCGCGGCCACAACATCGTTGCCGAATCCATGGAAGCGGATGATCTCCAGCTGAGACGCACGCGCGAAGAGGGTGGTGTGTGTTCCCGAATTCTGCCGCCGGGCGTCGGCGCTGAGATCCAGCCGAAATGCCGATGTCCTCGTCGCGTAGCCCGCCTTCAGGGTTACGCGGGACGAGTAGGGCAGCTTCCGGAAACCGTAGTCGTAGCGGCTCACGCTACCGCCGCCCAACACGCCGAAGTCACTGCTGTAGGTGAACCACGGCAACCAGCGCCACTCACCGCCGAAGTCCCGGGGTTTGGGCAGCGGTCCGGGCGGGTCAATCGGCGGGATAAACGGTCTGCGATCGATGCTGGTCGTTCGACCCATGGCGCGGTTGTCCCCGCTCTGGTCGTAGAACCGGGTGTCGCCTGCCGAGTCGACCAGCACATCGTTGCCGTCACCGCCGATGATCCGCAGGGTGATCGAGGCGGGACCATCACCCTTCACGGTCACGTGATCGTCGCCACCATTCAGGTAGAGTCGCAGGTCCCTGGTTTCGCCGGGACTGTAGCGCCGAGCGAGCAGCGGGGTGTCCGCGGTCGAGTCGACAATGCGGAGATCCAGCGAGCCGTCGGGCAGACGCTCGATGGTGACGCGCTCCGCGGCGTCGGTCGCATGAATGTCCGCCTCTCGGGCAAGCATGCTGTAGAACGCCCGTGCAGTTGCCTGCAGGCCGTCGCGCCGGATCTTCAGCGTGCGGGCCAGGCGGGCCGAATCGAGCGGCCAATACTCCCGCGGCATCTGCGCCACGGCGCCCTCGATTACCTGGTCGGTGACCCTCGTTCGAATTTCGCTTGCCACCGAGTCCCACGTCGGCCACGTGAGTCCTGACAACAGCTTGCGATCCAGCTCGGACCCTGCGCGGGTGGTGCCGACCAGCTTTCCATAGCGGTTGCCGAAGGTCAGCACCTCGGGGTAGTAGCTCCGCACCAGCATCAGGAAAAACCCATCGTAACGGATCAGGGCCTGATCGCGGTCCTCGGGGATCGGCAGCCAGGGATCACCGGGGGTTGGTCCGGACTTCGCCCAGCCCCACTGGAGCCGATGGCGATCCGGATCGCCAATGAAAAGGTCCATGAGACGGGCAGTCAGGAGCCGGCGAGCATCGACTCGTTCCCGCGGATCGCGGGCGAGTATCGCGAAGAGCGTATCGCCGTTCTCGATTCGCGTCGCACCGGCGAACCCTGTCCGCCCAGGTTGAGGTGGGAGGATCCGTTCCTCCCAGGTGCCCAGCTTGCCGGCGAACTCGGCACGGAATGTGTCGCTCAGCACCGGCACGTCACGGAGGACGACGAAACGAAGATCCGCGTGCAGTACGCCGACGGCGTCCAGGAGAGGACCCACCACGACCGAAGACGCGGGATGGCCGGCACTGGTCTGATCCTGGACGATATCAGCCGCGATGGTCCGGCGGAGGTCTTCCGGCAGCACCTCGATCGGGTTCTTGTCGATCAGACGGAAGGAGAACTGACGTCCGTCGGACGCCCGGAAGCGGAGCGAGCGGCTCTGCAGACGTCCGCCCGCCGTAGTGGGCGTCAGGCCGCCGGCGACCGTGCGCACATCCAGAAGCTCTACCCGGACCGGGGTGGTCCACAGGTCACGGTAATGCGGTCCGAAAAAGAAGCGATGGAGCGAGCCAGCGCCGTACCGGGCGCCCGCTGCCACTGTCGCCGAGTCTTGCGCCGCGGCTGGCGGCGTCGCCGAGGCAGCGATCGCAACGGCGGCAGCCACGCTGGCCAGCTTCATTGCCCAGCGACTCCGTTCAAGACCCTGGATTCCGCCAGCCACGCCGAAAACTCCTCATTCACGACGCCCGCTCCGTGCACGGCGATCACACCCAGGCGCACGCGGCCATCGGTCATGAAATCCAGTCGCATGAATCCCTTGGCCGAGGTCGCGAACAGGGTGCTCGGTTTGCTGGTCACCGGATAGGGACGACCGTAGAACCCACCGCCGCTCACCAGAAAAAACTCGGCGCTGGTCCCCTTGAGCACTTGCAGGTTGTGGTCGTGGCCCGATCGGTACACCAGGGGAGGATGCTTCTCGAACGCTCGCTCCAGCAGGCGTCGCATGGCGTGGTTTCTGCCATTCCGCATGTCTTGCGGTGAGACGCCCGCGCCACGCGCCACCGGATAAAGAGAGCCGATCCCCGGCAACGGCAGCCACAGCCAGTGGACCAGATGACGCAGGGGAAAGACGTGGTCGGTCCAGTCGAAGTGGCCGCTGTGCGTTCCGCCGGAGGCCAGCGGATGGTGCGCCAGGACCAGGACGCGCCGGGTGCCCGCCCCACTCAGAGCGGCGCGGAGCGAGTCGAGTATTTCACCGTCCGAGTCGGCGGGACAAGTGGAACTCGGGTGCTCAGGTTTTGGCCCGTTATGCAGCCACCACTGGGTATCGAGGAGAATCAGCCGGACGAGCGGGCCCGCGTCGAGCACGCTCGGCCCCGGGCATCCATCGTCCGGGACGAACACGATGCGGTCGTTTCCCCTGGGGCGGACGTACCGTGCCTCCCGCCGGATCCTTTCCCATCCTTCCTGGCCCCCGTTGTCCCAGTCATGGTTGCCGGGGACGAAGATGCCGTGCGCGCCGCTCCAGCGCACCAGATCGATCTGCGCGTTGATCCGCCGTTCGGCCTCGGCGAGGTCCCCGGCGGTCGAGTCGGGCATCCCACCCGGATAGATGTTGTCGCCCAGGAAGACGACCGTGGCGCGCTCGCCGGCTTCGGCGATCTCCCGGGCCGCCGCCTGGAGGACCGGCTCGCTGTCCTGCGCCGGTTCCCCCGCGTCCCCGATCAGCAGGACGGTGGACGTGATCTCCTGGGGGGACGGACGCGGAGCGGGTCGGCTCTGGACCTGAGGGCCACCACCGCAGGCCACAACGACGCCAGCCAGCACCAGCAAGGGCATTCGGGCCTGTGCTCGCACAGCAATCTCGGGTTTGGGTGCAATGACTACGTGGGGAAAGGATGATCGTTCCCGGGCGTCTCCGGCGCAAGTTCGCGGGAGGGCCGCCGGGGTGATACTCTTAGGCCCGAACGATGACTCCCCTTACCATTCTGCCGGCTCGACCGTCCACTCCCTCCGGAGTGGTGAGCGGCTCGACCCCATTGCCCCAGGATCTCCTGGTTGACGCGACCCGGCGGCTGGGAATTGCCTGCCTGGTATACGGGGGAGTGGTGGGTCTGTACCTGGTCTTTATCAATGTGATTGCGCCGGTGCTGTCGCCGGACCGCCCGTTGGACGACGCGTTTCCCTGGCCCGGCAACCCGGTGTCGGTGGGGATCATCCTCTGTTCTCTCCTGTTGTTCGGCTACACCCGGCGCCATTCGTGCGACTGCCAGTTCGCGTTGAACCTGGGCCTGGTGTACGAGGTCCTGCTGGCTTTCGCGATCGCGGTGGTGAACCAGTGGACCCCGAATACGATGGGCGTTTCCTGGGTTGCCGTGCTGATCGTCATACATCCCGCGATCGTTCCCAACACTCCCGGCCGTACCCTCGCGGCTTCCCTGGTCGCGGCATCCATGGACCCGCTTGCGGTTGGGCTCTCTGCCCTGCGAGGTGTCGAGCTACCGCCCTGGCCGGTCCTCCTCTGGGTCTCACTCCCCAATTACGTCTGCGCCTTCGCGGCATTAGTGCCGGCGGGCGTCATTCGCCACCTGGGCCGCCAGGTCAGCCGAGCCAGGGAGCTGGGGAGTTATCAGTTGGGCGACCTGCTCGGCAAGGGCGGGATGGGCGAGGTCTATCGGGCGAAACACCGGATGCTTCAGCGACCAGCCGCCATCAAATTGATACGCGTCGATACGCTGGGGGTAAAGGACCCGCGATTCTCGGAAATGGTTTTGCGCCGTTTCCGGAAAGAGGCCGAGGCGGCGGCCAGCCTCCATTCGCCACACACGATCGCCCTGTATGACTTCGGCGTGACCGGGGACGGGACGTTCTACCACGTAATGGAGCTGCTGTCCGGCCTGGATTTCGATACCCTGGTCAAACGTTTTGGCCCGCTACCTCCGGCGCGGGTGGTCTATCTCCTCCGCCAGGTCTGCCATTCGTTGGCCGAAGCCCACGGGCTCGGACTCATTCATCGGGACGTGAAGCCCGCGAACCTCTATACCTGCCGGCTGGGTACGGAGACCGACTTCGTGAAGGTGCTCGATTTCGGTTTGGTGAAGACGGTGCGGAAGGAGGGCGTCGATGAGAGCCTGGCGACCGCGCCCGGCGTCGCGACCGGGACGCCGGCGTTCATGGCGCCCGAGGTCGCGCTGGGCCAACCGGACATCGATCATCGGGTGGACCTCTATGCGCTGGGGTGTGTCGCGTACTGGCTGTTGACCGGCCGGTTCGTCTTCGAGGCGGAGAACGCGGTGAAAATGATGTATGAGCACATTCGCACCCCGCCGATTCCACCGTCGCAGCGAACCGAGCTGCCGGTTTCGCCTTCGGTGGACGCCGTGATCCTCGCTTGTCTGGCCAAGAATGCGGCGGAACGGCCGGCCGACGCGGAGGAGCTGTCCCGCCGCCTGGCGAGCTGCGACGTCGGAGAAAGCTGGTCCCCGGAGCGGGCCGCGCGCTGGTGGCAAACGAACGTGCCAGACCTGGCGCCCGCTGTGACGCCGCCGGGCGCCTGGTCCAAATCGGTGGAGGTCGCGATTCCATGACCGCCGGTGCCTTGACCATGCCACGACGCGGGCCGCTCGACCGGTTCCTGCGATTGTTCAGCGAGGTGCGGGCGGGGGAAGGAGCCACCGCGCTGCTGATGATGGTCAACGTCTTTCTGTTGCTCACCGCCTACTACGTCATCAAACCGGTGCGCGACGCACTCATTATTTCGGAGTCTGGCGCGGAGGTGAAGAGCTATGCCGCCGCCGGACAGGCTGCCTTGCTGCTGGGGTTGGTCCCGCTCTACGGGTCACTCGCCGGGCGTTTCCCCCGCCGCCGGCTGATCAATGTGGTGACCTGGTTCTTCATCGTTTGCCTGGGTGCTTTCTACCTCCTGGCCCGATCCGGCGTGCACATCGGCGTGGCGTTCTATCTGTGGGCGGGGATTTTCAACCTCATGGTCGTGGCCCAGTTCTGGTCCTTCGCCAACGATGTGTATAGC
>JACQVB010000026.1 GCA_016209985.1 Gemmatimonadota bacterium | reverse complement strand
GTTGGTCAGGAAGGTGTTCTCGGTGACCCCGTTGAAGGTGGCGTTCCCAGTGACGGTCAGCGCGGCGCCGACCTGCTGCATCTTGAGCAGCCCGTTGGTGACCGTGAAGTCCCCGCCCACCGTCAGCGCGTAGGTGGCCAGATCCAGCGTGCCGGTAACCGTCACCCTCCCCGTCGCCGCAGCGTTTGCCGCCAGCGAGACGCTCCCACTCACGGTGAGGTTCCCGATGGTCCCGCTCAGGGTCCTTGCGGAGCCGGCCAGGTTCAGCGTGCCAGCACCGACGATCGTGGCACCTGCCTGCACGTCGCCGGCCGCACTCAACGTCACGCCGGACGCAAGTGTCAGCGTGGCTCCGTTCTCAACTATTACGGTCCCCACCGTGGCTGAGGTGCTCACCGTTGGCTGCCGTCCAGCGGAGATCGGGACGAATACGTTGTGGGTCCCGAGTGTCGGGGCGCCCGGCCCGGGTAGCCAGTTGGCGCCGTTCGACCACACCGTGTCCGCCACTCCGGTCCACAAATGAGTCATCCCCACCGGCGTAATCATGAACTGCCCACTCGTGGCGCTGGTCAAACCACCAGCAGTGGTTTGAAGCGTGTAGCGGCTTCCCACGGTTCCAATACTCAAGCCGCTGAACGTTGCCACGCCGTTCGTTGCGCTCTGCGAGGTGGTCCCTGCGAGCGTCCCGCCCGCCGGATTGTCGAGGATGGCGACGCTCACCACGCTGCCGAATCCCGTGGCCGTATTCCCGAACGCATCCTTGGCGGTGACCTCGACGGAGAAGGGAGCCCCTGCGGTCGCGGTCGTGGGCGGCTGAGCGCTGAAGACCAATTGGGTGGCGGCGGCGGGAGTCACGTCGAAGGTCACACTCGTCGCCGCCGTCAGTGCTCCGGAAGTGGCCTGCAGCGTGTAGCCGCTGCCCGCCTTGTCGATGGAGAGGCCGGCCAGGGTTGCCACGCCCGCGGAGGCTGGCTGAGACACCGTACCGGAGAGCGTCCCGCCTGAGGGATTCGTGCCGATCGCCACGACCACGTTGCTCCCGAAGGCCGTGGCCGTGTTCCCGAATCCATCCTGTGCCGTGACCGCGACCGTGAACGCCGCGCCGGCGGAGACGCTACTCGGTGGCTGAACGTTGAAGGCGAGCTGCGCCGCTGTTCCCGGCGTGACATCCATCGCGTTGCTGGTCGCACTGGTGAGTCCCGTAGCGGACGCAGTCAGCGTGTAGCCCGTTCCCGCCTTATCCAGACTCAGGCCGGAGAACGTGACAACCCCGGATACTGCGGAGACGGTTGCCGTGCCGCCGAGCGTGCCTCCGGCCGGGTTAGTACCGATCACGACGTTCACGTTAGCGGTGAAGCCGGTCACCACGTTGCCAAAGGCGTCCTTGGCGGTGACCTGCGCTCCGAATGCGGCTCCGGCAGCGACACTCGTCGGAGGCTGGGTGGTAAAGATCAACAGGGCCGCCGCTGAAGGGGTGATGTCGAACGCGGCGCTGGTGGCTGAGATGAGCGAGCCGGAGGTGGCCTGGAGCGTGTAGTTGCCGGCCTTTGTCAAGCTGAGATTGTCGAACGTGGCGACCCCGGACGATGCGGCAACGGTGGTCGTGCCAGCGAGAGTGGCCCCTGCCGGACCGCTCGCAATCGCCACCGACACGTTGCCGGTGTATATCGAGACGGTGTTTCCAAAATCATCTTCCGCTTGCACTACCAGCGAGGCGAGCGTCACACCCGCCGTCCCACCACTCGGCTGGGCGGTGATCACCAACTTGGTCGGCGTGTTGACCGCGATGGTCACCGGCGTGCTCGGCTCGGAGCTCAACCCTCCCGAGGTCGCCACCAGCGTATAGCCGCTGCCCGGAGCGTTGATGATGACGTTCGAGAAAGTGGCCACGCCGGCCACCGCTGCGACCGAGGTGGTCCCACTCAGCGAGCCGGTCGAGGGATTGGTCCCGATCGACAGCGCAACGGTGCCGGTGAAGGTAAGATCGAGGTTTCCGAAGGGATCGAGTGCCGTCACCTGGACGGGCGGCGCGATGGGGAGCCCAGCCAGCACGTCGGATGGCCCCACGGTGAAGACCAGCCGACTGGCCGGTGCCGCCGTTACCGTGGTCGAGGCGTTTCCAGTTACGCCGGCATTCACCTTGTCGGTGACCGTGATCGTCCGGCTGCCGGCGATCTTTAAGGCGACTCCGGCAAACGTGCGAACGCCATTGTCGCCCCCGATGAACGTGTAATCCGCGGGGAGCGTGGCGGCCGGGTCATTGGAAGTGAAGTGAACCGCACCGGTGTAGCCGGTGGCGGTGTTTCCGTACTGATCCTTCGCGGTGACGGTCAGATCGGCGGCCGTGCCGGCGGTGGCAGTCAGCGGTAAGCCGGTGAGGACCAGCGTGTCCGCGGGGCCCGGAGCGGCGATCGCCGTGAATATGACGGGTGGAATCGCCCCGAGCGCGGACAACGGATCGCCGGTCGGCGAGCCGGTTTCCTCGCGCCCGTCCTTGGCCATGCGCGAGCTGGTGGCCGGACCGCTCGGCGCGGTGCCGAGCGTCGCGGTGAGCGTGTTGGTTCCTACCACCGTGCCGAGGGACCAGCTCCCCACCGCGGCGACACCGGACGCATCGGTAAGCGGAGTCGCGTCCGTCAGTGACCCGTCACCCGAAGCAATGGCAAATGTGACGGGAACATTGGGAACCGGGTTGTTATCGGTGTCCTTGACCAGCACCGACGGCGCCGTGGCGACCGCGGTCCCGACCGTTGCGGTCTGGTTGTCTCCGCCGGTAATCGCCAGGCTTGCCGGCAGGCCGGCCAGCGCCGTCGCGCTGAACGTGGCCTGCGTGGTGCCCAGCTTCGCGGTGGTGGCGCGGACCAGTTGCGCCCCCGCGGTCGGGCCCAGGGTCCATTGTGTAGAGGCGCGGCCGTTGGCGTCGGTGAGTGCGGAGTCAGGGGAGATCGTGCCACCGCCGCTCTGGACCGCGAACTTCACCCAGACACCGGCAACGCCGAGGCTGTCGCTGGCCTTGACCTGAGCCACGATCGCGTTGGCGAGTAACAATCGGACGGTCGCGGTCTGGTTGTTCCCGTTGGCGACCCCAATCGCGGCGGGCAGCAATTGCACCGACAGCGATGCCGTATCGGCCGGCCCGGTGAGGAGCTGCGCCACGATGCGCGTGGCTCCCCGCTGCGTGCCGCCGACGACTTTTCCGACGGCCGCCGCAGGAACCTTGGCGCGGGCCGTGTCGAGCGAGACCCATCCGACCGGCGTCCCCGGCACCGGGGCATCGTTGTCGTACGCCACCGCCTGGAACAGCACCGTATCGCCGGTAACCACGGATGCCGGGTGGACTGTAATCACCACGCTGTCGGCGCTGGCGCCGGTCCCCACGTAGACGACGTGCACTTCCACCGGCGTGGGGGGGGCCGATCCCGCGCCGGCGGATGGCTTGCCAATCACCGTCACCGGCCCGCCGCGAAAGGCGGTGTCCCCGGTGGGCGTAATGAGCGCAAGGTTGGCGCTGAAGGTATCCGCCGAGGTGAAGACCGCGACAGTCAGATTGAGGTCGAGGAGCGTGTCGCCCGGCGTGATGTGAACGATGGTGTCCAGGGCCGGCGTTTGAGAACCCGGACGGCGCAGCACTATCCGGATGCGATCGATCGGAACGATTCCCGGCGGCGCCGCAGATTCGAACGAGGGAACGAGCTGAAAAACTCCGGGGCGGGCGACGTTGGGGCCGGAGCTATCGCCCAGGCAACTGAGCGCGAACACCGCCACCACGAGAGCGGCCGGATGGCGAAGCAAACCAGGAAAAGGAGGTCGCCCGGGCTGGTGCACGCGCGGGTATTCCTGAGAGCTAGAGTCGGTATTACGGAGGTGCGACTAAGGAATGGGCAAATGTGCTCACGGGAATGTCCCGCGGCAAGGATGAAGGGCCTACCCGGAATGTGATCCAGGTCACAAAGTGAGACGGGGCCCCCATTGCTAATGCGGTGGACGCTCGCGCTGAAGTGCGTCGCGGTGCTGAGAGCAATGTCGTCCTTGTAGCCCGGGTTTGTCGCAACGGTCGCGCGCAGCGTTGCTCGGATGTCCGACGTCGTGGCGCCACGAGCAATCGTGGTTCCGCCTCGGCGCGGGAAGTCTCTCCCGGCAGCCACTGAAACGAACGTGGGATGATCTCCGCCCCGGATCGCCGGTCCGGGGCTCCGGGACCTCTCCCGGACCGCTGGACGGTCCGCATACTCAGCGTATATTCTCGCCCGATTGGGCCTTCCGAGAGCAGAATCGCCTCAACCACAGCGCTGGACAGCAGCGTCAGGCCGGGACGGGCGAAGCGAATGGCCGAGCGGAAGCGGGCGAAAACAGGCACGCTAGGGACGTGGATTGGTTAATTCCGCTGCGTGGCCGCACCCCTCGCAATCGGCCAATCGGCCCCAACTGCCAACGTCTAAACGGGACCGCTCAAATCGTCATAGTCGCGGGCGCGCGTGGCGTGCATAGTGGTATCGCGAATCGCCACCGGTTTTGACGTTGCTCGGCGGCGAAAAAGTCGGGAGGGGCACCATCTGAGGAGGTCTCCCATGCGAACTCAAGAGATGCGTCTCGCTATCGCGGAGAAGGTTCAGGACGAGCAGCGCACCCGCAAAGCGGCCGATGGGATTCGCACCTGGGCGCGCGCGAATCGCCTCAATGTCTCGGAGGCCGACATCGCGCAATCCGTCCTCTTTGCTCAGCAGTACATCGAGCACGTGCCGGCGATCATCGAGGCGACGGAGGCTGCGGCACGTCGGGCTGGCTTGCTGACCGAGGTGACCGGTTTCCTCCAGGCGGGGGAGCAGTACTGGTTCGAGCCCCACGACGTGTTTCCGGACCACCTGGGTCTGTTCGGTCTGTTGGACGACTCTATGTGTGTCTAAGCGTGATCCAAGCGATGTCGGCAAACCTTCACGCGCGCGCCGGCCGGCCGCTGATCTCGCTCGACCTGTCCCAGGCCAACGCGATCGCTCGCCACTTGATCGGAGAGCCGTTCGCCGCTCAGCTGGACATGATCGTCGGCCAGATAATGGGCGGACCGATCGTGCATGCGGTGTTCGACGCTCTGTATCGGATTGGCGCGAGTATGCCGACGTTCAACACCCCGGATCCGATTTGGGGCAACGCCAGCGTCGACGAGATCGTCAACGCCCGCCTCGGCGCGATGGGGATAGTGTAACCGCGCCCTGGCATGGATGCCGAGTCGCTGTATTCGACGCTGCGGTCCGGGACCCCTGAGAGCCGCCAGGAACTGCTCGACACGCTGCCCGACGGCGGTTTCAACCAGCCCGCGCGTCTCCTGCTGGAGTCCGGCGAGCCGGGGATGGCGGTCCTGGCGTTCACGCAGGTCGTCGGGGGATTGTGTTCGGGAGTGAATCCCGCCGTCGGGGCGCCGCTGGCCTTGGCGACGCACCGCTACGCCGTCGAGCTCTTCGAGGCGAGCGCCGGCCACGCCGGCCTGCTCCCGATGACGCTGAGCAATATCGCCACGCAGTATGCCAACGCCTGCAATCTCCTGGGCGAGTCGGAAGCCACGCTGTGGTTCACCGAACGCTGGATCCCCTACTACACACGGCTGGGCGAGCGCGAGAATCTCCCGGGGCTGAAAGCGGCGCGGATCAACGCACTGCTCAACCTGCATCGCCTAGACGACGCACAAGCGGGACTCGAAGATCCGACGCTGCGAGGGAACTGGGCGACGGACATCGAGGTCGGCCGGCTCGAGAAGCTGCTCAAGCAGCTGCGCGGTGAGATCACGCAGGATAAGGAAGCCGCCCAGGAAGCCGCCGCCGGACCCGATGCCGTGTTCCCCGCAGACCTCCAGGACGTGCTCAAGAAGATGGTAGATCAGACGATAGATGATCCGGAGAAGAAACGGCGCTTCCAGGAGGCCGTGGCGGCACTGGTCGGGACGCCGGGCACTGCCGACCCCACGGACTCCAAGAGCTTCGATCAGGACCTGGACGCCCTTCGCAGGGGCGAACAGATCCTCACCCGTGGCACGACTTCCGACAGCGAGCTGACGATCCGGCGCAAGGTCCGGGAAGCATCCGGGATCTTCGTCGGCGGCCGCCAGCCGGCCCCGAAAAGAATTCGCAGCACCCTCACGGACCTCGAAGTGTGCCTCGCGTGGGCTCGGGCGCAGAAGCACACCGAACTCACGAGGGACGCGCTGTGGGGGATCTATTTGTGCCAGGGCCGACTGGGCGAGCCGTCGAGAGCGGCCGATGCGCTCCTGGCCCTACGCGCCGACCTCGAGGCGGACCGCGCGGGGATCTCGGACCCGCTCAAACGTGGTTGCGTCTTCTCGCGCTACCCACACGTCTTCTCAGCGCTGTGCGAGCAGCTCCAGAAGGCGGGCCGGACACCGGAGCTGCTCGAGGCCATCGAGGCGTCCAAGGGGCGCGGCGTCGCGGACATCCTGACCCAGAAGGCCGGTCGGTCGGTGGCGGATGCGAGCATTTATGCGGCGGTGGGGGCACTCCCGGAGCTCACCCGCAAGCACGCCTTTCATTATGTCACGTTCCACGTGGATGACGAGCGGACGTACATCGCCCTGGTCTCGAAAGCGGGCGACATCCACGCGATACCGCCTGTCCTCCTAGGCCGTTCCGCCATTCGCGAAACCGCGCTCCACGCCGATCCCCGCGAGTGGGGGAAGTCGCGCCTTCCGGACGCCGCTCAGGCGCTGGCGCCGCTCGTGGGTTGGATCGACGAGTTGCTGTCGGACGGCGTCATGGTGGCGGGAGATCACATCTGCTATGCGCCCGATGAGGATCTCAGCAACGTCCCGTTGCAGTACCTGCCGGTACGCCGCAAACCATTGATCGATTTCGTGTCGCTCTCGCGGATCCACAGCGCCTTTCACCTCGAGCACGTGCTGGCGGGAAGCGACGGGCGCCCGGAGCGCTTTGTGGCGTTCGTGGTTCCCACGCGCCAGAATACGACGCGCGAGTCCTGGCCCGAGATGAAGCGGTACCTAAGGGAACCGGTCGAATGGCTCGAGAAGCATCTGGATGGTGATGTGGTGGAGGAGCGATCCGCGACGCTCCAGCGGCTAGGCGCCGCCGACCTGCGGGCGAAGATCCTGCACTTCTCCGTCCACGGCACGTTCCCACCAGCGCAGGCTGGACGCATCCCTTTCGAGCATTCCGGCATCGTCCTGTCACCTGCCGGCGAGCTCCCCGATGAGGACGGCCTGGAACGCGGCGAGCTGGACGGGGTCCTGACCCCGAGCAAGGTCATGGACTTGACGCTTGACTTGACGGGGAGTCACGTATCGCTCATGGCGTGTGTGAGCGGCCTCTCCCGGGAGGGGCTGGGTGGGGACGCCCTTGGCATCGAGTGGGCGTTCACCCAGGCCGGGGCCGTGAGCCTGCTCACGAGCCATTGGAACGTCAACGCCAAGCTGGCGGCGGTGTTCGTGCGGCGGTTCTACGAGCATTGGCTGACGAAGCGAGCGACGCGCGCGCAGGCGCTGGTGCGTACGGTCGCCGAGTTTCGCAAGCAGCCGGCGCCCTTCGCTCGGCCCGAGTGCTGGGCGGCCTTCAGTCTGACCGGAGACTGGCGGTGAAGTGAGCGCGCTCACGTGGAGCGGGGCCATCGGCCTGGGCCTGGTGTGGGGTTGGTGGACCGCACCGCTAGCGGAGCATCCGCCCCGCTGGCCAGCGGCCCTCTTGATCGTGAGTGTCGCGGTTCTGCAGACGTTGGAGAGCGTTTGGCTGACCGGACCGACCTCCGCCAGCGTGCTGCTTGGCAGCTGGCTGTTCGGATTCGTGCTGCACCGTGGATTCCGCACCGCGCTGCGAATGCGTTCGAGCGAGCGCGCGACCTCTTGAGGGGAGTGCTCCATGCAAGACTCGACCACCGTTTGCACTGTAGCTTGTACAGCTTCGACGCTTCAGCTCTGGGGCGCCGCCTTCTTCGGCGCCCTCATTGGATGGTATGTGTACTTCATCAACCGCTACCGGGCGTCCGAAGTGCAGATCAGCGATCTCGTGACACTGCTCGGGGTCATCGGCGGAGGCGCGGTGCTCACGCTGTTCCCCGCCCGCTCCGACCTGTTCGGCGCTTACGGAATCGGCCTGTTCGCCGGCTTCTTTCTCTATTTCTTCCTGCTTGTGGTGATGGTCGGCAAGTCGCCCAACTTCACCCTGGACTGGTTCCTCGACGGTCGCCGGAAGAAGGTGGCGGATGACGAGATGATCGGTCCCGAGACCCGTCCCACGATGGGTGCGATGCTGGCCAAAGGTCCGGGACCGCAATAGGGCCGAACCCAGAGTCGCGCTGAGTCAACATGCCCGATAGTCTGAGCCTCCTGCGAGATCTCATCTTCGGGCGCGGCCGCTACGCGCGCGAAGGAGCGCCGGAGCCTACGCTGCTCCCCCACCTCCTGGCGGTCGCGTCGCCCGAGTTGCTGGCGCGTGCCGCTCTGGGCGGCGATCTCTTCCACGTCGCGGAGCTGCACCCCGAGCTTCGCGCCGATCTCGTCTCGGCGATCGCGTCGCGCTTGGTGGAGCTGCCTGCGCCGGACCGGGCGGCGTTTCTCGAGCGCGAGCCGGCCCTCATAGAGTACCTGCCGAAGAGGCTGCTTCCCGAAGCGGCGAGGGTCGCCGAGACGACGCACGACGCCGCGCTCGGCGCCCTGGTTCGCCTCAAGATGGCGGGGCGCACGGGCGCGGATCCGAACGCCACGCTCGCGGCCGTGCGTTCGCTGCTCGGCTCCGGGCGGGGAGCAACCCCCTGGCGCTATAGCGCGCTGCTGGACCTGGCAGTGCACACCAAAGGCGCCGAGCGCATTGCACTGATCGACGAATTGGCGCGGATGCCCGACTTCGCCGCGCAGGCGGACTTCGTGGCCGGAATCGCCAAGCTCCTGCCATCCAAGGAGCGCTCTGAGTTCTTGTTGCTCTGGCTGCGAGATGCGCCGCCGATGCGCGAGCAGCTTGGACCAGAGTGGGAATGCTGGGCGCTGACGCGGGTTGCACCGCAGCTGTCCGAGAAGGAGTACGCAGGCGCGTTGCAGGGTGCGTTGCAGGCGGCCGATCGACTCCAGGTCCCATGGCAGCGCGCCGAGGCCATACGGCAACTGCGGCGCGCACTGGACAGCCCCGGCGTGGACGAAGGCGTGCGGGTCGAACTCGGCCATCACCTTCACGACCTCGTGCCAGCGGACGAGCCGTGGCAGGCTCATCTGCATCGCTACGTCGAGGACTGGCTCAAGAAGCGGAAACCCAAGGACCAACCCGCGCCATCGGCGCAGGTGTACGCCCACGAGCTGCGGGAGCTCCTCGCCGCCACGCCACCCAAGCAGGTGCAGCAGGTCCTCGGCGACGGCCTGGGGGCCGCACTCGGCCGGTGGAGCGGACATATGGCCGCCGCCCGGCCTCCGATGCCTCACTCCCCTCCCCCACCTCCCGCACCCCCCGGCGCCATCGTCGATCGGGACGCCGACGTCAGCGTGCCAAGTGACGAGTTCGATCTGGGCGCCGGGCGTTCGTCGCCGACGCGAGCACGCCGGCCGCGGGCGCGCCTGGCAGCGAAGATTCAGCCACCACCGCGCCGCGTCGTCAGCACCGGCTTCGCGGAGCCGGCGACGCGGGGCGAGCCTCGCGATAATCACCTGCCACTCGAGCCTAGGGCGCCTTACTACTACTGGCTCGAGGTCGGCGAGCCGGTCGCAGGCGCGGTGGACACGACCATCACGTCCCTTCCCAAGCCTGTGCCGCGGGACGCCGAGCTCGTCGTGGCACTGTTCGCGCCGCAGGGCGGGTTCGCGGTCTCGCCAGAGCATGTGTTGGGAAGGTTGCGCCTGTCGCTCGACGGCACGGCCCGAGTACTCGCGCAGCCCGCGGATCAGTACGAAGGCGTCCCCGCGGATCTGCTCGAGCGACGGCTGCTATTTCCTGTCCGCGCACCGATCGAGCCAGGCCAGCATCGGCTTCGCTCGAACATCTACTGTCAGGGCGTGCTCGTGCAATCCAGGCTGGTCGAGGCCTACGTCGGGAAAGCGCCGCCCCGCCGCAAGCCAGCCGTCGTTTCAAACGTCGATTACACCCTTTCCGACACTT
This sequence comes from Gemmatimonadota bacterium, assembly GCA_016209985.1. Taxonomy (GTDB): domain Bacteria; phylum Gemmatimonadota; class Gemmatimonadetes; order Gemmatimonadales; family GWC2-71-9; genus SHZT01. The sequence continues at coordinate 4,493 of JACQVB010000026.1, read as the reverse complement.
TATCCCCGTCCGCCCTGGGCGAGGTCGAGTCGCACGAGCTGAGCGTGATGTTGAACCGGAATGCGAATGGGAGTCACGATTTCTACTTCTACGCGGGAAAGGGCGCGAAACCCTTTCACGGACCCGCTACCATCTCGGCCGACACCCTCGATGGCGTCATCGCCCAAGCGCGGCTCGCCATGCGTAAGGTCTCGTGGGATGACGTGGGCGAGTGGGCGCCGGGCAAGCCAAACCGCTACCAGCAGCCCGCCACGCTCGATCGCCTGCGCGTGGACCTCACGCTACTTGCGGCGCGCGGCTATGACATCTACGACACGGTCGCCGAAAATCTGGCGGGTGACGCACAAGTCACCGACCTCGAAGACGCGCTGAAATCTCCGGGACTGCTGCAAATCGCCGGCAAGGAGGACATCCGGTTCGTTCTGCCGGCGGCCATCATCTACGACTACGACCTCGACAACCAGAAGCGCCCCCTCGACAAGTACGATCTCTGCCCCACGTTCGCGGACGCTTTTCGCCAGAAGACGAAACTGTTGACCACCGCCTGCTTCCGCGGAGCGTGTCCGAGCCGCGGCAACAACACGGTCATCTGTCCCTCGGGATTTTGGGGCTTTCGCCATGCCATCGGATTGCCCATCTCCCTCGGGAAAGCCCGGGCCGCTCAAGGGAAGGCCCCGGTGACCGATCTCGCGTCGCGCCTGCGATATCGGGACGTGCCGGTGATGGTCGTCGCGGTCTCGACGGCGCCGGATCTTACCGAGCGCGAAGGCCACGAGCGCGATATCCGGGCGCTACGGCAGGAGTGGTCCCAGCGCGGCTGGTTGCGGGGGAGCACTCGCGATCAAGTCCTCGATCTCATGGCGAGCGGCAAACCGCATCTCGTGTACTTCTACTGTCACGGCGGCGTGACGGACCGAGACGGGAAGAAGACACCCTACCTGAGCGTGGGGGCGCCATCAGAGAAGTACATCATTCGGTCCAACCTCCGGGCTTCACATGTAAGGTGGGATGAGCCCCGCCCCCTCGTCTTCATCAACGGCTGCCACACCACCGCGCTGGATGCGGACACAGCGCTTGACTTTGTCACGGGCTTTGTCCAACAAGCCCAGGCATGCGGCGTGATCGGCACCGAGATCACCGTGTTCGAGTCGCTGGCGTGCGATTTCGCGACCGGTTTCTGGCGCCTCTTTCTCTCCGGTGAGTTCGGGATCGGCGAGTCGATACGCCAAGCAAGGCTCGAGCTGCTCCAGGCGGGGAATCCGCTGGGGCTTGTCTACACGCCGTTCGTGCTCGCGGGCACGAAGCTTGAGAAGGTGTCCTGAAACAAGAGGCAGGGGATGGGTGATGTGCCGCAGGTGTGATCTATGTTGCAGGGCACGCAAGGCGGATATGCGGAGGAGTCGGTGGGGGCCCAAAAAAGGGGGCGGGGAAGTTTTCCCGCCCCGCCCGCCTTGTCCGCCCCTTCCCGCCTTACCGACTCTCTTCTAGCCACTTCATCTCATTCGCCATGACCATCTGCGCCGTCCGGTAGATCGGCATGTCGTCGTTATCGAATAGCCGATCGAACCGATCCTCTATCCGGCGCCGCGCGATCCGGCAGAAGATGTCGGCCAGGTGGGCCGCTGAAGCGCCCTGGGTGCGTTCCTCGGGCGACTTGCTGGTCCGCTGCGCCTGCGCCCGCGCGCACGCAGCGCTCATGGCGAACAACTCGGCGCTGATTTCCACCAGCCGCGCGAGCACCGCCTGCCGCTTTTCCAGCTTGGGTCCGAACCGGATGATCGAGTGGAAGACCGCACGCGCCAGCCGGCGCGAGGTCCGGTCTACATACCGCAGGTGACGCGCCAAGCGCCCGAACTGAGTGTGGCGCGGCCAGAAGCCCCAGCCGATCCACTTGGACGGATACCACAGCGCGTAGTGGAATCCGGCGCGGAAGAGCGCCGGGATCTTGGCGCTCATCGGCGCCTTGGGATCCGCAATCGCCCCGGCCACTTTGAGATGGCTGTCCACCGCTTCGCGCGCGATGAAGAGCCGCATGATTTCACTCGAGCCTTCGAAGATGAGGTTGATGCGGAAGTCCCGCAGCAGCCGCTCCACCGGCTCCGGCTTCTCGCCGCGGCGCTTCAAGCTTTCCGACGTTTCATAGCCGCGCCCGCCGCGGATCTGGAGCGTGTCGTCGATGATTTCCCAGCCACGCTCGGTATTCCACATCTTGGCGAGTGCGGCCTCGAGCCGAATGTCGAACTTGCCCTGGTCCGCCATGAGCGCTGCCAGCTCGGAAACGGACTCCATCGCGAACGTGGTGGCCGCCATGCGGCCGAGCATCTGGGCGACCGCGTCGTGCTTGCCGATGGGAGCGCCCCACTGCACTCGCTCCTGGCTAAACCGCCGTGCGATGTCGAGACACATCTTGGCCGCGGCGGTGGACGTGGCCGGCACGGTAAGGCGACCGGTATTCAAGGTCACCAGCGCCAGCTTCAAGCCTTTGCCCTCACCCCAGAGCAGGTTCTCCTTGGGCACCCGGACATTGGTGAAACGGATCACCCCGTTCTCGATGCCCTTCAGGCCCATGAAGCTCAAGCGGTGCACCACCTCCACGCCGGGCCAATTGGTCTCGACGATGAAGGCGGAGATCTTGCGCTCTCCGGTTTTCGCCATGACCACCATCAGCTCGGCGATGGTGCCGTTGGTGCACCAGAGTTTTTCACCGTTGATGATGTAGGCCTGCCCGTCCGGCGTGAGCGTGGCCGAGGTGGTCATTCTCGCCGGGTCACTCCCCACGCCCGCTTCGGTCAGGGCGAACGCGCTGATGGCACCCTTGGCGAGTCGGGGGAGATACTTCTTCTTCTGCTCCGGCGTGCCGAACACCTTGAGCGGCTGGGGCACCCCGATCGACTGGTGCGCCGAGAGCAGCACGCCGATCGAGCTCTCGGCCATCGCCGCGATCGAGACCGCGCGGTTGTAGCTGGTCTGCGAAAGTCCCAGTCCGCCGTACTCCTTGGGGATCTTGATGCCCATGCAGCCGAGCTCGATGAGCCCCTTGATCACATGGGGGGGGATCTTGGACTCGCGCTCGACTTGTTCGGCGTCGACGTTCTCGGCCAAGAACTTGGTGAGCTTCTCCAGGAACGGCTTGGCGCGTGCTTCTTCCTCAGGAGGAACGGTGGGGAAGGGATGGATCAGGTCCATCCGTAGCCGGCCTTCGAACAGCTCTCGGACAAAACTTGGGGCGGTCCATTCCTGCTCACGCGCCGCTTCGGCGACGGCACGGGCTTCGTGCTCGGTCACCGTGGACGGTGTCGGTTCCTTCACGGTAGTAGCCATACCGAGAAACTATCTCTATGCCGGACCCCCCGCCACCTTAGAAACGCGTAGCCGTCAGGTTCCCGCCCGGCGCAGCGCGGCCTTGATTCGGGCCACGAACCGGGCCGGGTCGAGCGGCTTGCGGATGTAGTCGTCGGCACCTTCCTCCATGACCCGCGCCTGCGCATCGCTTTCGTCGGCCCCGGTGAGTACCACCACCGGCAGCGCCGCCGTGGCCGTCGATGCCCGCACCCGGCGCAGCACCTCATGCCCGCCGAGCTTGGGCATGTCAAGATCCAGGACCATCAAGTCGTATTCGGTGCCCTCTGCCAGTCGTTCCAGGGCCGCGACGCCGTCGGCGGCCTCAGAGATCCGGAACCCGTTCTTGGCCAGGAGGAAGCGGGCCATGGTGCGGACTACCGCGTCGTCATCCACCACCAGCACGTGCGCGATGCCTTCCGCCTGGGCTGCCGGGCCTGGAGCACTGGCCTCGCCCAGTGCGCGCTCAATCTCTTCCAGAGTGGTAGTTCCGTCACGAACCCGCTCGAGCGCCCCCTCAACCATGGGTCGCATCCCGCCCGCCACCGCGGCCCGGGTGAGTTCCAACGTGCTGGCCCCCCGGGTGACCAGCTCCACGAATTCCGGGGTCGACACTGCCGTCTCCAGCACCGGGATGCGGCCGCGGTAACCGGTCCGGCCGCAGCGATCGCAGCCCTTGGCACGCAGCGGCGGCGTCACGCCGTATCGTTTCGCGAGGCTTGCCTCGGTGGCAGTCAGCTCGGCCCCCTTGATATCTTCGGCGCACTCGGTGCAGAGACGGCGCACCAAACGCTGCGCGACGCATCCCCGTAACGATTCCGCCACGGACCCCCGGTCGAGTCCCAGGTCGTGCAGCCGGGTGATCACGCCGATGGCGTCGTTAGTGTGGAGCGTGGCCAGGACCAGGTGGCCGGTCAGGCTGGCCTGGACGGCGATCTCGCCGGTCTCCAGATCGCGGATCTCGCCGATCAGGATGACATCCGGGTCCTGCCGGAGGATTGCTCGCAGGGCCGACGCGAAGGTGACCCCGCGCCGCGGCTCGACCTGGATCTGGGTCGCACCCGGCAGCTCGTACTCCACCGGATCTTCCACGGTCATGATGTTGACCGCTCCGGTGGCAAGCTCGCGCAAGATGGAATAGAGCGTCGTCGTCT
>JACQVB010000287.1 GCA_016209985.1 Gemmatimonadota bacterium | reverse complement strand
GTCGGGACGAAGTTCGACGAAGGGCTATTTGATCCGGTAAACTTCAGGCCGGCGAAGTGGATCCCAGATACCGCTCCTTGATGACTCCAAGGTGGTGCCGCTCATGGCCGGCGATGATGAAGGGCACCGCCCGCACCGAGAATTCCCACTGGTTCGCCGTTCCGCGGCGCATCAACTCTTCCCCGTCCAGGCCGGCGAAGAACGCGACCGTCGCTGCGCGCACCGCCTCGAATTCCGACAGGACACTCGGGAGCGGTCGCGCATCGGTGTGGGCCGCCGCAGCGTAGGCGTTCTCATCGAACCCGGGCAATCCCTGCTGCTCGCCGCGCGCGAAACAAAGGGCGCGATAGGCGAAAATGCGCTCGGTGTCGGCCAGATGCCCAACGATCTCCCTGATACTCCATTTCCCGGGCGCATACCGGAAGCCCGCCTCTTTCTCGCTGAGTCCCCCAACCGCGCCGGCGGTTTCCGAGATCTGCTTCGTTAGAATCTCCAGAATATTCCCGTCGGGGACGTGGGACAGGTAACGGTCGAAGTAGGGCGCGTACTCGCCAGCGGTGGGTCGGGTGATCGTCACCGTCATGTCGTTCCTCAGGACAAAGTTCAGGTCTTCGCCGGCTCGGCACGAACGCCCAGATACGACTCCATCGCTCCGGTCAGACTCAAGGTCGCGAGCACCATCACACCCGATACCCAGAACGGCGTCGCCCTGCCGAAGTGATCCATCAGCACTCCCGCGGCAATCGGGAACGCCACTCGCGACCCGCCACCGAAGGTCTGCTGTACGCCCAGGTAGAGCCCGCGGTCGCCACTCGGCACAACCCGGGAAAGCAGTCCGGTGACGCAGGGAAAGAGAAAGGCCGTTCCCAGGGGCATCAAGGTAAGCGAGAGCCACAAGACCGGATACGATCGTGCGGCGGCAGCGAGGGTCAGGCCGGCAGCCAGCAGCACCAGACCCAGGCGCGAGAGACGGGCCTCGCCCATCTGGTCCACGATCCACCCCAGCAGGAAAGCGCGCACCAGGACTCCCATGCCGCCGAGGTACATCACGACGTAGCCGATGGTTCGGGCGGTGATGCCGGAAAATCGCTCGGTGAGGAGGAGCGGGATGGTGGGAGTTGTACCGTAGAAGGCGCCGATCGCGATCGCATAGATCCAGATGAGCCGCGGCGCGGGCTCGCCCGAACGGGCAAGGACGCTCCAGATGGCCGCGCGTCCGGTGACCGGAATCGTCGGAACTGGGTGCGCGGCGGACCTACGCAACTCGCGCGATTCCCGCAGAAAGCGCCAGGCAAAGATCGACACCAGGATGCAGAGCGCCGCCGAGGCCAGGCCGGGAGCCCGCCGGCCGCCGACGTCGAGCAGCAGCGACCCCAGCGCCGGACCCACCACCGCGCCGAAGCTGGTCACCGCCGAAAGCCAGCCGAGGGCCTTGGTCCGCTCCTCGGGCCGGCTCGCGTCGGCGACGTAGGCCTGCACCACGCCGATAGTGCCGCCGCCGAGCCCCTGGACGATCCGCGACAGGAGCAGCATGGCCACCGAGGACGCGAGCCCGAACACCACATACGCAATCGCCGAGAGCCAAAGACCGGCCAGGATCGCGGGGCGGCGCCCGCGCGCGTCTGAGAGTTTTCCCCACGCCGGCGCCGAAACGAGCTGAGCGATCGAGAAGGCCGAGATGAGCACGCCGACCACGCTGGCGGTCGCGCCGAAATCCGTGGCGTAAAACGGGAGGAGGGGGAGCACCATGACGAGCCCCACCATGTCTACAAAAGCCACTACGTACAGGACAATCAGTCGGCTCAGAGAATCCTCCGAAGTGCCACCTGACACCTGAAACCTGGCACCTGACACCTACTTCACCAGCGCCGCAATTCCCGCCGTGGCCACCTGCGCATCCTGGGCCGAGGTGCCACCACTCACGCCGACCGCACCGATGACTTGTCCCTCGATCACGATCGGGACGCCGCCCTCCAGGGGAAACGCGTCGGACGCGAGGAACTGGACTCGCCCAGCCGCAACCATGGAATCGAGTGTCTTGGTCGGGCGCTGGTAGCGTGCCGCGGTCCGGGCTTTGGCGATCGCAAAGTCCACGTTGGACGGCCGGGCACCATCACCTTTGTGAAAGAGCACCAGCCCTCCCGCCGCGTCCACGATCGCGAAGGCCATGTTCCAGTTGCTCTTCTTCGCCTCGGCCTCCGCCGCGCTCACGATGTTCTTGGCGCCGTCGAGGGTGAGCATCTTGGTATCGCGCAGCTGGGCATGGGCGGGAAACGCGGCAACGACGGCAGCTGCACCAATGACTAGACCACGCACGGCAACCTCCTCAAGAAAAGTTGTAAGGGCTAACCCTTATCGCCCTTCAAACCCTTAAGACCCTTAGAACGATTTAGCGCCGGAACTCGACGCGTCTCGACTCGCCAGATCTCCCCCCAACCTCGGCTGAAGTACAACCATTTGCCATCGGCCGTGACCCAGGGCGTGTATTCGTATTCGGGCGTGTTCACCACGGCCCCGAGCGATACTGCCTCGCTCCAGCCCCGATCGTCCCGATAGCTGATGTAGAGATCACCCTGCCCCGCCCCACCCGGCCGGTCGGAGCTGAAAATCAAGTAGCGCTCGTCCGGCGCGATATACGGGTCGGCATCGGTCGTCCTCGTGTTGAGAGATGACACCGGCTGCGGAGTCTGCCAGCCACCGCCGACCCGGCGCGCCAGCCAGAGATCGTTGCCACCCTTTCCGCCGCGACGGTGCGACGCGAAGTAGAGATTCCCGTTCGCAGCCACCGCGGGATAGTTGTCGTACACGCCGGAGTTGACGCCGGTGAGCGGCTCGGGCGTTCCCCATTGGTCGCCCCGGCGACCAACCACGAACAGATCGTACGCTTCTTCGCCCTGGGCCGGTTGCTTGCTGGGATATTCACGCCGCGAAGCAAAGAACAACCGCGACCCGTCAGGCGAGAGATACGGTTCCTTGTCGAGTCCCTTCCCGGAAAACCTGACCACAACGGGCCTGCTCCAGCGGCCTCGCACCAGGTCGGTGACCACGATGTTCTCGTGACCCTTCCGGTCGGCGCGCAGCGTGAAGTACATGGTGCGACCATCGGGCGAGAGCGTTGGGCCGTACGCATCGCCGGCAACGGTGACGAGGCCGGGAGCGACTCGCTCAGCGCCGGTGCCATTGCCGGCGACCTGCAGAAGCACGATCAGCGCCGTCAACACGTTGCCTCCGCATATCGTCCCCCTCTCCCGTACGGGAGAGGGGGCAGGGATGAGGCAGGGGTGAGGTGCCTATCGGGGTACGATACCCACCACCGCCTCGGTCTTGCAGTTGATTCGCAGCAGATCCTGTGGCCCTACCCCGTAGCGAGACCCGGTGACGGCGTAGTCGCCGCGCAACCCGCGCATCGAGCGCACCAGGGTGATCTGGCTCCGGTCCTGGGGGTCCACCAGCGGCGTCCGGCAGTCCGGCACGTCGATGGAGTCCGGCACCAGCGATGCGTCGAATAGGAAACGAGCCGGGGTGTCGACGGCCGGCCTGGCAATGGTGTCGAGAGGAAAATTCGCCTGGACGCAGGCAGACAGCAGAACCAGCCAGCCGAGCGCCAAACCGTGGCTCACCGGCGGGCGCTCTGGCTCAGCGAGTCGAGGAAGATGCCGGCGGCGGCCACCTTGCGCCAGAAAGCGCCGTTGTCGCCTTTGTCCTTGCTGCTGATCCGTTTCCGGCGAACCACCCAGCCGTTGCGATCCTTGCGCACCTCTTCAGCGACGATCAGAACCCCGGTGAAATCGCCCACGGTAATCATGGCGCGGGCCACGCGCCGCACTTGCCCACCCGAGATCCCGCCAGCACCCGACTCGTCGGCCTCCACCATCAACCGGTCCGCTCGGGTGACCGTGAGGCCGACGTTTCTGAATGCAGCGGCCACCGCGGAATCGGTCTGCTCCACCGACCGGTGCGATACAAACTGCAGCGAATCGATCTTGGGGTCCTGGCTCGGCAGCGAAACCAGATACACGCACAAGACTATCGTCGTATGAAGCATCCGTGCTCCGGAAAGTGGCAAGGGTTCGGGCCGGGACCGGGACTGATCCCACCGGCTGAACCTAAAATGGGAGGCCCTTGCTGAAAAGCGCGCTACGGCCGGGCGGGTACCGCGTCGGTTTGTGCCGACACGAAGGCCCATTCATCGGCCAGCTCGGCAATCCGCTTGTCGGTCGGGCGGTAGCCGTGAGACGCCTGGGTCTCGATGCGAATCAGGGTCGGACGCGCACACCCCTGGGCCGCCTGCAACGCGGCCATGTACTTGAAGGAATGGCTCGGCACGACGCGGTCATCGTGATCCGCCGTGGTGACCAGGGTGGCCGGATAACAGGTTCCCGGCTTGAGATTGTGCAGCGGCGAGTACCTGATCAAAAGCGGAAACATCTTGGGATCGGAGGAAGCACCGTACTCCACCACCCACGCCGCACCCCCGGTGAACCGATGGTAGCGGAGCATGTCCATCACGCCGACGGCGGGAAGCGCCGCGGCGAAGAGGTCGGGACGCTGGTTCATCACCGCCCCCACCAGCAGACCGCCGTTGGAGCCACCATGGATGGCGAGTTTGGACGGCGAGGTAAGCCCACGCCGGATGAGGTCCTCGGCGACCGCTATGAAATCGTCGAACACGTTCTGTTTCTTCTCCAGCAGGCCAGCCTGGTGCCATTCCTCCCCGTACTCGCCGCCGCCGCGGAGACTCGCCGTCACGTAGACGCCCCCGCGTTCGAGCCAGGCGGGCACGTCCGACCGATACGCCGGAGTCACGCTGACCGAGAACCCGCCGTATGCGTAGAGGAGCGTGGGATGGCGGCCGTTCAGCGCGAGGTTCTTCCGGGCGGTCACGAAATACGGCACGTGGGTACCGTCCTTCGAGACCGCAAAGAATTGCTTGGTCTCATACCCGGTGGGATCGAACACCGGCTTGGCGGGCTCGAACGGTGTGCTCGCCGCGCCGCCGCGGCGATGTAGGAAGACTGTGGACGGATAGAGCGGCGACGTGAACCCGTAGAAAAGCTCCGGTGAGTCATTGCGCCCGCTCATTCCACTGACCGTTCCGATCCCCGGCAGGGCAACCGTGCCCAGATCCTGGCCATCCAGGCCGAAGAGCCGGAGCTGGCTCTGCACGTCCGCGAGGTACTGGAGAGCGATCGCGCCGCCGGTCATGGTGTAGCTCTCGATGGCGTTGGCACTTTCCGGCACAATCGTCTGCCACTGGGACCGATCCGGGCGCGCGAGGTCCACCGACACGATCCGTCGCCTGGGAGCGTCGAGATCGGTCATCAGGTACACGGTCGTCCCCACGTTGCCCGCCGGTTGGTAGGCGGCATCGTCGGTCTCGGCGATCGGCGTAACGGGGGCGCCGACATTGGGGCGCTTGGGGTCCCCCAGGTCGATGTAGTACAGCCGGTTTTTGGGATCGGTGCCATGCGAGAAGACGATGAACAGGTAGTGACCGTCTTCGCTCACCATACCGTTCACGAACCAGTTCGGCATGCCTCTGCGCTCGAAGATCAACCGATCGGCCGATTGATCGGTGCCGACCTCGTGGTAGTAGAGCGAATGGATGCCGAGCGCCGCCTCCAGCCGTTTTCCTTCGGGCGGGGCGGGAAACCGGCTGTAGAAGAATCCTTTGCCGTCGTTGGTCCAGGAAATCCCGGAGAACCGCATCCAGCGCACGCTGTCGCCAGCCGCATCCTTGCCGGTGGAAAGATCCCGGACATACACCGTCTGCCAGTCTTCTCCGCCCTCGGAAAGCGAGTAGGCGAGCAGCCTTCCATCGGGTGAGGGCGCCGCTTGGGCCAGCGAAATCGAGCCGTCCGGTGAAAGCGCATTGGGGTCGATGATCATCGCCGCCGGAGCCTCGACGCCGGCACGGGAATACAGGACCGCCTGCCGCTGGAGCCCGGCGTTCCGGAAATTCCAGATCCGGCCGCCCTCCCGCCACGGAATACCGACCTTGGGATAGTCCCAGAGCTCGGTAATCCGCCTGCGCAATGCTTCGCGCGCCGGAAGTGACTGCAGGTACTCGAACGTGACCTTGTTCTGCGCCTGGATCCACGCCCGCGTCCCGTCCGAGTTGAGATCCTCGAGCCAGCGGTAGGGGTCGGCAATGGTGGTGCCGTGGTAGTCGTCTGAAACGGCGACCTGGTTGGTCGGCGGATACTTGGGAGGCACGGCCTGCGGCGCCTGGGCTCGGACGGTCGGAGTCATCTCGAAGAGTATCACCCATATGACCGCGGTCGCGATTGCAGGACGACGGTTGATCGGCATCAGCAACCTCTCCGGGAAACTACGACCTGGTGAGTGCCTGCGATCCCCTGATCTCCGCCCATTCCACGTTCCCGGCCTTCACGGCGTCCCGTACATCCCGTTCGCGAGTGGTCAGCTGAGAATTGCCGGCTTTCACCTCGACGAAAACAATACGACGCACTTCGCCCTCGCTTAAGCCCTCGAAGATCACGAAGTCGACGGGAGTGCCCAGGAACCGCGCGTCCTTCGGATTGAACGCAAACCCCGGGAGGTAGGGAACGAGCTGTTCGTAGATCTTGCCCGCGGTCACCGCCTGACTCCGCAGAACGGCATCGTCGCGGATGGTCCTGGTATACCTGGCCTTCCATATCACGAACCAGACCAGCGCCAGCAACGCCGTCGCGATCCCCACCAGGAGTCCAAAGAGGACGAAGTCCCGCAGGTTCGCCGCACTCATGGCAGGGGCGGGGCCGGTAACGGGGGATCCTGATCTGGGCCTGGGGTTGGAACCTCGTTTGACTTCTCCAATTTCCTGCGGCGCTTTTCTTCCTGCTTCTGCTCCTGTTTCTGCTTCTTTGCCAGATCTTTCTGGCGCTTTTCGAACTGGTAGTTGCGTTTGAACAACGCGAACCTCCCTGCATGTGTGAGGGGCGATCGACACTCGTGAACCAAAGCTAGCTGGTAGGGGGCCAAAACCCGCATTTCCAGCGGGCCCCTCGGTAGCGACCCCGACGACCCCGGCGGCGACGAGCGCGGGGGCGGCGGCGAGACGGGCAAACCGGGGGGGCGGGATTCGCGTGAGTCCGACCAGAATGCCGAGCAGCAGCACGCCGAAGACC
>JACQVB010000286.1 GCA_016209985.1 Gemmatimonadota bacterium | reverse complement strand
GATCCCCACACCGCGATGTGGATTCGCGATGCCGCTCGGGACGAGAAGCTGCCCGAGATCGGGAAGCTCAACGATCCGCGCTACTTCCCGTACCGGTGGGGCCAGGCGTTCTGGTCTTACGTCGGCGGCCGTTGGGGCGACGAAGCGGTAGGTCGCCTGCTCAAACGCGCGGGGGGCAGCGGCGACCTGGCATCGGCGTTCGTGCGCACGCTGGGTATTCCCGACAGCACCCTGTCGGCCGACTGGCATGACGCGATCCGGGCCGCGTACGATCCCGTAGCCGCCACCACCAAGGGCCCGGAGACCTACGGTGAGGCGGTATTCTCGCGCGATGAGAAGGAGAAGACCGGCGGCCATTACAACCTGGCACCGGCCCTGAGTCCTGACGGCAAGCAGATGGTCTTCATCTCGGAACGGGACCAGTTCTCCATCGAGCTGTTCCTGGCCGATGTGGCGAGTAAGTCGATCACCCGGAAGATCGTGAAGACAGCGGTGGACCCGCACTTCGAAAGCCTGCAATTCATCAATTCGTCGGGGGCATGGTCGGCGGACGGCCAGCGGTTCGTGCTGGCCGGCGTGCGCAAGGGCAAGCCGGTGCTCTCGATCATCAAGGTCGAGAACGGAGATATCGACCGCGAGATCGCGCTCCCCGACCTGGGCGAAGCCTTCAATCCGACCTGGTCGCCAGATGGCCGCTACGTCGCCTTCTCGGCGATCGCCGGCGGGCTGATGGATCTCTACATCTACGACCTGAACGAAAACCTGTTGAAACGGATGACCAACGACGCCTACGCCGAGATCGAGCCTTCGTGGTCCCCTGACGGCAAGACAATCGCGTTCGTCACCGATCGCTTCAGCACCGACTTGCCCCGCCTGCGCCACGGAAACTACCGTCTCGCCGCGCTCGACCCCGCCTCCGGTGCCGTGCGACCGCTCCCTTCATTCAGCGATGGGAAGAACATCAATCCGCAATGGTCATCCGACGGAAAAGACCTGTACTTCCTGTCCGATCATACCGGAATTACCAACATCTACCGCGTCGATCTGGCCGCCGGCACGATCTTTCAGATCACGAACCTCTATACCGGGGTCAGCGGGATCACCGATCTGAGCCCCGCGCTCTCCTCGGCCGCGCGGGCAAACCACGTCGCCTTCAGTGTCTACAAGAAGGGCAGCTACGGGATTTACAGCATCGAGAACCCCACGGTGCTCGCGGGCGAGGCGCCCCGCGGCGATTTCCCGCAGGGGAACCCGGGCATCCTCCCCCCGCCCAACCGCGACCGCGAAGGCGTGATCGCGATGCTTCAGGATCCGGCGACCGGCCTGCCGCCCACCACCAACTTCGGAGGGGACAAGTATCGCGCCGGGTTGTCCCTGGACTACATCGGTCAGCCGAGCCTCGCCGTGGGCGTCGACTCCTGGGGCGCGTTCGTGGGTGGCGGAGCCTCGGCGTTCTGGAGCGACATGCTCGGGAACCACAACCTGGCTACCGTGCTCCAAATGAACGGCACGCTCAAGGACATCACCGTCGGGGTAGGCTATACCAACCTCGCCCGGCGGCTGAACTGGGGTGTGGTGGCTCAGCAGGTGCCCCTGCTCTCGGGCGGCATCGCGCAGGCGGTGGGCACGGTGGATGGTCAAGACGCGTACTTCGAGCAATTGATCCGTTACCGCCAGACCAGCCGCGAAGTGGGCTTCGTCACTTCGTACGCGATCAGCCGCGTACGGCGAGTGGAGGGCTCGGTAGGATTTTCGAATATCACGTTCGACACCGATATCCGAACCAAGGCCTGGGAGCTGTTCGGTAACTTCATCGGGAATCAGCTGATGGATTCCACCATTACCGCAAGCACGTGCGGCGCGGGAGAGTCGTTCCGGCTCAACTTCTGTTCGCCGGCCGACATGAACCTCGGGACCGCATCCCTCGCCACGGTCTACGACAACTCGCTGTTTGGCGCCACCAGCCCGATCCTCGGTGCGCGCTATCGGCTCGAGGCCGATCCCACGGTCGGATCGCTCAACATGCTCGACCTGCTGGGTGACTACCGCAAATACTTCATGCCTGTGCGCCCCTTCACCTTCGCTACCCGGCTGGTCTACCGGGGCCGGCACGGACCGGATGCCGATACCGACCGACTCTACCCGCTCTACCTCGGATATCAGACCATCATCCGGGGCTACGGTCAGAACTCCTGGGACATCGCGGCGGAGTGCGGGATCGACGTCACCCGAGTCGGCACGGGCACGGTATCCTGCCCGTCGTTCGACCGGTTGCTGGGGAGCAAGATGCTGTTCGGAAACGCCGAGCTCCGGTTCCCCCTTCTGGGAGTCCTGGGCATCGGCAGCGGGTACTACGGCGGCTTCCCGATAGAGATGGCATTTTTCGGTGATGCCGGCGTCGCGTGGACCAATCAGGACAACGCCCACAAAGCATGGTTCCTGGGTGGCGTTCGCAAGCCGATCTACAGCGCGGGTGTCGCGCTGCGGATCAACCTGCTCGGCTTCGCGATCCTCGAGATCGATGCGGCTCACCCGTTCAACCGGGCCGGCTCAGGCCTGGTCTGGCAGTTCGGGCTGAGTCCGGGATTCTAGTCCCGGGCTCAAGCCCGGGCTCGGGCCTCGGGTGCGCCCTCAAGGGCGCCCTCGAACCGAACCGGCAAGGCGGCGTCCGTTATTGGGCGCCGCTTTTTGTTCCGGGGCTTTCGGGCATCGGTCCTCTGCCACTAATTGCCAGCAATGCTGGCCTTGACCCTGGTCCTCGCAGTACAGTCGTTCGCCCCGCCGGTAACGCAAGCGGATTCGCAGGCGATCCTGAACCGCGCGCGGGCCGCCCAAGCTGCCTTCGAACGAACGCGGCGGGATCACCTGCATGCCGTGTTCGGTGGCTCCTCGGGTCCCTGCGACGAGCGGGTCGGCAATCACTGTTTCACGTATGGAAATCCCAACGACGTCTGGAACCCACCCAAGGAATCGGATGAAGTCCTCATGGCGCGGGACTCGCTGATCACCCTTCTCTCCACCGCAGCCCGGGTGCTGCCGACCAACGAGTGGCTCGCCGGCCAACGAGTGCGCTACATGGTGGAAGAACACGCTACTTCCTCGGCACGCGCGGCCGCCGGGGACTGCCGGCCCGCGCGAGCCTGGTGGTGCGAGGCCCTCGTCGGCTATGCGGCCCATGCCGCGGAGGACTACGTTGCGGCGGAAGCGGCCTATGACCGCGCACTGGCCAGAATGGAGGGAGGACAGCGGTGCCAGTGGACCAACATCACCCTGCTGCTGCCCCACGCGCCCCGCGACGGCTATCGCGATCTGGACTGCCGCCAGCGGGATTCGGTCGAGCGGCGCTTCTGGTGGCTGGCGGATCCGCTGTATCTGACTCCGGGAAACGAGCGTCGCAGTGAGCACTTCTCCCGGCTGGTGCACGTGCGTTTCGAACAGGATGCCCCTTCGGTATCGCCGGACTCCTGGAAGGATTTCCTCGCTCCCTGGCTCATTCGGTACGGCCGGCCGGCAGGTTGGGAGCGCATTGCGCGACCATCGCCCTCGGCGGGCGTCTCGCTCGAAACGGTAACCCATTACCAGGGACCGACCTTTGTTTTCGAGCCACGGTGGCCTGCTATTCGCCGTCTCGACTCCATCGCGCCAGAAACACTGCTGCTCCAACCCGAAGCCGCCCGCACCAGTTACCTGCCGACGTACGCGGCGCGATTCGACTCGCTTCGCTACCAGGTGGCGTTGTTCCGCAGTTCTCGCGGTGCGGCTGTGGTTGTGGCCTATGACCTCTCGAGCGACAGCCTCCCTGCCGACGCGCACGCATTGTCCGGGTTGTTCTTGCAGCGTAACGAGCTGGCTGATCCGGTTTCGCTACGGGTCGAGCAGCCGGCAGCAGGAGTTCTCCGGCTGGCGGCGCCCGAGCACGGTGCCCTTCTCTCGCTCGAGGCGATGGCGCTCGATGGCAAGCGTGCCGGCCGCGTCCGGTATTGGCTTCCCATCACCAGGCGGGATCCCGGCACGCTCTCGCTATCCGACATTCTCCTGCTGTCTCGCGGCGAGCCGCTCCCCCAGACACTGGACCAGGCAACACCGCTCGCGCGCCGGAACACGGCGGCCCGGCGGGGGGAGACGGTGGGCCTCTACTGGGAAGTGTACGGGTCAGTTGGGGAGGCTGTCCCGCTCACCGTCTCGCTGACGTTGTTCAAGGAAGAAGCTGGATGGCTGCGACGCGCCGCGCGGGCCGTCGGGCTCGCGGCCAAAGAACGGCCGCGGGTGAGTCTTGGCTGGAAGCAGGCTTCCCGCGCGGGCGAAGCGACTCCCGGAGCGATTGCCCTGGACCTGGCCGGAAACAGACCGGGCCGGTACACCTTGCGACTGCAAGTGACCGACCCGGCCGGCAGGATGGCGGAGACTCAGCGAGACCTTACCATCGTTGAAAACGATGGCGTCAAGCGCTGAGCCTCCGAATATGACTCACACCGTGGTCTGGACCGCTGTCCCGACCAGGCGGTGCCGCAGCTCCGGGTGCGTGGCCCAGAGCGTGGCGCCCATAGCCAACACCGCGACGACGTTGCCCACGATGATCGCCCAAACGCCGATCGACGCGATGACCCATTCGCCGATCATCGCCAGGGTGCCGGCGAATAGCCCATCCAGCAGTATGAACGTCATGAGCATCATCAGCCACCGGCGCGGGGCGGATTGCACTTTGTCTACCATCCAGGAGAATAGCGCTCCCAAGACCATGAACACTGCGAAGTGGAGCACGGTGTATCCGGCGATGACCGGGAACGTCCGCCGGATTTCTTCCGGCCCATTGGCGCCGAAAAAGAATACCGACCCGAGGGCGGCCGGGGTGTAGAGCGGCGCGCGCGTGAGCGTGTCCAGTATCAGGAACCACAGCGCCACGGCGGCTCCGCCAACCAACCCCACCGCCAATCCTCCCGGCAGCCAGCCGTGTGGCGGCAGCGCCACGGGATCCCATGCCCGATGCTGGGCGTGCACATTCGCGTCTCGATTGGCCATGACTACCTCCCTCACGTGTCCATTGGACGGTACCTCTGTCTTTACCCCTGTGGTAAGCACGGTTCCACGCGTGTGTCGGCCGAGGGGCCAATGGCAGTAACTTGAACGCCACAGCGCATGTCGGATACCTCCCAAGATACTCCGCGGCCGCGTCTCTCGCCCGCGTTCCGCAAAGCGTTCGAGGTGGCGGCCGAGCTGCATGCCCACCAGGAGCGGAAGGGGAGCGGTGTTCCCTACGTTGCCCACCTCATGGGAGTCACCTCCCTGGTGCTCGAGGACGGCGGCAGCGAGATCGAAGCGATCGCGGCTCTGCTGCACGATGCGGTGGAAGACCAGCCACGAAACGGAGAGACGCGGGAGAGGATCGGCCGGGAGTTCGGCCACCAGGTGCTCGAGATCGTGCTGGCGTGCAGCGATGCCGAATCGCATCCCAAGCCGCCCTGGCGCGAACGCAAGGAGCGTTACCTGGCGCACATTCCCCGACTCACCGCTGAGGCGCGGCGGGTGTCGCTGGCGGACAAGGTCCACAACGCTCGATCGCTCCTCGCCGACTACCGGCGGGTGGGTGAAGAAGTGTGGAAGCGATTCAACGCACCGAAGGGGGACACGCTATGGTACTACCGCGCGCTGGTCAGCGCTTTCCGCCAGCGCGGCTGCGAATGGTTGCTGGACGAGCTCGAGCGAACGGTGGTCGAGCTCGAGCGACTGACCGGGAGCCGAACATGAAGCGAGTACATCCAGAGATCCGGCTACTTCTTTTCTATCTGGATCAGGCCTTTGGCCGGCGAGGTTGGCACGGGCCGACGCTCAGCGCCGCGGTCCGAAATCTCCCGGTACCCGTCGCGCTGTGGCGCCCCGCTGCCGGACGACACAACATCTGGGAGCTGGTGCTCCATACCGCCTACTGGAAGTACGCCGTGCGTCGTCGTCTCACGCGTGATGCCGCGAGCCGGTTCAGCCGTCCGGGAGCCGACTGGCCACGACTTCCCGCAGAACCGACCGCGCGCCAATGGGAGAGCGACATCATCCTGCTCAAGGACGAGCACCGTCGCCTGGTCGAAGTGGTGGAAGCGTTTCAGCCGTCACGCTTGCACACCCGGATTCCGGGCACCCGCTTCGTTCCGGTCGAGCAGATCCAGGGCATCGCGGCGCATGACCTCTACCATTGCGGGCAGATCTCCCTAGTGCAGCGATTGTACGAAGCACGGTGAGTGGTGCGTGGTGAGTGGTACTGACTGGGACGTGTCTGAGCGGCGCTCCGCCCACGTACCACGCACCACTCACCACGTTCCGACTTTGCCGTCATTTCCGGATAGACGCGTTTCTTCGATTTCAGTAGTGTTCCGTCCATGAGTCCCGACCTTCAATGGCGAGCCGTCCTCGGCCGCGACGCGCGATTCGACGGAGCGTTCGTCTACGGCGTCCGCTCGACCAGGATCTACTGCCGTCCATCCTGCCCATCGCGCCGTCCGGCCATGAGGCACGTGATCTACTTCGATCGCCCCGCCGACGCCGAGCGGTCCGGGTTTCGTGCCTGTCTCCGTTGCCGGCCGCGGGAGGCACGCCTGCTCGATGCCGAGGTGACCGCGGTCACCCGGGCGTGCCGGATGATCGAGCGGTCGAAGAGCGGAGTCACGCTTACTGTCCTCGGAAAGGCGGCGGGAATGTCCTCATCCCGACTGCGTCGGGCCTTCTCCCGGGTCGTGGGCGTGTCGCCAAAAACCTATGCGGAGGCATGGCGCATGGACCAGTTGAAATCGCTGCTCAAGAACGGTGAGAGCATCACCGGCGCCTTGTACGGAGCCGGCTACGGATCGCCCAGCCGGCTGTACGGGAAATCATCCCGCCGGCTCGGCATGACGCCGGGGGAGTATCGCAACGGGGCGCCGGCGGTGCGTATTCGCGTGACCGTCGTCAGGACGTCCCTGGGAGAGATGCTGGTGGCGGCGACCGAGCGCGGCATTTGCGCCGTCAAGCTGGGCGAGGATGGCGACGCGCTGCTGAAGGAGCTGAAAGAGGAATTCGATGCCGCGGCGATCGAGCGGGATGACGAGAGCCTCGCGGAGTACGCCCT
>JACQVB010000282.1 GCA_016209985.1 Gemmatimonadota bacterium | reverse complement strand
CAAATACGGCCCGCCTTGCCCGTCCAGCCCGCCTCGCCCGCCCCGCCCGCCTAGACCAGCATCCCCGCGATCGACGCGCTCATGAAGGCCGCCAGGTTGCCGCCGATCATGGCCTTGAGACCGAGCCGCGAGAGTTCGTGCCGCCGCTCGGGAGCAAGCCCGCCGATGCCTCCGATCTGGATCGCAATGGAGGAGAAGTTCGCGAACCCCAGCAACGCATACGTGGTGATGATCGCAGCCCTGGGGGAGATGACCACGCCACCCGACAACGCTTCGGCGAAGTTGGAGTAGGCCACGAACTCGTTGAGTACCGTCTTGATGCCGATGAAGGAGCCCACGATCCCGGCGTCGTGCCACGGCACACCCATGACGAACGCGAGGGGCCTGAGCAGGACACCCAGGATCAGCTGCAGCGAAAGCTCCGGGTGGCCCAGGAGCCCACCCATCCAGGACACGCCGAAATTGATCAGCGCCACCAGCGCGATGAACGCCATCAGCATCGCGGCGACGTTGATGGCCAACTGCACGCCGATAGCCGCGCCGCCCGCGGCGGCGTCGATCACGTTGGAGTCGGTTTTCTCCACCTCGATCTTCAGCGAGCCTTTGGTCACCGGAACGCCGGTTTCCGGCAGCAGAATCTTGGAGAGGACGAGCCCGGCCGGCGCATTCATCACGCTGGCCGTGAGCAGATGTCCGGCGATGTCCGGGAAGTAGCCAGACAGCATCGCGACATAGGCCGCCATTACTCCGCCAGCGACGGTGGCGAATCCGCCGACCATGATGGTGATCAGCTCGGATTCCGTCGCTTTGCCGACGAATGGCCTGATCAGCAGTGGAGCCTCGGTCTGGCCCAGGAAAATGTTTCCCGCCGCGGACAGCGTCTCCGCACCCGAAGTCCCCAATGTTTTCTGCATGAGCCAGGCGATTCCTTTGACAATCAATTGCATGATGCCAAGGAAATAGAGCACCGACATCAGGGCGGAGAAAAAAATGAAGGTCGGCAGCACGTTGAACGCGAACGCCGCGCCGGTGTGCACCAGGCCCGATGCGCCGCCCGAGAGCTGGATGTCGTTCTGCACCAGGTTTCCGAAGACAAAACGCGCGCCGGCTTCCTGAAAGGAAAGCAGCCTCAAGACCACCGCGTTGGCCGCAAAGAAGAGGCCCTTTCCGAACGGTGTCTTGAGCACGATGAATCCCAGCATCAGTTGCAGCACCACACCAGCGCCCACCATCCGCCAGTTGACGGCTTTCCGGTTGTAGGAGATGGCCCAGGCGATGGCGATCATGACCGTGAGCCCGACCAGCCCCATCAGGCGGGCGAGCAGCGGGGTGTCCAGTCCTTCGCGAGCCGCGGCCAGTTGTTGCGCGGCGGTCTGAACCAACCAAAGTCCCATCATCCCTCACCCCTGTGAACGCGAGAGTAATTCGAATGTTCGAGGCCGGAAGAGCAGCTTCACGACTCACCCTGCTCTGCCGTCCCCCTCTCCCTAGGGAGAGGGGACAGGGGTGAGGCGGCGCCCGATACTACGAATTCGCGCTTGCTCCACAAGTGCCGCGTCACAAACTGGCGGCGCATTGGCGAATCGGCGGCGCGGGACTAAACTCAAGGGCCATACCGCAGTCTCGCCAGGCGCCCGCTTTCAACGGAGTCGAATGACCGGTTTCATCCTGCTGATGGGGACCCTCGGATACTGCGTGGTGAGCGGGCTCGTCCCTCTCGTCAATGCCGAGCTCTATCTGCTCGCCGCCTCGGCAGCCGCACCTCCGGAGCTCGCGGTCCCGTTGGTTCTCGCCGGAACCCTCGGCCAGATGACGGCCAAAGCCGCGATGTACGGTGCCGGTCGAGGAGTGGTCCGCATTCCGGGCAAACGGGTGAAGGGCTGGTTCGAGGAAGCGGAAGCCTGGGCCCAAACGCGGCCGAATACCGGAGGCAGCCTGGTACTGGTCAGTGCGGCGAGCGGCTTTCCGCCCTTCTATCTGACGAGCATCGCGTGCGGCATCGTCCGCTATCGCTTCCTTCCGTTCCTGGCGCTCGGATTTCTGGGACGGTTCATCCGGTTTGGCGCGGTGGTTCTCTTTCCCCAGATCGGGAAGGCACTACTGAATCAGTAGAGCCGGCGCACGATTCCCCGGACCAGACGCTCCAGGTCACGGGCGACCTGTCTGCCCGCGGCGAGCACTTCTTCATGCGACAGCGCGGTGGGCGAGATTCCCGCCGCAAGATTGGTGATCGTGGAAACGCCGAGGACCCGCATCCCGCGGGCACGCGCGACGATCACTTCCGGCACGGTGGACATACCGACCGCATCAGCTCCCAACCTCTGCAGCATGCGGATCTCGGCCGGAGTTTCGTAGGAGGGCCCGAGCAGCGCCGCGTAGACACCTTCTTCCAGCAGCAAACTTTCACCCAACGCCACTTCGCGAGCGAGCTCCCGGAGACCGCGGTCGTAGGGCTCCGACATGTCGGGAAATCGGGTCTCGCCCTCGATTACTGGACCGGTGATCGGGTTACGCCACATCAGGTTGATGTGATCGGCGATGAGCATCAGCGCAGGCGGCCGGAAACCGGGACGGACTCCCCCGGCGGCATTAGTGAGCACCAGATTGCGGATGCCCAGCTCCGCAAAGACGCGCACCGGCAGGGCGACGGTGTCCGGGGGGTGGCCCTCGTATAAATGAAAGCGACCGCTCTGGAGGAGTACCGGATGACCTTCGAGTTGTCCCGCGACCAGGTCGCCTCCGTGGCCGGCGACTTTCGGAATGGGAAAACCGGGAATGTCTGCGTAGCCGATTCGCTGGGGCTGCTCGACCGTGGCAGCCAGTCCGCCGAGTCCCGAGCCAAGCACGATGGCGGCTTCCGGCTGGATGTCGCCGAGCCACTGCCGGATCCGCGCCAGGGCGTCTCGATGCTGGTTCATATGATGGAGTCGAGCTCCGCCTTCACCTTGGCAACCAAGGGCCACTTTTCGGCGTCGGGCAAGAACGAGCTCTCGAACGCATTGAGAATCAGCCGGTCGAGCTCCTCGCGGGTGAAGCCCAGCCTGGTATGCGCGAGCCAGTACTCGTGGGTGAGGTCGATCCCGTCCATCAGCCGGCTATCGGTGTTCAGAGTGACGACGCAGCCGCGATCGAAGTAACGGCGGGCGGGATGACTGGACAGGTCCGTGACCGCGCGGGTGTGCAGGTTCGAGCTGAGGCACATTTCCAGCGGAATCCGGTGCTGTAGGACGTATTCCTCTATCACCGGATCCTGGTCCAGCCTGGTACCGTGACCGATCCGCTGGGCGCCGCAATCGTGAATCGCCTGGCGGATCGAATCCGGACCATTGGCCTCGCCCGCGTGGCAGGTGCACGCCAGCCCGTGCGCCGCCGCATAGGCAAATGCCCGCGCGTGATCGCGCGCTGGAAACCCGCGCTCGGCGCCGGCCAGGTCGAATGCCACGACCCCTTCAGAGCGGTAATCCACCGCCAGGTGGGCCAGATTCTCGGAAACCGATGGCGCCAGCGTCCGTAACCCACAGATGATGAGCGCTGCGCCGGTGCCGGTCTCCGCTTGCGCGCGCCGGACGCCACGCAAAGGAGCTTCCACCGCCTGCGCCAGGGTCAGTGCCGGGGTGTGGAGCGCGGGACAGTAGCGCACTTCCAGATAGCGCACGTTTTCCGCAGCCGAGTCGATCACGAACTCGTACGCGATGCGTTCGAGCGCCTGCGGCGTTTGCATGACCGCGAGGGTAACCGTATAGCGCTCGAGATATTCCTCGAGGCTGCGCGCGTTCTTGACCAGCATCGCTTCCCGCAGCGCGGCCGGATCGTCCGCCGGCAGGCGCACGTTCTGCTCCCGGGCAAGCTCGATCATCGTCTGGGGACGCAGCGAACCATCGAGATGGACATGGAGCTCCGCTTTCGGCAGCCGGCGGAGCAGCTCGCGCGACAAACTCACCCGCCGGCCTGTTGCCCGCGCGCGCTGACGACGACCCGGAAGATCGCCCCCGGCTCCACCGAACCCGACGGCTCGACCGCCCGCCCGACCCCATCGGTGACGTACGCCCGGCCCTCCCGCAACGCCGAGGCCAGCTCGGGATCGAACGCCAGCACCGCCTCCCGGATAGTTGCGCCGGGTATCACGATGACCGCGCGCTCGTTCACGAACACCCGGACGCCCTCACTCATTTTTCGGCGTGAATGCGAGGCGAATCGGGGATGTCGACCGGGGTCGGAAGGCGTCGCAGATAATTCACCAGCGCCTCGACGTCGCTCACCGCGGTCCGCTCCAGTGGTGCGCCCCCCAGCATGGAGAAGCCGCTGCCGCCCACGGCCATGAAATCAGGCACGGCCAGGGTGTACGTCTTGCCCTTCTCGATCTCGCGGCCGTCGAGGAGCTTGGCCCGGCGAACCCGCTTTCCCTGCGGTCTGCCAGGATCGTACCAGACGTCCACTCCCGATACGTTGGCGTCGGGTTGGCCACCCCTGACCGCCAGCTCCAACGCTTGCAGCAGGGAATCTCCGGTTACGGTGAGCTTGACGATCTGGTTATCGAACGGCTGGACCTCATAGACTTGCCCGTAGGTGACCGGCCCCTGCGGAAGGGAGGCGCGGATGCCTCCGTTGTTGATGATGGCAACGTCCGATCGGGCGGCCAGCCGTTCCGCATCGGCGATGAGATGCCCCAGCGGATAGTCACCGGTTTTCTTGGGCAACGGGAGCTTGAGCTGGGCGATGGGCCGCGACGCAATCTGCCTCACCTGTTGCGCGTAGCGGTCCACCAGCCGGACCAGACCGGTGTCGGGGCGAATGCTGTCGGTCCACACCGTGAGAATCCGCGGCTTCAATTCGTTGCGGCCATCGGCCCGGCGGACCCAGTCCACTACCGCGAGATTGGTCCCGTGAGAACGCGCCTGCACGATCGGAATGCCGTTGATCCTGGTGTTGATCTCGCTATGGGTGTGTCCCGAGACGATGAGGTCGACCGACCCGGAATCGAGTTTGCGGGCGAGCTCGAACACCGCACCGGCGCAGGCAGGATTGCAGAATCCCCCGGTGTGCGCCACCACCACGACCAGCTCGGCCCCGGCACGCCGGACCGCCGGCAGCGTCTTGCGCACGGCGAGCGCCAGGTCGGTGAAGACGAGGCTTTCGACGCTGCTCGGCTTGGTTTCGATCGGCGTGTTCAGCAGTGACAGCCCGACCAAGCCGATCGCATGTCCGCCCTTCTGAATGAGCACCCAGGGCTGGGCCCAGTCCGGAACTGTTCCGCTCTGGCGAGATTCGATGTTGGCGCTCAACCAGTAGTAACGGGACGCTCCAATCCTGGCCCGCAGGGTGTCGATCCCCCAGTCGAACTCGTGATTGCCGACCGCGGCTGCGTCGTAGCCGATCGCGTTCAACGCCTCCACCACCGGGCGTCCGAATAGCCAGTTGGAAATCGGCGTGCCCTGAAACTCGTCTCCCGCGTCCAGCTTCAACACGGCGCAGCGGCACTCATTGGTGAGCGAGTCCAGCAACCCCTTGAGAGCCGCGATCCCGCCGACCTTCTTGCCGCCGCTCCAGGCCGGGATCTGCGACTCCATCTGGCCGTGCAGGTCGTTGGTGGAGAAGATCCGGAGCAACAGCGAATCGCGCGCGACCGGGGCCGGTCCCGCAAAGGCGGCCCGGACCGCCGCGGCGGCCTCCGCCGGGATGATGCGCCAGGAATGATCGTCGTACTCCGACGCGCGGAGCGTATCGATCTTGCGCGCCGCCTCGACCAGCAGATCCCGGATGTTTTCGTTGCGGTCGTAGACCACCGGCAACCCGGCGAGCATGCGGAACGCCCCCCCGCCGCCCTGCCGGTAGTTGTTCAGCGCGAGGGTGAAGGTGTCGCTCGGCTGGACCAGCCTGCCCTGGTAGCTCAGCTGCAGAATGCGGGAGCCGACCGGCCGCGACAGATCGATCGTGTACGTCACGCCGCTCACGATGTCGAAGTTGTAGCCGGGCACGCTGTCGTTGATGATCGCCGCACCCGGCCGATAGATCCGGAAATACGCGGTCGACTGCTCCAGATAAGCCTTGAGCCGCGCGCCGTCTATCCGGACCGCCTTCAGCAGGTTCTCGTAGGGATAGACGCCGGCAAAGTCACGCATTCGCGCCACGGTGGGACCCAGGCTCGCCCGCACGTCGAACGCAGCGGTGGACGAGAGCTGCGCGCCGCTCTGGCGGCGCTGCACCTCGTTCACGAAATCGATGATGGGAGTGTCTTCCGCGCGCGCCAGCGCCGCGCTCCAGTTGCCCTGCACCGCCGCGAGGGGCAAGGCCACCCAGCTCCGCACCGCGTCCCGCGCCTGGGAGAATCGCCGCTCCAGCAGGGGACTGGGCGCCACCTTGGCCAGAGGCACCAGGTCGGCGCGGATTCGTGCCACTCGATAACGGTTGGCGCTGCGGACCATCGAGACATGCGCGACCGACACCGCCTGCGCCCATGGGTCCGGTTGCATGAAATGCACCCCGGCGATGACCGAGTCCTGCATCCGCCGGTGCGAATGCCCCACGATGACCAGATCGGGCTTCACCGGAAGCGAGGCCAGCTGGGCGGCGACGTTCTCGGCACCGATGCGGGTGGTATCGTAGGAGGACGGTTCGTTCATTCCGCTGTGGATCAGGACCAGCTTGAGATCGGCGCGCGAATCGAGCTCCCGCAACTCGCGCCACGCCTCGGAAATGATTGGTCGAACCCGAACGGTACCGGCCACGTTTTGCCGGTCCCACAGCATCACGCCTGGAGTGGTGAAACCGGTGATGCCGATGCGGACACTGTCGCGAACCACGACGGTGCTGGTGGCGAAGGCGAAGGTGTCCTTGGGAAGCCGATAGATGTTCCCGGAAATGGTGGGGAAGGCTGCACCGGCGACCGCCCGCTCGAACACCGGGACACCGAAGTTGAACTCGTGATTCCCCGGCGTCCACGCGTCGTAGCCGACCGCATTTAGAGCGTCGACCATCGGATTCGGATCCGCCGGCTGCACCGTGGCGAAATAGGTGGCGAACGGATCGCCCTGGATCAGATCGCCGGCATCGACCACCACGACGCGGCCGGGATACTCGCGGCGCAGCGAGTCGACCACGGTGGCCACGCGGTCGATTCCCCAGGGCGCCTCACGATCGGCCACGTAGTCCCAGTGCGTGGCGCGACCGTGCACGTCGGTGGTGGCGGCGATGACGATGTGAACTGAGTCCTGGGCGGCAAGAGGGGAGACTCTCGGAAATGCGCCGAGCGAGAGGGCGGAGACACATAGGACAAGCAAACGCATTGGATTAAAGCAAAATACGCAGCGGGGACCGCGCAATCGTAAGGCCGAGGACGCAGGTCAAGAGGAATGGTCGCGCGGGTGTCCTTTACCTGCGCCACTCGGCCGTCGATCCGCCCGTCCGCCGACCCGCCGACCCGCCGACCCGCCCCCGTTACACGTCCGTGACACAGAGGACTCCGCCGGTACCTCAACGTCCCGGCCGCCCGTATATTCGCCCGCGATGTCCCATCGCATCCTCGTGGTAGACGATGAACCCGATATTACCGCGCTGGTCGCATATCATCTCGCGAAAGAAGGTTATCGCGTCGCGACCGCCAGCAGCGGATCCGAAGCGCTCAAGGCCGCCGCCGACGCGCCACCCGATCTCGTGGTGCTGGACCTGATGCTGCCCGGGGCGTCGGGATACGACGTGCTTCAGGATCTGAGGCGCCGTCCGGAAACCCGGGATGTCGGGGTGATTCTTCTCACCGCCCGTAAGGAAGAGGTCGACCGCGTCAAAGGGTTGGCCTTGGGCGCGGACGACTACGTAGTGAAACCCTTTTCTCCCAAAGAGCTGGTACTGCGGGTGAAGGCGGTCTTGCGGCGGCTCGCGGGGCCGTCGGTCACGTCGGGTTCCATCCTTGCCGTGGGGCCGGTGAGCATAGACCGCGCGGCCCACCGCGTGACGGTGGGCGGAACTGAGATTGAGCTCACCGCCACGGAGTACAAGCTGTTGTTCACCCTGGCCGAGCGCCGTGGCCGGGTACAGAGCCGGGCCCACCTCCTGGAGACCGTCTGGGAAGCCCACCCCAACATTCAGACCCGCACCGTGGACATGCACGTCCAGCGTCTCCGTGCCAAATTGGGAGAGGCCGGTGAGCTGATCGAAACGGTGCGCGGATTCGGCTATCGGTTCCGCACCACGGATTTGGCGAAGGGACGAACCCGGTGAATTTCACCACCCGCCTCTTTCTGGGGGCGGTCGCTACCCTGCTGATCTCCACTTCTGTACTGCTGATTGCTGCGGATCGCTGGTTGCGCAGCGATCTGGAGGGCGCACTCGAGGGCGAGCTGGAGCGCGAAGCGCGGCTGGTGGCCGCGGCGGTCCCCCACGAGGAATCCCAGTTGAATGCCGTCGCGCACCGCTACGGCGCGCTCCTCGGGCGCCGGGTGTCTCTGATCGACCGGGACGGCCAGGTGCTGGGGGACTCCGATTTCGATGACGCGAGTCTCCATTTGCTGGGAAATCATCGCGGCCGGCCCGAGGTCGAAGCCGCCCTCGCGGGCCGCACCGGGATCGACTCCCGGACCTCCGCATCGACCCACCGGGCCGAACTCAAGGTCGCCGTCCCCGCGTGGCCGGGGATCGTCCGCATATCGACTCCCCTGGAGCAGGTGGACGCGATCGTGCACACCACCCAGCAGAGTGTGCTGGTCGCGGCGCTCATTGCCCTGCTCTTCGGCATTGGGTGGGCGGGTTTCGGTGGCCGCTGGATCGGGCGGCCGCTGGCGCAGCTCGGCCGGGCCGCGCGCGCGCTCGCCGCCGGTGATCAGCCGGCCTTTCCCGCCTCCAGGGCGCCGGAGATCCGCCAACTGACTCACGCCCTGCGCTCCATGGACGACGATCTTCGGTCCCGCATCGGAGAGCTGCGCCGGAGGCATGAGGAAACGGAAACACTGATCGAGTCGATGGTCGAAGGCGTGATCGCCGCGGACCGGGAAGGCAACATCGTGATCTGCAACAGCGCCGCTCGCCGGCTCCTGGCATACCCGCCCCAGGGCACCATGCCCAACGCGCGCGCCCTGTTTCACGAACGGGCAGCGCGGGAGATCGTGGAACAGGCTCTCGCCGGGCAAATCGTGGTCGATCGGGAAACGGACCTGGGCGGACAGATCCTCCTCTTCACCGCACGCCCGCTTCCCAAAGGGGGAGCTATCCTCGTGCTGCACGACGTGACGGCACTGAAGCGTCTGGAGGTGGTGCGTCGCGATTTCGTGGCCAACGTCTCGCATGAACTGAAGACGCCGCTCACCAGTATTTCGGGATACGCCGACACCCTGTTGGCTGACGAAGTCGACGAATCCACCCGCCGGCGTTTCCTGGAAGTGATCGGGGGGAATGCGCACCGGATGCAGCGGCTGGTGGACGACCTGCTGGATCTCGCGCGGCTGGAATCGGGAGGCTGGAAACTCTCACCCGGATCGATCGACCTCGAACAGATGGCGCGTGAAGCCTGGGCTCCACTGGCGGACCGAGCGAGCCAGCGCGGCATCCGCCTGGTCACCGAGCTACCGCCGGACTTTGCCGTCACCGCCGACCCCGACGCGCTCCGCGAAGTCCTGATCAACCTGTTCGAGAACTCGATCCGCCACACCTCTCCCCTGACCCCTCTCCCCGCGGGAGAGGGGAACCAAACGCGAAGGGGCGAAGTGATGGTGTCGGGCGAGACCACGGCGGGTGGGGCGGAAATCCGCGTGACTGATACCGGCTCTGGCATCCCGGCCGAACATCTGCCCCGTATCTTCGAGCGGTTTTATCGGGTCGATCCCGGACGCTCGCGGGAAGAAGGCGGAACCGGGCTCGGCCTTTCCATCGTCAAGCACCTGGTCGAGGCGCACGGTGGACGCATCCAGGCCGAGAGTGCGCTGGGCAAGGGGACCACGATGCGGATGTTTTTCCCGTCCCACCGGAGTACGATCCTGCAATCCTGAGCTCGCCGGATGCCGCCGAGTTTCGGGTGAATCTGGGACAGCAACGACAACTTCGATCGGCCAGGCCCTCACATCGTGGTGATTGGCAGGATCTGGCAGCTATGAATTGCCCTCGATGTTGCCACCTGGCACCATTAAGCCGGATCGAGTCAACGAGACGCAGCTAGGTCGTGGAGCAGCGATGCTGTCTCGTGCTTCGTTTTTGGGGGATGTGGCACCGGCAGGACTGTATCGATACGATCGTCAGCGGGTGACGGCCGAACGCCAGGGGGCTCCGCTCGCCTCCTGGGGCGAGTGTGATCGTTCCGATGGTTGAGTCGCGGGCTCCAAGCCCGCGCTCAGCCCGTTGGGTACGCCCCGAACGGGCGCTCGACGACTTCATGGTACCAGCAAGAGGCGCGCTCTCGATATCGTTATGGAGCAAAGCTTCAGGAACGTCTACGACGACCGCCAGCGCGCTCGCGCGTACGCCCAGCTCGACTTTCCCGGCACGTATCATCTCGCCTTTCGCGACCTGCCGACCCTGTTTCGGAAGTACGTCCAGGGAACCCGTGCGCTCGATTTCGGCTGCTACACCGGCCGCTCCACCCGTTTCCTCCAGCGACTGGGATTCGCAACCGTGGGAGTCGATATCTCACCAGCCATGTTGGACCTGGCGCGGACAACGGACCCGCGAGGCGACTATCGGCTGGTTACGGCCGCGACGCTGGCCAAGATCGAGCAGACTTTCGACTTGATCCTGGCCGCGTTCACCTTCGACAACATCCCGACTGACGCGGCAAAAGTTGAGGCGCTCAGATCGCTTCGGCAGCTCCTGGCGCCCGGCGGCAGCCTGATCGTCGTCGTGTCCACTCCGGCCATCTACCTGCACGAATGGGCATCCTTCAGCACGCGGGATTTCCCCGAGAATCGCCGCGCGCGCGATGGCGACCCGGTACGAATCATCATGCTCGACTTGCCCGATCGGCGCCCCGTCGAGGACGTGGTTTGCAGCGACGCGCATTACCGCGAACTCTTCGCCCACACGGACCTGATCGTCCGCGAACTGGCGAATCCGCTCGCCACCGGCGCCGAGCCGGTCAAATGGGTGAGCGAGACGTGCATCGCGCCGTGGTCGGTTTACGTATTGGGCGCCGCCTGACTTTGGGGTCGGAGCGGGAGGGGCCTCACGTTCACGCGCTCCAGTGCGGGACTGCTTGACCGTCACATCCACCACATGAGATCCGCGACTCCCCGCCCTCTCGTCCTTCCCCGGCCGCTGCGATCTCGGCGCTTCTACAAAGTGGCGGAGGTCGCGCCGGGATGCTGGGCTCACCGCCTGCGCATCACCAATCCGAAACAGCTCGACCGCCAGGTCGGCGCATGGGTCCGCCGCAGCTATCGTCTCATGGGAATGCAGCGCCGGCTGGACCGGCGCGGTTGAGGTTGCGGGAGGTAGCGTCCAGCCGAAATGGCATTCCTTCGAAGGAATGGAGAAACGCAGGCCCAACACCAATTAGCCAATCACCCGATCCACATCCCTACTCGAGCAGGTCACCGCGCTGACCGAGCAGATTCGGACCATGCAGCGCCAGCTCGTGACGCTGGCAGCATACGTGCCGTCGCTACCGGGGCAGGTGAACCGGCGCTGCGATGAGAAACGCTCCGACCGTCTGAACTTTCGGGCCAATTTCGGCCGAATGCTCCGGGGTGTACTCCCAGGCGGCCTCATCCAGTCCGATGCCGTGGTGAAATACGAGCCCTTCCTCGGCGTCGAGGTAGTTCCAGAGGCCGTAGACTCGGTAGTGCGGCGAAAGGGGGGTCTCGCTCCGGCGCCCGGTGGGGAGATCGACAACGACCAAACCCGTGAGGGACTTGATGGGGCCCCCGTCTGCCGAAACCGACGCCGGGCGGTAGACGTAGTCGCCAACCTCGGCCAGTTGAGTAGCCGCGAGGATGGATCGCCGCAGGAACTCCTGTCGATCCAGAATGACCTGATAACTCTTGAGTTGACGATCCAGTACGATCGCCTGAAACAGCGACGCGCCGAGCTCGGTGAGCGCCATGGTCAGCGCGTGCCGGCTCATGTTCCGCGAACTTTCGGAGGCTTGTTGCGCGCGGGCCTCCGTTAGCTGGGCTCCAGCCCGGTCTCCAAGGGCCCGCTGACTGCCTGCTTGGCGCCAGAGCGCTCCCGACATGTCCTGGTAGCGCTGCGCCTCCGCCGAGGCGAATGCGGAGAGAGGGGTGCCCTGGGCTCGAGGGTTCCCGAGGGACGCCATGGCCTCACGCAAACGCGGGATCGCGGCATCCAGCCCGTTCAGCGTTGCTTCCTGATCGATCGGCGTGATGCCCTGAAAATACAGTTGGGAGCCGTCGGCCAGCGCGTACGCCGCCACCGCGAGCTCCCCGACGTACACGATACGATCCGCGTACAGCCGCAGATGGACCGGGAACAGGCGCCCCGTTGTGGCGACCTTTCTGGTCATCTGGAATCGCCCGGATGCCGGGTCGAACCCGAACAACGTGGCCGACGAGGCCGCGAATGTCCGGTCTGGGGTCTCGACGATGTTGCTGATCAACGGCTCGCCGGTCAGCGTCCGCCACAGCATCCGTCCGTCTGCGCGCGCGAATGCGCACAGGGCGAATCCACCCCCCTCGGCTTCTCCCCGCAGATACACCCGCGACTCAGTGAGGAAGATGTTCGTCGCTCGGCGGAGTCCCGGGACCGGCGTCTGCCAGCGGGTTTCTCCCGTGCCGGCGCTCAGCGCCAGGAGGTGAGTGCCCTGCACCAGCAACAGCTCGCCATCGGCCAGCTGGGGCGTCGGACCGCCATCGTCCGGCCGGATGTCCGGCCGGGCCCAGGCGACCGAACCATCGCCGGTAGAAAGCCGCTCCACGCGACCCTGGAAGGTCCACACGGCCTCGCCCTCGGCGAGGACGCCGAGGATGGCCGAGTCCCTGGGCACTCGGGTCGGCCGAGTCCACGTGGTCAGTCCCGTGGACAGGTTAAGCGCTACCAGTTCCACCCGGTCACCATCCCGGCGCTGGAGCAGCAGGCGATCTTGCTCGATCAGCGGATAACTTCGCGCCACCTCTCCCACCGACACCCTCCATCGTTCAGCGCCGGTCGCGGGATCCACGCCGAGGAAGGTGGATGTTTGCCGCTTCGTTTCTTCTAGAAGCAGGACTCCGGGAGCGGCAGCCACTACCTCGCTCCTGAGGTCTCGCGGCCGCGGCCACCGCCATTCGACCCGGCCGGAGTCCCGGTCCACCAGGGTGAACTCCCGCGGCCGGAGCCCCTGCTGATCCTCGCGGAGCCCGACGAGGAGCTTCCGGCCCACCGGCCGAATGTCGTCCACGTGGGCTGCCGCCAGGGCCACGCGCCACCGGCTCGGCTTCTCTCTCGCCGTGAGCGCATGGGCAACCTCGGCGGGGATGTCGGGCACGATGCGCTGTTGGGCGCCGAGGGATCCGGCAAGCACAACCAGCAGCGCGGCAGGACCCAGTGCCCTCATCACGGCACTCGGAGCGACTGGATGATGGCGAGAACGTCACGGCGCGCGTCCTCGCTAGCGAGGGACATGGCCACGACGCAGATGAACGACCAGTTGCGGCCGCCGTCAGCCGCCCCGATCAGGGCCACTTGGGGCACCTCGCGTCCCTCCACCGTCAGCGCACCCGACAGCTCCTCGGTGAGCATCTTCACACCCGACGTCGTGGTCAGTTCCTGCCGCCGCACGACCTTCATCGACGGCATTTTCGATTGAGTGCCGCTCCGCAGACCCTCGAGTATCGTCTCGCGCTTCTGCTTGCCTTTGACCTTCAAACCGAGAAACTGCACGGTTCCGTTGGTGGGGTGCGCGAGGAACACGACGGCGGCTCCGGTCACCGGTTTGGTCGTCCACCCGGCCGGCAGGGTCAGCGCGACATGCTCGTTGGCGAACGGGGTCGGGGCGATGGACGCGGGCGGCGCGGCCGCCGGCGGTGCGGCAGGAGCAGGTGGGTTCGAATCGGCGGCGCCGCTGGCCCGGGTCGCATCGATCGCAATGGGAGCGGCCGGGCGCTGATTCGCGACTCCGGTAGCGAACGCGCCGATCACCCGCAGACTCTGGAACGCGTTCTTCAGCGCGGTGCGGTGCTCCGCGGGCGTCTCGGCCGGATAGAAAGCCATGAACATGGCCGTTCCCTCGGGGAGCGCTACGGCGCCGAGTGCGGCGGACACCTGCCGGTCGCGATAGGTCGCGGTGTACTCCGCCCACCTGGCCTGGTTCCCATTGACCTCCAGGTCGAACGCCGCTCCGGCGGGGGGCTCCCCGAGGCCTGCGCCAACCGCGTTGTTTACCAAGGCCCGGAACGCGGAGTCACGCCCACCGCCACCCCACAAGACCTGAAAGGTCGGTGCGCCGGACCGGGAGAACGTCGTAATTCCGGGCTGGGGCACCGTACCCTTGGACCAGCCCGAGGGGACGTCGAGCATGAAATGCCCCCCGACGTCCTCGTATGGTGTTTGCGCATGCGCGGCAACTGCCCACGTGAGCACGAGCACGGCTGACATCAGCCCCTTATGGAACGCGTGCATACTCGCCCTCCTGTTGGCGATCTCGCTCAGTTCCAAAATCGCGGGGCAATAACGTAGCCCACGGGGAAATGGCAGTCCAGCGATGAGCAAACGAGGCGCCCAAGTCCATTCGGGAAACCACCTGCCTCGTCTCACCAGGTGCAGCGGTACCCACGATGCCGCCATTGAGAGCGCCGCGGGGGCAAGCCAGCTCCTCCAACACTCATGCGCAGCCCCCCCGCAAATACCCACCCGTTGCCCGAGGGTTACCCGCCAATCACCCTGCGGTGATGGCCTCCATCGAACCTGCGCCACCCCCATGGAGCCGCTCTGTGAACCCGACGACGCAACCGCGCGCCCGGCCCGACTCGGGCGCGTTCCGCCGTTCCATTCGAGTGGCGTTGAGCGCCCTGCTGGTGCTGATCCTCGCGGTCCTCCCGTGCGGCATCCTGGCGGTCGCCCGAGAGCTTCCCTAGGTATTCTCGCACGGCGCCGAGAGTGTTCTCCCCCAGGCAGTGATCCGGTATTCTGATCCTGCTCGCGATCGTCGAGGTGCTGAAGACCGCGCTGGCCTATCTGTGGCTAAGTGCGGGAACCTGGAAATCATTTGCCATTCTGCTTGCCGTCATCGGCTTCCTCGCCGCGGTGCGGGTGCTCAGCGTCCGGTTCTCCCTCGAAGCTCCTGAAGCCGCGTCCCACCGCCCCACCTACACTGCGGCGCTGGCGTCAACCCCCGCGAGTGCGCCTCCGTCGTGGACCAGGCACTAGGCGAGCAGTCGTTAACCGGCCGTAACCGACTGGGGGCCGTGTGTCCGCCAGACGAGCCGGATCTTGCCTTCCCATCTCTGCCGAGCTTACACTCGGCCTATCTGTGGTGAGCGGGTTGCGTGGGCCCGAGTGGTGCCACGCGAAAGGCCGCGGGTCGAGTGACGGCGGTCGTTTGCTTTCAGTGCGCTCTCGGAGCGATCCCTCATTCCACTGCTTCAGTTCGCTACTTCACCTGGACGAGATACGCACCGAAGCTGGAATCCGGGCGAGAGGTTCTGACGTAGTGAGCGAGGCGTCCGCCGAGCAGTTGGGCAACCATGGGGTAAAGGACCGGCGCTCCTTCGGAGTGGTTGCCGCGGCCAGTCACGATGCGCACCACGGCGCCTGGCCTGGTCCTCGCCCACCGGTCGAGGAACATGCCGAGCTTACGCGGCGTTTGCCCACTTCTGGCCCCATTCTCCCAAAGCGGCTGCTCGATCGAACCGCGGCACAAAGTCACCCCTCGCTATCGCTCTGGGCAGGCTCTTCGACTCTCCCGCGGCTTGCTCTGGATGACGTCGCACAAAGCGACCGCACTAATCTGCCACTTCGCGCGCGGGTTTGGTTACCGCAAGGATGTCGAGGCCTAGCAAGTTGTATTTGCCAGAGGCACAACTCCTTTGCGGACGTTGCGTCGTAGCGAGCCGATTACGCCAGCGTGCTACTGGTGCGGATGTGGCGGAATTGGTAGACGCGCGTCACCCACAATGGCGTGGGCCGAAAGCCCGTGAGAGTCCGAATCTCTCCATCCGCACCCTGGCACTTGTCCGAGTCAAAGAGCAGCGATATACTCGGCTTACCATTGTGGGTGACGCGTGGGCGGCTCCCGCCACGCCAAAGGCCGCGGGTCGAGTGACTCGCGGCCTTCGCGTTACCACACGGCGCCGCCAGCTCCATCAGCAGATCCTTGATCAAGCTGCCGGCGGCGGTGCGTTGCTTTCTACGGGCCAACCACTGAGTTCGCGTCCAAGGCGGTCATCGGGATCGTCGCGCGGGAGGATGCCAGTGCCGCCATGGAAAAGTGGCATGCTGGCGAACTCGACATCCGTCACGACCGAGCCATCGGTACCGCTATGGTGACCTTCGTTAAGGCTCAGCGAGCGCGCAGCATCGTTATTACCCGCGGCATTATCGGCTGTCCCCATGAGGAAGGTATCGACTACCCCCTTGGCGCCGTTTGCCCTCGCTGCCCCTTCTGGGCGGATCGGGATCGCTGGAAGGACGCGTAGGCGAAGTCCGGTGACCCCAGCGGGCGCCTAACACGCTGAACCCGAGCTGTTGGTGAAGTTCGGGGAGTGACCTGTGAAACCACCAATGGGTGGAGCAATCCAGTGGCTCCTTGACGGGGATCCAGCCATTCGCTGGCAGACCTTTCGCGATCTCCTCGGGGCGGGCGCTCATCCGACGGTGGGCTCTACTCTCCCAAGTGGATCCGTGCCAGGAACGAGCGCGAATTGCGAATCCAAAACGACCTCCGCGACCGCAGCAAGCAGGAGGTACTGGCGCGCATGGAATATGCGGGCGGCAAACTTCTGCCTGGCGCCTCGGGCGGCCGCAGGATTCTCGTGCCGGATAACGACAAGCGTCTGTCCGAAGGTGTCACGCTGTTCTGCGGTGAGACACGGCTAGGTCTACTTCACAAGGCGAAGAACTAGACACGCACTTTGAGATTCCTGTCCGGTTTTTTCCGTTCGCGCACTCTTGGCCCGGCGGGGAGCACAAGGGTTTCCTGGTGCGGGCCGTCCGGTCGTCTCGAAAGGGGCGGAAACGCGCCGCGGTATCGCACTCCTCGTCACTGCCCTCACCGTTGCCTGTTCCAGATCGACCTCCGAGACTTTCGTCCTACGCCGGGATGGCGATGACCACATTTACCTTGAACTGAGGGACAGTGACATGTTCTACCTGGGCGTCCGTCAGCAGGCATGGTGTGGCGACAAATACGAGCTGGCGGGTGCACAACTAAGGCTCGAGATGTCCAGTGGGCGTTCTCTTGAAGGGTCGATCCTTGGCGACACCCTGGTGTGGAATCACGTACGGTCGCAGACCGGCCAGTCGTTGTCGACGCTCGAAGGCGGCGATCCTTGGGTCCGGCTACAGACCGACTCCGCGCCGGGTTGGCCGTCAACACCGCCAGCCAATACCGCGTGCGACGCACGCGGGATGCCGGCGTTCGTTCCCATACTCACCGCAACCAAGACGAAGGCATACGTCGCCGCTATGAAATCCGAACTCCGCAACCTAGTGGCGGCACAAGAACAGTATCGCGCAAGCCGCGCCCGCTACGCCAACACTCTAGGTGACCTGACCTTTTACCCGTCGATCGGCGTGGCGATCGAAATTGCCACGGCGACGGCAACAGGCTGGGCCGCAACCGCAACGCGCGCTCGGGCACGGGGGAACTCGTGTTCGATTTTTGTTGGCTCCGTTCGACCGGCCGGCCGTGCACCAAGGAAGGCGAACCTGCCTGTGGAAGATAGCCCACATGCTTGCCGTCCTTACTTCACCCGGCGGAGTAGTCGCACGGCAAGGGAACGTCGTCTCTGATAGAGCCGGATTTGCCGGCTCTCTTGATCAAGTGCAGCGAGGAGTGCCACATGCCAGAACCACGGAAGTCGACCCACCAGACACGCGCTGTTGCGCCCCTTGGGTTCGCACTCGTTGCAGCAGTTCTGACCGCCTGCTCATCGAGCCCCTCAGAAGCCGATCCCCGTGATGCACTGTCTAGCCGGATCGAGAGGGAAGCTGAAGGACGTATTCGTTTGGTCGATTTCAAGAAGACCAACGGCGTGAGAGCAGAGGTGGCAGGTGTAAGCGCGTATCGGCTTGAGTACGAAGCAGAGATTGAGTTCCTTCAAGACGTGTGGTGGGGATGCCCAATGGGCCTGTGTTTCGAGACTGTTACGGGTGCGCCAGGGTCTCTCAACTTCTATCTCTACCAGGGGAAGAAGCACGCGAATCGAGGCCAGCGCGAGACCGTGACCGGCGCTCTGGAGTTCAGAAAGACCGAACGTGGCTGGCGAGGCCCGGGTGGAAGGATCTACTGAGCCGCCCGGGGATACACCATTCGGGAGGGACCATGAGATCGTCGATGAAGGGTGCCGTGTTCGTTTCCCTCTTCTTGCTTGGCCGGCACGCATCAGGACAACAGCCGCAGCAGCGACCTCCGTCCCAGGAGGAAATAAGTTTCTACCTCGAG
Organism: Gemmatimonadota bacterium; assembly: GCA_016209985.1. GTDB lineage: Bacteria > Gemmatimonadota > Gemmatimonadetes > Gemmatimonadales > GWC2-71-9 > SHZT01. The sequence goes on along the minus strand of JACQVB010000282.1, from coordinate 751 downwards.
GGCCCAGGAGATGCAGGTCCCACCGTGAAGGAGTTCGTGATCCTCGACGCAGTCGAAGCGCCATACCACCCAACCCTCGGTTTCGTCGAATGGGTTTGCGAAGCTCGAGGAGGCGTTCAGGGGACAAGCCGACTCGTACAGGGTCAAGCTGCTTTTTCGGTAACGAAGGAGCCAAACCGAACTCCAGTCTACGGCATTGCCGGCGACTCCACCTCTACTCCCGGGACGAGAGCACGTTTTCTCTTTCGCAATGGGGCGCTGGTCGCTGCGGTGCCTCAGTACTTCAACTGCTGGATGGTGATCCGTAAACGGCACGGCCAATGACCGCATTCAGCCGCAGAACGCCTTGGCATTCTGCCCAGATGACTTTCAACCAGGCCAAGGCTTGCCGCCTAACCCGGCGCTTGCACCTGCCGGGCGCGTACGCTTGCTAAGGAAGCCCTTTCATTTGCGCTCCAGCGAACTACACTCCACGTTGGAGCTTTGCGTCGCCCGCCGGCGGGTCGCCCGCAGGTGAAGCGCAACTCCGTTCTATGAGAGTGATTGTCAAGGGCGCACTCCGTCGCCGCTGATTGCGGGATCGTTTTTTCCCGAGCCATCAGCCCCGAATGCTGAGTGGGCGAGACCGACCGGTGTCGCCGGGTTTTCGGAGCAGTCGTCTTCCGCATCGTTCTCCTCCCTTGAGCTCCCGATCCGAGCTGGACGAATGCCAAGCGCTTTGGTCGCGCAGGCGCGAACCACGGTTCTATCT
>JACQVB010000283.1 GCA_016209985.1 Gemmatimonadota bacterium | reverse complement strand
GAAGAGGGCGAGCGGCAGCAGGACCTTCCAGCCCAGCGCCATGAGCTGATCGAACCGGAACCGCGGCAGTGTCCAGCGAACCCAGATGAACACGAAGATGAACACCAGCGTCTTGGCGGCGAACGCAAGCATGGTGACGAGAGACTTGAGCACGCTCGGATCACGCTGGTCCCAGGTGGTAAAAGGGATATCCCAGCCGCCGAAGAAGATGGTGGCCATCATCGCGGAAGCGGTCATCAGGTTCGAGTACTCGGCGATGAAGAACATCGAAAACTTCATCGAGCTGTATTCGGTGTGATAGCCGGTAATCAGCTCCGATTCGGTCTCCGGCAGATCGAACGGCAACCGGTTGGTCTCAGCCAGGGAGGCCACCACGAACATCACGAACCCGATGAGCAGCGGAAACACGAACCAGAGCGACTGCTGTTCCGCCGCGATCACGCGCGACAACGTCACGTTTCCGGTGACCAGCATGACCGATACCAGCGTCATGCCCATGGCGATCTCGTAACTGATCATCTGGGCGCTGGAACGGAGCCCGCCGAGCAAAGCGTACTTGCTTCCGGAGGACCATCCCGCGAGCACGATTCCGTACACCCCCAGGCTGGTGAGGGCCAGGATGTAGAGGAAGCCGATGGGAAGATCGGCCACGACCATCGGAACCGGGCCATGCCAGGCGACCTCTCCGATCAGCGGCAGCCGGAAATCGAAGTCCACCGGGAGCGGCGCCGCGAACGGAATGACGGCCTGCAGCAGGAGCGCCGGCGTGAACGACAGGACCGGTGCCAGGAGGAACAGCCTGCGGTCGGCCTTGGCAGGCCAGGTCTCTTCCTTGAGGATATTCTTGAGGCCGTCCGCGACCGACTGTAGTAGCCCCGCCGGGCCCACCCGGTTGGGCCCCAGCCGGTCCTGGATGAATCCGCTGATCCGGCGTTCGGCCCAGATCACCATCATCACGCCCACCATCACCACCGTGAACACCAGCAACAGCTTGATGATGCTGAGCAGGATGAACCCTTTGAGCTCGGGCGTCATGCGGGCTGGCCGGCCGGCTGTCGCGACCCCAGGACGGCACCGCGCACGCCCAGACCGGCGTAGGAAAGGCCGCCGAAGGCCGGCTCCGACTGGGCCAGAAGGTCGAATGCCTCTTCCGCGGAGCTCAGGGTATCGCCCCGCCCCAGGCCCCGCAGGATTTCGCCGAGCACCCACCAGGCGGGCCGCGCCATCCCCGGAGCGGCCTTCGCCTGGAAATACCGCTGCACCCGGCGGTCACGATTGACGAACGTTCCATCCTCTTCCGCCACGTTGGCGATGGGCAGCACCACGCGCGCCCGGCGCGCGATTTCAGGAAGTCGCGTGCCGAGGTAGATGATGTTCGGAGTCTGGAGCGCTTCGGGTGCTACGCCATCTAGAGCATCATCTAGGACCAGCAGCAAACCAGCGTCGGCGGCAGTCTGGATGGCGGCCTCGAATTCCTCGCGATACCCGAGTGCCAGGGCCCCGGCGACGTTCGGCGCCCGTTCTGCGCGCAAGGCAAGATCGGGAACACCGGCCAGCGACCACTCGCCGGCCTCGCGGTGCACCCGGAACGCCGCCTGGAGCCGGGCATTACCCAGCACCTGCCGCGCAAGGTAGAGCGCCTCGTTCGACGCGCCGGGGGAAACCAGGGTGACTGCGGGACCCGAGATGCCCTTGACGAGCTGCACTGCCCGATCGAGCGCGTGGTCCCAGTCCACGGCGGTCAGGTCCTTGCCGCCAAGCAGAGGCGCTTCGATCCGGTCCCCGTGGTTCATCCAGCGGTACTGCCCGCGTCCGTAATCGCACATGAAGTAGCGATTCACTTCGAGATTCGCCCGGGGCCGCAGCCGGACCACCACATTGTTCCGGGTATCCAGGTTCACGTTGCAGCCCTGGGAACAGCCCGGACACACCGATGCGGTCTTGTCCAGCTCCCAGGCGCGCGCGCGGTGCAGGAAATCCTTGGAGAGCAGCGAGCCCACCGGGCACAGATCCACCACGTTTCCCGCCCAGGTGTGGTCGAGCTTCTTGTCCGGGTGGATCCCGATGACAGCGCGGTCTCCCCGCTCACTCACGTTCAGCACGTCATCATGGGCGGCGTGCTCCATGAACCGCACGCAGCGCGTGCAGAGGATGCAACGATTGGGGACATAGAGAATGTCGGGCCCGAAGTCCTCCACCGGATTGAACCGCTTGGCGTAATCCGCGTAGCGGGTGCGGGCTTGCCCTTCCTGGAACACGTAGTCCTGGAGCTCGCATTCGCCGGCCTGGTCGCAGATGGGGCAGTCCAGCGGGTGATTGATCAGCAGGAACTCGAGCACCCCCTGGCGCGCCTTCTTGGCCTGGTCAGAGAAGACATTCACGACCTGGCCCTCGGCCACGGTCGTGGCGCAGGAGATCTGCAGCTTGGGCTGCTTCTCCACCTCGACCAGGCACATGCGGCAAACGCCCGCGATGGGCAGCCCGGGATGGTAGCAGTAATGCGGGATGAGAACTCCCGCCTGTTTCGCCGCCTCGAGTATGGTCGTCCCCTTGGGCACGCTCACCGGCATGCCTTCGATGGTGAGCGTTACCAGGTCCCCTGCAGGGGCGGATGGGGCAGGAGCGGCAGGAGAGGCAGGGGATGGAGCGGCGGGATTCGACATTTTCAGACCGTCGCCATCACGGGCTTGCGAGCACCCTTGATATAGGCCTCGAACTCGCCGCGGAATTTCTTGATACCGGTCACCACCGGGGCGGCGCAGGAGTCCGACAGCACACAGATCGTTTTTCCGGTCATCTGATCGGCAAGATCCAGCAAGAGGTCGAGATCCTGGATGGTGCCCTCTCCCGCCAGGATCCGTTGAAGGATCCTGACGGTCCAGGCCGTTCCTTCACGGCATTGGGTGCACTGGGCGCACGACTCGTGAGCGTAGAACTTCGCGAGCCGCATCACCTGGTAGACCATGTCGGTGGTATCGTCGAACACGATCGCTCCGCCGGAACCGAGCATGGTGCCTTTCGCAACCGTGCCCTCGTAGTCGAGAATGCAGCTTTCACTCTCTTCCTTATTAAGGATGGGCACAGAGGACCCCCCGGGAATGCAGGCCTTGAGGGTCCGGCCGGGCTTCACGCCACCGCAGAGGTCGTAGATCAGGTCCTTGAGCGGGAAACCCATGGTGATCTCGTAGTTTCCCGGCCGCTGGACGTGGCCGGAGACGCTGATCAGCTTGGTGCCCGTGCTCTTGGGATTCGACAGGTAGAGCGACTTGTACCAGTCGGCGCCGCGGTTGATGATGTGCGGCACGGCGGCAAGCGTTTCGACGTTGTTGATCGTCGTGGGGAGACCGAAGACGCCGGCCGCGGCAGGAAACGGAGGCCTGATCCGCGGGTTTCCCCGCTTGCCTTCGATCGAATTCATCAACGCCGTTTCTTCGCCGCAGATATAGGCACCCGCTCCGCGATGGATGAACTGGTCGATCCGCTTCCCCGACCCCATCGCGTTGGCCCCGAGCACGCCGTTCTGGTAGGCCTCGGCGATGGCCTTTTCCATGATGCGCAGCGGCTCGGTGAACTCGCCGCGGATGTAGATGTAGCAGATCTCCGCCTGGATCGCGTGCTGCGCGATGGCACAGCCTTCGATCAACGCATGCGGCGTCCACCGCATGATCTCGCGATCCTTGAAGGTGCCCGGCTCGGACTCGTCGGCGTTGCAGCAGAGGTAGTGTGTCCGGGTTCTTTCCTTGGGCATGAACGACCACTTGAGGCCGGTGGGGAAACCTGCCCCGCCCCGTCCGCGCAGTCCCGACGCCTTGACGATGTCCTGCACCGCGACGGGCGTCATAGCGAGAGATTTCTTCAGCGCTTCATACCCGCCTCGTTGGACCCAGCCGGCATAGCTGCGCGCGTCGGCGTCGCCGAAATACTGCGAGAGGACGACGGTTTCTTTGGGGTGCGGCTTGTGGGGAAAGCCCATCTATCGGCCCTCGGCGGGTCGGCGGGTCGGCGGGTCGGGGGAAGTCACGAGTACTTCCTCACGATCTCAAGCACCTTCTCCGGTGTCACGCTCTCGATGAAATCGTCGTTGACCATGATCGGCGTAGCGAAGCCGCACGCGCCCAGACACTCGACCTCGATCACGGTCCATTTGCCATCGGGCGACGTGGCGCCCAATTCACCGCAACCGGTGTGCTGGAGCAGCGCCTTCACCACGTTCTCTGCCCCGCAGATGTTGCAGGGCGTGGTGGTGCAGACCTGTACGAAGTTTTTCCCCACCGGATGCAGGTGGTACATCGTGTAGAACGTCACCACGCCTTTGACATAGGCAGGGGTGAGCCCGAGGACTTCCGCCACTTCAGTCATGGCGGTATCGGAGATCCACCCCCTCGCCTCCTGCACCATCCACAGCGCCGGCAGCAAGGCCGCGCGTTTGGTGGGATAGCGCTTCAACAACTCTTCGAGGCCCGCCCGGCGTTCCGGGGTGAACACGGGTTCGTACGGTTTGGTGTCGTGCATAGTCATTCGGCGGGTCGGCGGGTCGGCGGGCCGGCGGGTCGCCGCTCCCGTGGCCACGTGCCGACGGTTCGCCTGTCCGCCGACCCGCCGGTCATCGGTCCACCTCTCCCATCACGATATCGACGCTGGCATTGATGGCTATGAGATCGGACAGGAGGTGTCCCTCGGACATCTTCGACAGCGCCGCCAGGTTGATGAACGCCGGCGGCCGAATGCGCCACCGCACCGGCTTCGCCGAGCCGTCGGACACCAGGAAGTTTCCCAACTCTCCCTTGGGGCCCTCGATGGGGAAGTAGGCTTCGCCGACCGGCGCCTTGACCCCTTCCATCACCTGTTTGAAATGGAAGATCATCGCCTCCATGTCGCTCATGGCGGCACGCTTGGAGGGAAGGATAACCCGGGGGTCGGAGACGTTGATCGGCCCATCAGGCAGGCGATCGAGGGCCTGCTCCAGGATCCGGTTGGACTGCCGCAGCTCCTCCAGTCGCACCAGGTAGCGGTCGTACACGTCTCCCGCCGACCCCACCGCGACATCGAAATCGTAGGTCTCGTAGTCCAGGTAGGGCCGGTCCTTCCGCACGTCGTAGGCAACGCCGCTCGCGCGGAGCATGGGGCCGGAGAGCGAATAGTTGATGGCTTCTTCGGCGCTCAACACGCCGACGCCCTGGGTCCGTCCCACCCAGATCGCGTTCCGGGTGAGCGCGCGGTCCACTTCATCGATGGTCGCAGGAAAGCCGCGGCAGAATTCACGGAGGCCCTCGGTGAACCCGTCGGGGATGTCGGCCATCAGACCGCCCACCCGGGTCACGCTGGTCGTGAGCCTCGCCCCGGTCCACATCTCCTGCAGGTTGTAAACCTTCTCCCGCTGCCAGAATGTCCACAGAAACGGGGTGAACGCGCCGATGTCGATGGATGTCGTCCCCAGCCACACCAGATGGGAAATGATGCGGCTCATTTCGCAGGCGATGAGCCGCAGCACCTTGCAGCGCTCGGTGATCTCGATGCCCATCAGCTTTTCGGCCGCCATGGTGAGGCCGACGTTGTTGGACATGGGCGCGAGGTAATCGGTGCGGTCGGTCAGCGGGATGATCTGATTGTACTGCCGGTACTCACCGAGCTTTTCAAAGCCCGAGTGCAGATACCCAACGTGGGGCACCACCCGGACGACGACTTCGCCGTCCAATTCCACCACCAGACGCAGCACGCCATGGGTGGCCGGGTGTTGGGGTCCGAGGTTGAGCAGCATATGCTCGCCGCCGAGCAGCGGTTCCTCCTCGGCCACCGCGGTGGCTCCCGGCCGGCGGAACTCGGGCGCCAAGGGCACCCGCACCGGCCGTCCCTGCGGGTCCAGGCCGGTGGTCGCCAGGTCCAGCTCGATGGTGCGTTTCTCAGCCATCGGACCTGGTCTCCGGCACCTTCCCGCGCTCGCCGCGTGAGAGTCGTTCCCGCATCTCGATGGGAAGCTCGTGATAGGTCTGGGCGATCGAGAGCTCTTCCATCGAGTAGTGGGCTTCAGGACTCGCGTTCAGCGCCTGCCGCAATTGCTCACTGCGGGAGAACCGGCCGCGCAGCGGAAAGTCCTTTCGCAGGGGATACCCCTCCGCATACGTCTCCCACATGAGGATCCGGCGCAGATCGGGATGGCCGCGGAAGGTGATGCCGAACATGTCGAAGACTTCGCGCTCGAGCCAATTGGCGCCGTTCCACAGCGGCACCACGGAATCGACCTCGAGCGGCGCGCTCTTGGACAGCGGCACCTTCACGCGGAGCGGCGTCTGGCGCTTGAGGGAGAACAGCTCATAGACGACTTCGATCGGCTGCTCGGGATCCCGGTATTCGATGGCGGTGATGTCCACCAGGTAGTCGTATTCCTGCTCGCGGGTTTCCTTGAGCCAGCGGAGGGCTTCGCGGGCGCTGCCGACAGCCACGTAAACGATAGTGTCCCCGCAAGACTCTAAAATGCGACTGACGGCGTTCCCGAATCGTTCCTTGAGCGCCGCGGCCGATGGGTTCATGGGAGGATCACGCCGAGCGGGTTTGATGGACCGAATTGCCGAACGGCTCGGACAGCTCGTCGATGCGGGCCGGGGGCAGCGGGAGACCGCGCTCGTCCAGGACGGGTTCGTCGCGCAGGGATTTATCGGTGAACGTCTCTCCCGCGATCTTCTTCTGCAGCAGCAGGATCCCGTAGATTAATCCTTCGGGACGTGGCTGGAAGCCGGGGTCGTTGATGTCGACCGGCTCGATGGTATCGATTCCCTGCACCATGGAAGAGTTGTCGAAGATGTTTCCGGTCGACGCGCAGGGTCCCTTGGAGAT
>JACQVB010000035.1 GCA_016209985.1 Gemmatimonadota bacterium | reverse complement strand
GGCGGTGATCCGGCATTCGATCGGCCGCTGCGGAGCCATGGGACTCACCGAAGTCGTGCGGACCATTCCCTACCATGGCGCCATGTTGTCCGACCTTGCTCGCCGGTTCCGGGCTGGAAGGTACGATCTGCTGGTGCTGGTCGATTACCCGGGCTTCAACGTGAGGCTGGCGGGCGTAGCAAGTGCGGCCGATGTGCCGGTCCTGTATTACATCGCCCCGCAGCTGTGGGCGTGGGGATCCGGCCGTGCTTCGAAGCTCCGGAGCTGCACCAGGGAGCTTGCGGTCGTCCTGCCGTTCGAAGAATCGTTTTTCCGGCGCCTCGATATCCGGGCGACGTTCGTAGGCCATCCGTTGTTGGACCGGCCCTCTCCGCCGAGTCGCGCCCTTTCCCGCGAGCGGATCGGGCTTACGGGCTCGGGGCCGGTGTTGGGGATCTTCCCCGGAAGCCGGGCCCAGGAAGTTGGTCGCATGTGGCCGCTCTTCCGGCAGGCGGCACGCCTGGTTGAGGAAACCTGCCCCGAAGTTCAGGTCGTGGTGGCAGGCTGCGAGGACTTCCCGTATCCCGAAGGCGACGGCTTCATCGTTCACCGCGATGCTCCTGACGAGGTCCTCTCGACGCTGGACGCGGCGCTTTGCAAGTCAGGCACGATTACACTGCAGGCGGCGCTGGCCGAGGTGCCGATAGTGATCGCCTACCGCATGCATCCGGTGACTCACTTCATCGCCCGCCGGGTGCTCACCATCCCTCGTATCGGACTGGTCAATCTGATCGCCGGCCGGGACGTCGCGCCGGAGTTGATTCAGGGCGCGGCGACGCCGCAGGCACTCGCGGCGGCGGCACTCTCCCTGCTGGACCGCGGTTCTTCCGAGGCCAGGGCCCAACGAGAAGCATTCCCCGACGTACGGAGCCGGCTGGGAACGCCAGGCGCCGCCGAGCGCGTTGCGGCCATCGCCGCGCGCCTGGTCGCATGATCGCGGCTCGATGGGCGGTTAACGTGCTCGCCTCGTCCTGGTCGTATGAGACAACCGGTGAAACACACCTGGAACGACTGCGCCAGGCGCGGCACCCGATCGTCTATGCCGTGTGGCACGGCGGTCTCCTGCCGGCTGTGTGGCGACACCGAGGCGAGTTCACGACCCTCTTGGTGAGCAGACATCGGGACGGCGCACGACTCGCAGCGGCGGTCAAGCGCTGGGGATACCGGGTGGTCCTGGGGTCCAGCACGAGGGGAGCCGCCGGCGGGCTCCGAGGCCTGGTGCGCGTGCTCGAGCAGGGAGGCAACGTCGCGATCACTCCCGACGGCCCCCGCGGGCCCGCTATGCTCGCCAAACCCGGAGCGGTGGCCGCCGCCCAGCGTACCGGCGCGGCCATCGTCCCCGTGGGAGTCGCGTCGTCGTGGGGTTGGCGGGCGCACTCATGGGACCGCTTTCTCGTTCCCGGCCCCTTTGCTCAGGTCCGGATGGTGTACGGGGAGCCATTCTCCGTGCCGCCCGGCCTGGGCGGGCGGGAAGAGGGATTAGACCATCTGCAGCTGCAACTGAGCCGGGTCACCCGGACCGCCGAATGCGGCGTGTGACCGCCTGGTTGTGGGATCACAGTGCCGGCGCCCGCTTCGCTCGGCTTGGGCTGGCGCCGGCCTCATGGGCTTTCGCCACGGCATCCGCCGCACGAGTGTCAGCCTACCGGGTCGGATGGCTGCCGCAGCATTCCTTGCCCCGACCGACAATCTCGGTCGGCAATCTCACTGTGGGCGGCACGGGAAAAACTCCGATCGCATCGTGGATTGCGCGTTTTTTTCTCGCGCGGGGCGCCAAGCCGGCGGTGCTGCTTCGCGGCTATGGCGGCGATGAAGGGGAAGTCCATCGGCGGGCCGCCGCGGGAGCCGTCGTGGTGGAAAACCCCGATCGCGTCGAGGCGGCAGCTACGGCGGTTCGGGCAGGGGCGGACCTGCTGATACTGGACGACGGCTTTCAGCACCTTCGGGTCAGGCGGGATCTCGATATCGTGTTGGTCGCCGCCGAGTCTCTTGCCGCTTCGCGCTGGCGTCTTCCGTCCGGTCCCTGGCGCGAGAGCGGACGGGCCCTCGCACGCGCCCACGTCGGAATCGTGACTCGCCGTCGTTCGACACCGGATGACGCGGCCCGAGCGGCCGCGTGGATGCGGTCGCGAATGCGGCTGGGCGCCACGGTCGCGGTGGCCGAGTTGCGGGTTTCACGACTGGAAGGGCTGTATTCGGGCAGGAAGCTCGATCTGTCGGTTCTTCAAGGAGCCCGAGTACTGGCAGCCGCGGGCATCGGGGATCCGGAAAGTTTCGCGGCACAATTGCGCGATCAGGGAGCGCGAGTCCACCTGCGCGCCTGGCGCGATCACCATCCGTATGCGGATGCGGACATCACGGGCCTGCTCCAGGGGGGCAGGTGTGTGGATTTCGTGGTCATCACTGCCAAGGATGCGGCAAAATTGCGCGACCGATGGCCCCCCCAGGCGGCGGAGCCGCTGGTCGCCGCGCTCGAGGTGTGCTGGGAGAGCGGCGGTCAAGCACTCAAGCGAAACCTCGCAGACTTGTGGGATGGAGGCGGCGAAAGCCGATTTGATCGATGAGCGATAGTACGACCAAGGTACGACCCAGCGGGCAAACCGTCATTGGACCGGACAAAGATCGCTTCCTGAGCCACGACAACCCGTTCGAGGACATGATGGCCCGGTTCGACCACGCGGCCGAGCTGCTGGGTCTCGATTCGGGCCTATACAAGGTGCTGCGGATGCCGGAGAAGCAGATCATTGTGTCGGTCCCGATCCAATTGGACAACGGCGAGGTGGAGGTGTTCACCGGCTACCGCGTCCTGTACAACACCTCGCGGGGACCGGCCAAGGGTGGGATCCGGTTCGACCTCAAGGTCACCCTGGACGAAGTCAAAGCGCTGGCAGCCTGGATGACCTGGAAGTGCGCCGTCGTGAACATCCCCTTCGGCGGAGCCAAGGGCGCCGTCGTCTGCGATCCGACCGTCCTCTCGTTATCGGAGCTGGAGCGGATCACCCGTCGCTATACCGCGGCATTGATCGATACCTTCGGACCAGAGTCCGACATCCCGGCTCCCGACGTGAACACCAACGAACGGGTGATGGCGTGGATCATGGACACCTACTCGATGCACACCCGGCACGCGGTTACCGCGGTAGTGACCGGCAAACCAGTCGAGATGGGAGGATCCCTGGGCCGGCGGGAGGCAACGGGCCGCGGCTGCATGATCGTGACCCGGGAAGCCCTGAACCACCTCAAGATGCCGCTGAAGGGCACCCGCGTGGCGGTGCAGGGCTTCGGCAACGTCGGATCCGTCGCGGCCGAGCTGATGGCCCAGGAGGGCATGTCCATCGTCGCGGTGAGCGACAATTCGTCGGCCATCGTCAATACCAAGGGCGTGAATGTCGAGGCGGCACTGGCCTGGATCAAGGAGCACCGCTATCTGAAGGGCTTCCCCGGCGGCGAGGAAATTCCCGGGAATGACCTGCTGACGCTCGATTGCGACGTGCTCGTGCCGGCCGCGGTGGAGAACGTGATTACGCCACACAACGCGCCGAGCATCAAAGCGAAGGTGATCTGCGAAGGCGCGAACGGACCGACCACCGCCGGCGCGGATTCCATTCTGGACGACAAGGGGGTTTTCGTCATCCCGGACATTCTGGCGAACGCGGGCGGTGTCACCGTCAGCTACTTCGAGTGGGTGCAGGACCGCGGCGGCTACTTCTGGGACGAGCCCACCGTGAACGAGCGGCTGGGCCGCATTTTGCGGACGTCATTCCAGGACGTGCTGTCGCTCTCGCAGCGCCATGCGGTCAACATGCGCACTGCCGCCTACATGCTTTCCATCGAGCGGGTCGCCGCCGTACACCGGCTCCGCGGAATGTATGCCTGATGGTCTTTCACGTTGTTGCGGTGGGACGGATGCGCCACGCCGCTCTTCGTGAGGCCTGTGACGACTACCGGAAGCGAGCCACCCGGTATTTCAAGCTGGAAGTGCATGAAATTCCCGACGCCGCACGCGGCGGCCGGCCGGAGATGGAGGCCCGGCGCCGCGAAGCCGCCGGCTTGCTGCAGGCAATTCCGCGGGCCGCGGCCGCGATTGCGTTGAGTCGCGAGGGTGAAACGGAGGACAGCCGGGGCTTCGCTGAGCGGATGGCCCGGTGGCAACGGGAGGCCCGCGACATTGCCTTTGTGATCGGCGGGGCGTCCGGTCTGGACGCTTCCGTCTTCGAGCGATGCGGCGGCCGGCTCAGCCTCTCCTCCTGGACGTTGCCGCACGAGCTTGCCCGGCTCGTGTTGCTGGAACAGGTCTACCGCGCCGGTACCATCATCCGGGGCGAGCCATACCACAAAGCGTCTCGATGACCGAGTGGTTCGAGCAGTGGTTCGGCGAAGAATATCTGCGGCTCTATCCCCATCGTGACGACCACGACGCCCGCGAGGCGGTGGCCCTGATCGCGCAGGTGTTGCCCCTGCTGGGGCGGCGGGTGCTGGATCTGGCGTGCGGCCCCGGACGTCACGCCGCCCATCTTGCCAGGGCGGGGGCCCGGGTCGTGGGATTCGACCTTTCTCCCGCGCTGCTCGCGCGCGCGCGGCAGCGGCTCCCGGCGGGAGCGTCGCTGGTCCGCGGCGACATGCGGACCCTCCCCTTCGCCGACCGTTCTTTCGACATGGTGCTCAACCTGTTCACCAGCTTCGGCTACTTCTCAGATGACGAACAGCACGTGACGGTCCTTCGCGAAGCCCGGCGCACGTTGCGTCCGGCCGGTGCTCTAGTGCTGGACTACTTCAACGCCGAACGGGTCCGCAGCGAACTCATTCCTCAGGAGCAACAGGTGGTGGGCCCGCAGCGCGTACAAATTGCCCGGCGTATCTCGGAGGATGGACGCTTCGTGATCAAGGAGATGCACCTGACCGGTGATGGCCGCAGCTTCGTGGAGCGCGTACGCCTCCTCACGGCCGAAGAGCTCGAGGCCATGCTGGGGCAGGCGGGACTGATCGTGCGGGAGCGATTCGGAGCCTATGATGCGCGGCCGCTCGGGCCGGGCACGCCCCGGACTATCTTTGTGGCGGTGCGACCCTCATGATCACGTTTGAACCGACGCCCTTCTCGGCCATTCCCAAAGCCGATTGGGTTTCGCTGGCTGATGCTCGCGCGGTCCCCATCGACCCCGGCATGAAGGAAGCCTTCGTCGCGAACGGCCCGGCGGTGGGGAATGTTCAGCGATTGCTCGACGGCGCACTTTGCGTGACAACAGGACAACAGCCCGGACTGTTCACCGGACCGCTGTTCACCCTCTACAAGGCTCTCACCGCCAGCGCGTTCGCCCGGAGCCTGGAGGGCATCGTGCACCGGCCGGTGATTCCGGTCTTCTGGGTGGCCGGAGACGATCACGATTTCGCCGAGGCCAATCATTGCTACGTGCTGGATGCCCAAGGCGAGCTGGCGGAACTCGAGCTTCGCCGACGCGATCCCAACAGCGCCCTGGTTCCACTCTACAAGGAGCCCCTCGGCCCTGAGATCGAGCCGGCGCTGGAACGGTTGGACGCGGCACTCCCGGAGTCGGAATTCCGGGCCAGCGCACGGGATTGGCTCCGCCGGCACTACCAGCCATCCGCCAATTTCGCGTCGGCCTTCGCCGGTGGCCTGGCGGAGCTGCTCGGCTCTCAGGGAGTCGTCGTGTTTCAGCCGAGCCACCCCGCGGCCAAGCGGCGTATGGCGCCGGTATTGGCGCGCGCGTTGACCGACGCGCGGGCCCTGGACCACGCCCTTTCGAAACGGGCCAAGGCGCTCGTCGCCGCGGGCCGCGAGGCTCCAGTGACGGTGGGGGACGGCGCCACGCTCGTCATGATCGAGGCCAGGCTCGGCCGGGACCGGCTGGTGCTCAATGATGGCCGCTACACGACCAGGCGAACCGGTGAAACGTGGGAACCGGCCGTGCTATCCGGGCTGCTCGATCGGGAGCCGGATCGGTTCTCGGCCAACGTGCTGCTGCGACCGGTCGTCGAGGCCGCAATTCTGCCGACCCTGGCGTACGTGGGAGGGCCCGGGGAGCTCGCCTACCTCGAGCAGGCCGATCCCCTGTACGAGCGCCTTGGCGTCCACCCGCAGGCTCGCCTCCCGCGCTGGTCGGGCCGCGCGCTCGAGCCACGCGTGCTGCGGGCGCTGGAGAAGTATCACGTCAGCGCGGACGTGCTCATCCGCGAAGGGGCCCGGCTGGAAGCGGAGCTGCTGCGAGAGGAGATCCCCCCCCGCGCCCGTGAGGCGTTCCAGTCGCTGCGACAGGGGATCCAAACGCACTACTCCACGATCCTCGCCGCGGCCACACAGGTTGACCCAACCCTCCAGAAGACGGTCGAATCGGCCCGCAACGCGGCCCTCGCCGGTGTCCAGGACGTCGAAAAGCGCGTCGTGGCGCATCTCAAGAAGCGGAACGACGTCGCCACCGCCCAGTTGACGCGGGCTCGAACCAGCCTCGCCCCCCAAGGCCGGCCGCAGGAGCGGGTCCTCGGCGTCGTCTCTTTCCTCGCTCGCTATGGCACGCCGTTCATTGATCAGGCAATGGGTGCCGTCGCCGCCTGGGCAGAGAGCCTTGAACCGGCCCATCGCGGGTCGTAGAATCCGCCCATGCTCTGGATCGTGGGATTTTTCGTTTTGCTCGTCGCGCTGATGATTCCCATTCTCGCGATCGTCCTCGACGCCCCCGCGTTGCGCCATTTCTTCGAGGCACGCCGTCAGGCGGAGCCCGGCAAGCTCGAAGAGCTCAGCCAGAAAATCTCCCTGCTGGAAGACCAGGTGGACGATCTGGGTCGCGCGGTCGAGGCGCTCAAGGAAGAGAATCAGTTCCTTCATCAACTGCTGGAGAATCCTTCGCGGACCAACCCCCCACGGCTTCCCCCGCCCGCGCCGTAAGCAGAATGCCCCCGTCAGCTGGCCGGCTCGCGAGCCGGGTAGCCGCCGGAGTTCTCCTGACCCGCATCCTCGGCTTCGTCCGGGAGCGGGTCTTCGCACATTACTTTGGCAACACGCCGGTCGCCGACGCGTTTCGTGCGGCCCTGAAGATTCCCAACGTGATCCGCAACCTGCTCGGTGAAGGCACGCTCGCCGCGTCGTTCATTCCGGTGTACGCGGGAATGATCGAGCGCAACGAGACGGAGGCGGCCCGCCGCCTCGCGGGAGTGATCGCGTCGCTGCTGCTGGCTCTCACCGCGATCGCCGCTCTGCTCGGCGTGGTGCTGGCACCCATCATCACCGCCATCGCCGCCCCGGGATTCACCGGGCCCACCCGCGACCTGACCGTGTCTCTCGTCGCGATCATGTTTCCGATGTCCGGCCTCACCATCCTGTCGGCCTGGTGCCTCGGGGTGCTGAATACGCACCGCCGCTTCTTCCTTTCATACGCCGCACCGGCGGTATGGAACATCGCACAGATCGCCACGCTGGTCGCCCTGGGTGGCTCCCTCGCCGGAGCATCCCTCGCCGTGGGTCTCGCCTGGGGGGCGTTGGCCGGAAGCGCCTTGCAGCTGGCGATCCAGCTCCCACCCACGCTACGCTACGTCGGCCGGCTTCACTGGAGCCTCGACCTCAATACGTCGGGGGTGAGATCCGTCATTCGCGGCTGGATTCCCGTCGTATTCGGCGCCGGCGTGGCGCAAATCTCGAGCATTATCGACACCCAGCTTGGCTCCCTGCTCGGCGCCGGGGCCGTCGCCGTCCTCGGATACGCGCAATTGATCGCGGTGCTGCCGGTATCGCTTTTTGGAGTAAGCGTCGCAGCCGCGACGTTGCCGGAGCTGTCGCGCGACGCGGTCGGGCAGGGAACCGACGTCCTCCGCCGCCGGATCGTGGAAGGAGCCCGGCGGGTGGCGTTTTTCGTCGTACCATCGGCGTTCGCGTTCGCCGTCCTGGGCGTGCCCATCGTGGGGATGCTGTTTCAAACCGGGCAGTTCCGTGCGGACGATACGCGCATCGTGGCGACAGTACTGGCGGCCTACGCGCTCGGCCTGCCCGCTCAGGCCTCGGTCAAGCTGCTTGCCTCCGCATTCTATGCGATGGGCGATACCCGCTCGCCCGTCAAGGCAGCGGCCATATCCATGCTACTCTCAGCGGCGCTGGCGGCCCTCCTCATGCAATGGTACGGACCCACGGGGATCGCCCTGGGAGCATCGATCGCCGCGTACCTGAACGTGATCCTCCATTTCCGGGGTCTGACCTCGCGGCTAGGAGCATTGATCGGGCCGCGGACCACCCCAACTGCAGTTGCCGTCCTGCTGGCGTCGGTCCTCGCTTCCGCCGCGGGCGTCGGAGTCGATTCGCTGCTTTCCGGACGACCCCTCTGGCTCACTGCAGTCGCCGCAACCGCCGGTTTTGGATTAGTTTACGTAGTGTGCACGGCGCTCCTCGGCCACGTTGATGCGCGGGCCCTGGTGCGCCGTTTCGCACACAGAGACTGAACCGACATGCCTGAAACCCCACCCTCAGCCGTCGAGCGCAGGCTCGCCGGCCTGCCCGATCAACCCGGCGTCTACCTGTGGAAGGACGCCGAGGGTGAAGTGCTATATGTCGGAAAGGCCAAACGCCTGAAATACCGGGTGCGCAACTACTTCACCGCCGACTTCAGTGATAGCCCCAAACACCGCCTGCTCCGCCGCCTTATCGCGGATCTCGAGACCATCGTCGTACCCTCGGAGCCTCAGGCGCTCTTGCTCGAGAACAACCTCATCAAGGAGCACCACCCGCGGTTCAACGTGGCGCTCCGCGATGATAAGAGCTACCCCTCCATCGTGGTGACCGTGGGGGAGCCCTTCCCGCGAGTGCTGGTGGTACGGCGACCTGACATTCCCCGGTCGCGTTACTTCGGACCGTACACCGATGTCGGCGTCCTTCGCCGCACCCTTCGCATCATCCGCCGCCTGTTCACGGTGCGGACCTGCCAGTACGGTCTGCCGGATGATGCGCCCGATCGGCCGTGCCTCGAATACCACATTCATCGGTGTCTGGCCCCCTGTGTTGGTTTACAGCCCCAGGCCGACTACCGGGCCATGATCGACGATGTCCTGGCTTTTCTCGAGGGTCGCACGGTCGAGGTGCGCGCCCGGCTCCGCGAGCGGATGGAGGAAGCCGCCCATCGCCTCGATTACGAGCGCGCCGCCGACGTGCGAAACTCGATCCGGTGGCTGGACCAGCTGGAACGGCCTCAGACGGTCGAACTCGTCGGCGGCGGCGACGCGGACGCGGTGGGGTATGCCCGGGATGGTGAGGACGCCGTCGGCGTCACCCTGAGTGTCCGCGACGGTCGGGTGGTCTCCCGCGCGCACCGGTTTCTCGAGCACCTGGCCGAAGAGCCGGACGAGGCGATCCTCTCCGCATTTCTGGTGCAGTACTATCTGCCGCGTCCGGGACGGGCCCGGAAGGTTATCCTTCCGTTTCCCCCGGCCGACCTCGAGTCCATGGCGCAGCTTGCCCCGGACAGCTCGTGGATCGTGCCGCAGCGCGGGGTGAACAGCCGCCTGGTCGAGCTGGCCGATCAGAATGCCCGCCATCTTCTGGAAAGCTTCCGGCTGGAGTCGTTCGAGACCGAGGAGCGGGTCGAGGACCCGGTCTACGCTCTGGGCCGCGATCTGGGCCTTACGACCGCGCCCCGGAGCTTCATATGCGTGGACATCTCGACCAGCCAGGGGCGCGACACCGTCGGATCCCTTGTCTGGTTCGAAGGGGGGCGCCCGAAAAAGGGCGAGTATCGGAAGTTCAAGATTATTAAAGAGCGGGGGCCAGAAATCGGCGGCCCGGATGACTTCGCAGCTATCCGCGAGGTTATCACCCGTTACTTTACTCGCCGGCAGAATGAAGGCAAGCCATTGCCAGATCTCGTAGTCATCGACGGCGGGAAGGGTCAACTCGGTGTGGCCGCAGACGCGATGAATGCTGTCGGTTTGCCGCACCTGCCCGTCGTGAGTCTCGCGAAGCGGGACGAGGAGGTGTTCCGGCTCGGCCAGGCCGAGAGCCTCAAGCTGCCCCGGCGGGCGCCCTCCCTCAAGCTGCTTCAGCGGGCGCGAGATGAGGCACATCGATTCGCGGTCTCGTTCAATCGGGCGAGAGGGCGGTCACGCACCGTGACGTCGGAGCTACTCAGCGTTCCCGGCATCGGCCCGGCAAGGCGCCGCGTCCTGCTCGAGCGGTTCGGCAGCCTCGCCGGCGTCAAGCTGGCGACCCCTGAAGAAATCGCTTCGCTCCCGGGATTCTCCACCAGACTCGCCGATCGCATCCTCAACCACCTCAAATGACGACACTACCCTGGTCTCTGGAATGCTCTCATTGCGGAAACACCGCCAGCGCCGAGGGCCTTCCCACTGTCTGCCCCAAATGTGGCGACCCCTGGCTCGTCAGGTACGATCGCATGCCGCCACCGTCGGAGAAGGAGGAACTCCCGAAGCAGGGATGGACCATGTGGAGGTACCGGGGCTGGCTGCCACTCCGCAACGGCGAAGAGCCCGTCTCGCTCGGAGAAGGCATGACCCCGCTGCTTCGGTGGCCGGCACTCGAGAGCGCGCTGACCTTGCGCACGGTGTGGATCAAGGATGAGTCCCAGAACCCGACGGGATCGTTCAAGGCCCGCGGGCTCTCCGCCGCTGTCACCGGGGCGGTACGGGCAGGCGCCAGGAACCTGACCATCCCAACCGCCGGCAACGCGGGCGTGGCGCTGTCGGCGTACGCCCGGAGGGCCGGCTTGCCGGTCCATGTGTTCGCTCCCAAGACCACTCCCGCGACCATCCTGCAGCAGATTCGCTCTTTCGGCGCAGAGTTGGTGCTGGTGGACGGGCACATCGGTGATTGCGGCAAGGCGGCCAGACAGTTCGCCGGCGAGCACGGCGCGTTCGACGTATCCACCCTGCGCGAGCCGTACCGGATCGAAGGGAAGAAGACCATGGGGCTCGAGCTCACCGAGCAAATGGGATGGCGGCTTCCCACGGTCATCATCTACCCGGCCGGCGGTGGAACCGGCCTGATCGGCATGTGGAAGGCGTTCCGCGAGCTTCGGGAGGCAGGTTGGCTCACCGATCCCATGCCGAGATTCTACGCGGTGCAATCGACCGGATGCGCCCCCGTGGTCACCGCTTTCGAGAGCCGATCAGAGAAAACCGAGCCGTGGAGCGATCCGGAAACGGTCGCGGCCGGGCTCCGGGTGCCGGCACCGCTCGGTGGGCGGCTCATGTTGCGGGCCCTCCGGGACAGCAAGGGGGGAGCAGTAGCCGTCAGCGATGCGGAGCTGCTGGACGCACAGGCACGGCTGGGCGAGCAGGGCATGGATGCGAGCCCCGAAGGCGGGGCAACGGCCGCTGCGCTCGCCAGGCTCGTGGAGCAGGGATCGGTGCATCGCGACGATTTGGTGGTGCTCTTCAATACCGGCGCCGGGTGGCTTTACCGCTAGTTTGCGAATAAATTTGGGGGTTTGGCGCAAAGCGAAATGCGTTTAGCGATTCTCGATCCATCGGCAGGAATGAGCGGCGACATGTTGCTCGGCGCGTTGCTCAGCGCCGGTGCCGAGCGCGCCTGGCTCGTAGCGTTGCCGGCCAGACTCGGGTTTGCGGACGTGAAAGTGCGCATCCGCATCGTGAGCCGGTGCGGGATTCAGGCGACCAAGGTGGACTTCGACATTCCGGCCGGCGACTCCAACGGGCATCATGGTCGTCACCTCGGGGAACTGATCGAGATCGTGCGACGCGCACCGCTCTCGTCACGGGTCAAGACGCAGAGCGTAAGGGCGTTCGAGCTCCTCGGAGCTGCCGAGGGGCGAGTTCACGGGATCTCCGCCGATGCGGTTCATCTGCACGAGGTCGGGGCGGTGGACGCGGTGCTCGACATCGTGGGCGGCATCGAGGGCTTCGAGCAGATTGACGTGCACGAGGTGTTCAACCTCCCGGTGGCGGTGGGAAACGGCTGGGTGGAGGCGGAACATGGGCGACTGCCGGTCCCCGCGCCGGCCACCACGATTCTGCTGGAAGGCCTGGAGCTTTCGAACAACGGGCCGGTGAGGGGCGAAGCGACCACCCCGACCGGGGCGACGCTTCTCCGGGTGCTTTCCAAGGGGCAGCCACCAGACCGCTGGCGGCTGCTGGGAAGCTCCTGGGGGGCGGGTGAGCGAAACCCCACGGAGTACCCAAACACGTTGCGGTTGATCCTGGCTGAACCCGCGGCCGAGGCTGGGGTAGTCGAAGTCATCGCGACAGACATCGATGACATGCAACCGGAGTTCCTGGAGCCGTTGCGGGACGCTTTGTTCGCTGCCGGCGCGCTGGACTGCGCGGTTTGGACCACGGGAGGCAAGAAGGGCAGGGTGAGCCTCCGTCTCGAGGCACTCGCCGCTCCGGGGGACACGGAACGCGTGGTGGAGGCGTTATTCGCCAACAGCACCAGTGCCGGCGTACGCCGGTGGTCTGCGGTGCGGTCCACGCTGGCACGCCGCGAGGTACCGGTCGAGATTGCCCCCTCGGTGACGGTCCGGATCAAGATCTGGGAAGGGCCGGGAGGGATGCGGTGCAAACCGGAGTTTGATGACGTGATCAAGGCAGCCGCGGCGTTGCGGCTGCCTGCCGTGGAAGTTGCCCGTCGCGCCCAGCTGGCGGCCGAGACCGCCATGGGCGACGCCGCTTCCCGGCGGAAGCCCAGACAACCCAAGGAGAAATGATGAAAAGGCTGGCCATTCTGGTCGGTATCGGCGCTGCGCTGGCGCTCGGGACGGTAAAGGCGAACGCGCAGGCCGGTTTGTGGATTCCCCCGGCGTGCAAGCTGAATACCAAGCATTTCCTGGTGAACAGCGCGCAACTGTATCTCAAGAACGCGACCCAGGCAAAGACGTCGGATCAGCGGGCAACCAATCTCCGCGATGCCAATCGCGTGCTCAATCAGGCGGTCACCGAAGGCCAAGGTGAAAACCCGGCTATCTGGTATTTCTTCGGCCGCTACTATGTGATGGCGGAGGACATGCCGGGCGCGGATTCAGCGTTCAGGCGGGCCGAGAAGGGCGCACCCGATTGCAAAGATGACATCGATACCCAGCGCCGGCAGGCCTGGGTACCAGAGATTCAGGCGGCCGCTGACGCCTTGAACAAGAATGATTTGGAGACGGCCAAGGTCCACTTCCGTAAAGCCAACGCGATCTATCAGGGCGATCCGCTGGGCTTGTATTACCTGGCCAACGTCTTCACCAATCAGGGCCAGGTCGACAGCGGCATCGTGTATTACCGGCGGGCCGTCGAGGTCACCGAACCGATCATCAGCGCGGCCGCCCAAGCAGCCGTCCCGCAGAAGGGCGCCAAGGCGGCTCCCGTGGCCCAGCCCGACAGCTCGGTCCGGGAGACGTACGAAACCTCCGTGTTCAACCTGGCGCGGCTCTATCATCAGACCCAAAAATGGGATTCCGCAGCGGTATGGTACGAGAAATACCGTCAGATCAAGCCGGGTGATATGCAGGCAGTCGCGGGGCTGGCGCAGGTCTACGGGCAATCCGGGGATACCGCCAAGGCTTCCAGGCTCTATGACGACATCCTGGTGAAGGCCGACTCCGTTCCGCTGCTGGATTTGTTCAGCGTGGGTATTTCGCTCTTCCAGGCCGGACAGTATGACCAGGCGTCCCGCGCCTTCCAGGGGGTGCTGAAGAAGAGTCCTTACTACCGTGACGCGCTGTACAACCTGGCGTCGACCTACCTCTCGATGGCCTCGATCAAGGACACGACCATATCGAAGGCGGATCGAGATGCCATGACCAAGCAGATCGGTGACAAGATGCTGCCGGTGGCGCTCCGGATGGTGGAGATCGACAGCTACAACCGGAATTCGCTGCGCATGTTGGCCATGGCCTATCAGTTCACCGGCATGCAGGACTCCATTCTCGCCGCGCTCACCCGCGCCGAAGAACTGCCCTTCGAAGTCAATGTCTCGAGCTTCCAGGAGGCCCAGAACGGCCACCAGATCAAAGGCACGATTTCGGCGTTCGAGTCGCCGGAAGCGAAGGCGGTGGCGGACTCCCTGAAAATGGTGACCGATTGGCTTCCGAAACTCGCCGATACACTGGCGACCGTTGCCAAGGAAGTTCAAACCGGCAGAGATCCCAAGGGGAAGGTGATTCCTCCTGCAATCAAGCAGGCGCTGCAACAGCAGCTTCCGGTGCTGGAAAAGCGCCGCGCGAGCCTCGAGCAGCAGCGCGAGACCCTGTCGGCTCGGAAGGACGCGCTCCAGCAGACGGGCATCAGGATCCCGCCGATCACCTTCGAGTTCCTGAATCAGGCGGGACAGGTGGTTGCGTCGCAGACCGTAACCGAGGCTTCGCTCACACCCAACCAGACCAAGGACTTCGAGCTCACGGCCGTGGGAGAGGGAATCACGGGGTGGCGTTACAAGGCCAGTAGCTGACATCTTTCGCACCGGGCCGCCCGACAGGACGGCCCGCTCGCGGGCGTAATTCAGGGGTAGAATGCCAGCTTCCCAAGCTGGACGTCGCCGGTTCGAATCCGGTCGCCCGCTCTTTGGAGGACTGAAGGCTACGCGCCGCTGTCATGATCCGAGTCACTGCCATCGCACCCGATTCGCTCGGCGCCGAGCTCGGCCTCGAGCCCGGTACCGAACTCCTGTCCGTCAACGGGCGGGAGCTGGGGGATTTCCTCGACTGGGAGTTCCTGACCGCCGATGAGCAGTTCGTGCTCCTCGCCAAACTTCCCAACGGAGACCTGGTCGAGTACGACGTGGAACGGCCGGAAGATCTCCCTACCGGTGTGCATCTCGAGCCCCCCCGCATCCGGCGTTGCGCCAACCATTGCGACTTTTGCTTCGTGGAAGGCTTGCCCGAGGGACTCCGAAAGACTCTCTACATTCGAGACGACGACTACCGACTCTCGTTTCGCTACGGCAATTTTGCGACGCTGACCAACCTCAAGCCTTCGGATATAGAGCGGATTCTCGAATACCACCTTTCGCCGCTCTACGTGTCGGTGCACGCGACCGATCCGGTCATCCGCCGCAGGCTGCTCCGCAATCCCCGCGCACCGGACGTTCTCCGGCAGCTCAGGATGTTCGCCGAAGGTGGCATCCGGTTTCATACGCAGGTCGTATTGCAGCCGGGCGTCAATGACGGTCCGGTTCTCGAGCGGAGCCTGGAGGACCTCTACGCGCTGGGTGAGACGGTGTTGACTGCCGCCGTGGTTCCGATCGGCCTCACGGCCTACAGCGATCTCCAGGCCTCGCGACAGCCGACTCGGGGGGAATGCCTCGCTGCCGTCGAGATCGTGCGCAGGGTTGCGAGCCGGGCGCTCGCCGAGCGCGGGTCCCGGTGGGTTCACGGCTCGGATGAACTGTACCTGGCGGCGGGGTTGGAGCTCCCGCCGGCTGAGACCTACGAAGGCTTTGAACAGGTGGAAAACGGCGTTGGCAGCGTGCGATATCTCCAGAAACGCATTCTCGATTCGGCCGGCACCCTCGCCGATCTTGCCGGTCAGAAAATCGCGGTGCTGACCGGCACCGGCATGGCCAGGTTGATGCCCGAAGTCCTGGGCACGCTTGCGGGAGCGACCGGGGCGCGGTTCGAGCTGGTGGTGCTAGAGAACAGTCTCTTCGGGCCTTCGGTTACTACGGCCGGTTTGCTGCCCGGTCGCGCCTTCCTGAGCGCGCTGGAGTCGCTGACGGCAGTGGATCTGGCCCTGCTCCCGGCGGAGGCGATAAACGACGACGGGCTCTTCATCGACGACGTCCGGCTGGAGGAGCTGCAAGCCGGCCTGCCGGTGGATGTCATGATCTCCCACCATTTCACCGACGCCTTGGCCCGAGCCGGGGAACCGTGAGAACCGGGACCGTCGCTATCGTCGGCCGCCCCAATGTGGGCAAGTCGACTCTCTTCAACCGGATCGTCGGCGGACGCCGTGCCATCGTGCATGACCGCCCCGGGAGCACCCGGGACCGGCATTTCGCACGCACGGAATGGGGCGGCCGGCCCTTCTGGCTGGTAGATACCGGGGGGTGGATTGGTGGGGCGAACGATCCGCTGAGT
>JACQVB010000278.1 GCA_016209985.1 Gemmatimonadota bacterium | reverse complement strand
GCTCCGCCGCGACTGCGCCCGCCCCCCCCCCACCCCCCCCCGCCCCCCCGAAGCTCCGGGACCGTCCTGTCGCTTCTGATGCTGGCCCTGTTTGTCTTCCTCGCCGGCGCCGCGTCCGCCCAAGACAGCACCGCCCGCCGCGACAGCGCTACTCGCCAGGACAGCACCGCCCGCATCACCCGCCCGTTTCGTACGGCGGATCGCATCGTGGCGGTCGTCGGCGGGAAGCCGATCCTGCTGTCGCGAATCCAAGAAGAGGTCAACATCTATCGCGCCCTGGGCAACAAGGTGCCGGCCGATTCCGCCGAGATGGCGATCTTCCTCCGGCAGCTGGTGGACCGGCTGGTGAACGACGAGCTGATGGTGCAGGCCGCACAGCGCGACACCACCATCAAGCTCTCGCTGCAGGAAGTGCAAGCCGCGGTGGAAGACGCCGTGAAGAACGTGCGCCAGCAGTTCCCCTCCGACATCGACTTCCAGCGGCAGCTCCGCACCGCCGGGTTCGGCACGCTGGAGGAGTACCGCGAGTGGGTATACGACCAGAAGCGCCGCGAGAACCTAGAGCGGCAGTACATCCAGAAGTTGCGCCAGAAGGGCCTCATCAAGCCCATTCCGGCGACCGAGGCGGAAGCGAAAAAGTACTACGAGGACAACAAGGGCTCGATGCCTCACCGGCCTGCCACCGTCTCGTTCCGGCAGGTCGTCGCGCGGCCGGAGCCGGACAGCGCCGCGTTGGCGCTCGCCCTCCAGCGGGCCGACAGCGTGCTCGCCCAGCTCCGGCGGGGGGCGGACTTCGCCACCCTGGCAAAACGCGTCTCGGAAGACCCGAGCACGAAGGACGAGGGGGGCGAGCTGGGCTGGTTCCGTCGCGGCATGGGCCTGGCGCGCGGGTTCGAGCAGGCGGCCTTCAGCCTGCGGCCGGGACAGATCTCCGATCCGGTGCGGACGCCATTCGGTTACCACATCATCCAGGTCGAGCGGATCGATGCGGCCGAGATCCAGGCGCGGCATATCCTGTTTGTCCCGGAACTCACCGACGCCAACCGTGCCGCCGCGGCGCTCCGCGCCGATTCGGTGGGGCGCGCATGGCGGAGTGGTGCCCCGTTCGACTCGCTGGTGAAGGCGGTGCACGACCCGACGGAAGACGCCATCGCCGACAACATTCCGCGGGACGGCCTGCCGGAGGAATACAAGACCGCGCTGGCCGACGGGACGCCCGGGGACATCATCGGGCCGTTCTCGGTGCCCTCCCCGACCGGGACCAAATACGTGGTCGCCATGTTCCAGATGGCGCGTACCGAGGGCGAAATGACGTATGAGGAGCTGCGGGACCAGATCCGCAGCAACCTGGGGGAACGGGGAGCGATGGACCGCTACCTGGAGCAGCTCAGGAAGCGGACGTACGTCGACATCCGTCTCTGAGGTCCGCGCTCCGCATCGCCATCACGCGCGGTGATCCGCGGGGCATAGGACCGGAGATCGTCGCCAAGGTACTGGCCGATCCACCGCCCGGGGCGGAATACCTGGTCCTGGGATCCGATCAGCGCGACGTTCCCGCGGCCGCGGCCGGCCGGCTGGCCGGCAAGGCCATCGAAGAGGCGGTCCGTATGGCCCTGGCGGGCGAGGTGGCCGCCGTGGTGACCGCTCCCATCGAGAAGCACGCCTTTCATCTGGGCGGTTACACCTATCCCGGCCATACGGAGTTCCTCGCGGCGCTGGCCGGCAACGTCGAAGTGGCCATGATGCTCGCCTCCGACCGGCTGCGCGTCGTCCTCGTCACCACCCACATCCCGCTCAAAGCCGTGCCGGCCGCGGTGACCACGGAGAAAGTCGTCACCGTGGGGCGCCTCGCCACGGGGGCACTCGTCGATTGGTGGCGAATACCGGTGCCGCGCCTCGCTATCTGCGCGCTGAACCCGCACGCCGGCGAGGCGGGGATGTTCGGGACCGAAGACGGGGAGATTCTCGCCCCAGCGGCCAAGGCGTTGCGTTGCGCGGGCCCGCTTCCGGCCGACACCGTGTTCGTGCGCGCGATGCGCGGGGAATTCGACGCGGTCCTGGCGCCGTATCACGACGTGGGGATGACCGCCATCAAGGTGGCCTCCTTCGGTCAAGCGGTGAACATCACCCTCGGCCTGCCGTTCATCCGCACCTCGCCGGACCATGGAACCGCGCTCGACATCGCGGGAAAGGGAGTCGCCGATCCCTCGTCGATGCGGGAGGCGGTGAGACTCGCGGTGGAACTGGCAACGAGAAGAGGTGCCAGGGGCCAGGTGTCAGGTTTCAGGGGCCCTGGCACCTGACACCTGATACCTGACACCCTTCAGCATGAACCAAGGCGACATCACCGCCGCCCAATTGCGTGACGCGCTCGAGTGCGGAGACAAGCTCGCGATCTACGACGTGCGTCTCGCCACCGACCGGGAATGGGTCATCCCGGGTGCCATCCCGCTCGATATCCACGACCGGCTCTGGGCCAACGATCCCACTGCGCTGGCGGCGTTCCACCCGCCGAAGGGGCGGGAGATCGTCTTCGTCTGCGCCCGCGGCAACACCAGCATGCTCGCGGTGAGGCAGGCGCGGTCGCTGGGCATTTCAGCCGCTTCGCTCTTCGGAGGAATGAAGGCCTGGAGCGCACAGTGGAACACCGCGGCGGTCACGGCCAACGGCCTTCACGCCGACGTGATTCAGGTCCGCCGCACCGGAAAGGGATGCCTGTCGTATCTCGTCGGTTCGCTCGGTGTAGCGGTGGTGATCGACCCGTCGGTCGATCCGGAGGTCTACCTCGACCTCGCGAAAGAGCGGAGCTGGAGGATTACCCAGGTGATCGACACCCACGTGCATGCCGATCACGTTTCGCGCGCCCGACTGCTGGCCGCGCGCGCGGGCGCAAGAGTCTTGCTTCCGGAGCAGCAACGGGTGCGCTTCCCGTTCGATGCCTTGAAGGATGGGGACACGCTGAAGCTCGGTGACTCGACGCTTGAGATCGTGGCGACTCCGGGCCACACCTTCGAGAGCGCCTGCCTGCTGCTCGATGGTCGCGCGCTCTTCACCGGTGACACGCTGTTCCTGACCACCGTCGGCCGGCCGGATCTCGCCGCCAAGGCGGACGAGGAAACGCGCAGGCGAGCCGCGCTGCTGCACGGCTCGTTGCAGCGAATCGCCAGGCTGCCGAAGGAAACCCTGGTTCTTCCGGCCCACACCAGCCAACCGGTGGCCTTCGATGACACGCCGCTGGTGGCCACGCTGGCCGACGTTCGCCGGCACGCCACCCTGCTGTCACTCGGTGAGAAGGAGTTCGTGGACGCGGTGCTGGCCCACATTCCCCCGCCCCCCGCGAATCACCTGAAGATCGTGCAGCTCAATGAAGCAGGGAGCTTTCCGGCGGACGTGGCGGACCTGGAGGTGGGCGGGAATCGGTGTGCCGTTGGTTAGATGGTCGGATGGTCGGATGGTCGGATGGTCGGATGGTCGGATGGCCGGTATTACGGCGGTGACGATGCCTTCCTTGCTTGCGATTGACCATCCGACTGGCTGACCATCTGACCATCCGATTTCACCGGCACCAACCTTAGTTTCCCCACCCGCTTCCCCTGCATCTCCACCACTTCCAGCGAACCACCCTTCACATTGACGCGATCGCCTTTTTTCGGCAGCCGGCCGAGCTCGCCGAAGACCCAACCGCCCAGGGTGAGATAGTCCTCGTTGGTGATGCCGAAGCCGTAGCGGGCATTGGCTTCGTCCAGCGGGAGGCTCCCGGGGATGAGCGTGGCATCGGCGGCCGGGGCCGGCCCGCGGTCGTACTCGTCGAAGATCTTGCCCACGATCTCCTCCAGCAGGTCCTCCATGGTGACGATGCCGGCAGTACCGCCGTATTCGTCCAGCACGACCGCCAGGTGGGTCTTCCGGCGCTTCATCTCGGCCAGCACGTCTTCGACTTCGGCGGTGCCCGGTACGAACAACGGCTCGCGCACGATGGTGCCGATGGTGCGCTGCGGGTCGCTGCGGAGCAGGGCGAGAATCTGCTTGGCGTGCACCATTCCGACGATCTCATCCAGCGAGGCGCCGTACACCGGATAGCGCGAGCGCCCGGCGGCGGCGATCCGATCCGCGGCCGCTTCCACTGTGAGGTCCGCCTGCAGCGCGACTACGTCGGTCCGCGGCGTCATCACATCTTTCGCAGTTTTCTCGGTGAACTCGAACACGCCTTCGATCAGCCGGACGTCGGACTTCTCCAGGGCGCCGGAGCGCTGGCTCTGCTTCACCAGCATAACGATCTCTTCCGGGGAATGAATCCGCTCGATCTCACCGCCTTTGCTCCTGATCCCCAGCAGACGCACCAGCGCATTGGCGCTCGCGTTCAGGAGGTGCGTCGCGGGCTTGGTGATCCAGGTAAAGAACAGCAGCGGGCCAGCGACCCATCGGCTGGTTGCCTCGGGATAGGTCAGCGCCAGGTTCTTGGGCGCGACCTCACCCACTACCACGTGGAGGAAGGAAACCACCGCCACCGCCGTCGTAGCGGCGAAGCCCGCCCGTCCCAGAAAGCTCAGCGCCGGAGGCAGCTGCGTCAGCGCGCTGTGAAACAGGCTCGCAACGGCGTCCTCGGCGACATATCCCAGGAGGATGGAGGCCAGGGTAATCCCCAGCTGTACCGCTGAAAGCTGGAGATAAAGGTCTTGCAGGGCTGTCTGGACTGTCTTAGCCTTCCGATCACCTCGCCGCACCATCGCGTCGATGCGGGTGCGTCGCGATGCCACCAGCGCGAACTCGGCGGCGACGAAGAAGGCGTTCGC
Source organism: Gemmatimonadota bacterium (assembly GCA_016209985.1). Taxonomy (GTDB): domain Bacteria; phylum Gemmatimonadota; class Gemmatimonadetes; order Gemmatimonadales; family GWC2-71-9; genus SHZT01. The sequence continues at coordinate 3,886 of JACQVB010000278.1, read as the reverse complement.
CGCGACCAGCACCAGCACCAGCACGCCCCTGAGGACGAGCGACGTCACCGACAAAGGCTCCATGACTACTAAAGTACGGGACGGCGATTGAGGATGCGAATAGTGGTGCGTGGTGCGTGGTGCGTGGCGCGTGGCGCTTCCGCCGAACGAGGCCCCCGGCTGCGGGCAGGCGCCGTGGAGGTTTGGTCCCTTCCGCTGGCGCATCCCACGCACCACGCACCACGCACCACGCACCCATGCAGTTGAAGCGCCTCTCCGTCCCTCCCTTCGAGCCCCTCGCACAGCTGATGCGCGGGATCGCGGTGGCGGATCAGGCCACCCGAGACCGGGTGTCCCGCATCATCGCCGCGGTGCGCGCCGAAGGTGACTACGCGCTGGAAAAATTCCAGCGGGAGCTGGATCACTCGCCCCTGGATCCGGTGGAATGGTCGCTGCCGCCCTCGCGCTGGCACCAGGCGCTGGAGCGACTCGATCCCGCCGTCCGCGAGGCCCTCGAGTGCGCGGTCCAGCGAATCCGCGATTACCACCAGCGGCACCTCGTGCTCACACCCGATCCGTATCATTCCTGGCGCCAGCGGACGACCGATGGAGTGTATGTCGGAGAGCGGACGCTGCCGCTCGACCGGGTCGGCGTCTACGTGCCGGGCGGCCAGGCGGCGTATCCCTCGACCGTGCTCATGAACGTGATTCCGGCGCGGGCCGCCGGAGTGCAGGAAGTCATCGTGGTAACCCCGCCCACCGGCATCACCGATGCGGTGCTGGCCGCGTGTGCCCTGGCCAAGGTGGACCGGCTCTTCCAGGTGGGAGGGGCGCATGCCGTGGCGGCGCTCGCGTTCGGGACCGCCACCATCCCCAAGGTCGACAAGATCGTCGGCCCGGGAAATCGCTGGGTGGCCGAAGCCAAACGCCAGCTCACCGGTGTGGTCGGCATCGACATGATCGCCGGGCCGACCGAGGTGGTGGTCATCGCCGACGAAAGCGCCGATCCCCGCTATGTGGCCGCCGACCTCATTGCCCAGGCCGAGCACGATGAAGACGCGACGGCCTGGCTGGTGACGCCGTCGGAATCACTGGCCGCGCTGGTGGACGAGGAGCTGGACGCCCGGTTGGCGGTGGCACCCCGCGGAGAGGTCGCCCGGCGCTCGCTCGAGCGCAACGGGAGGACCGTGATCGTTCCCGACGTAAAGACCGCCATCGAAGTTGCCAATCGACGCGCGCCCGAGCACCTCGAGCTGCTGATCCGCGAGGCGCGGAGCTGGGTGGACCAGGTGCGCCACGCCGGCGCCGTGTTCGTGGGCTATGCCACCCCGGAGGCGGTCGGGGACTACGTGGCCGGTCCGAGTCACGTGCTGCCCACCTCCGGCACCGCGCGGTTCGCTTCGCCGCTCGGGGTGTATGACTTCGTGAAGCGGATGAGCATCATCGAATACTCGGCCGAGAAGTTGGAGCTCGATGCGCGGGCCATCATCTCGCTGGCCCAGGCGGAAGGGCTGCTGGGGCATGCGGATGCGGTCAGGGTGAGGCTGGATCCTCACCCCTGACCCCTCTCCCCTGCGGGAGAGGGGAACGGAAGAGATTGGTAAGGTCTTGTGGCAGATGACTACGGCAACGTTTGACTGCTCTCACAGGTCTCCTACCTCACACGAAGACGAGCGCCGTCTTCGCAGGGTTCTCCTGCTTACGGCCATCGTCATGGTGGCCGAAGCCGTGGGCGGGTGGTTCGCCAATTCCCTCGCGCTCCTGGCCGACGCCGGCCACATGCTGGCCGATGCCGCGGCCATGGGACTCGCCATCTTCGCGGTGTGGGTCGGCCGCCGTCCCGCCACCGATCGCAAGACCTATGGATATCAGCGGGTGGAGGTTCTCGCCGCGCTGGTGAATGGCGGCACGCTCTTCGCCATCGCCGCCTTCGTGGTCTGGGGCGCAGCGCGCCGCTGGCTCGCGCCGCCCGCCATCGAGCCGCGCCTCATGTTCGGCATTGCCGCCGTGGGATTGGTCGCCAATGTGATCTCCCTCGTCGTGCTCCATCACGGCCACGAGCACGAGCATTCGCTGGGTGTTCGCGGTGTCTCGCTCCACGTGCTCGGCGATCTGCTCGGCTCCATCGGCGTATTGGTGGCGGGCGCGGTGATCTTCCTGACCGGATGGGTGCGGGCGGATGCCATCGTGTCGCTGCTCATCGCCACGCTCATCGTGTTCAGTGGGTGGCGATTGGTGAAGGACAGTGTGGACGTCCTGCTGGAAGGCACGCCCCGGCATGTTTCGCTCGCCGACGTCGAGCAACGGATTGCCACGGTTCCCGGAGTCTCGGCGGTGCACGATCTTCATGTGTGGACCGTGACCAGTGGAGTAGTGGCGATGTCGGGACACGCGGTCGTCGTCAATCCCGCGGATAATCAGCGGGTGCTCGAGGCGGTGCAGGCGCGGTTGGGAGAGATCGGGATCAAGCATGTGACGCTGCAGATTGAGAGGGACCCTACCTGCGGCTAGCCATCAGCCATCAGGGGTAGATCGGCGAAGAAACGCGACGGGGAAGGCTGATGGCTGATGGCTAACGACTGAATCTCGCCATGGGCTAGATCGTAGTAACACCCGTCCGGAACTAACGTCTTCTACCGCTTGTTTTTTCATAGAGGCCTGTCTATACTGGCCCCAAGTGACCGCCCCCAATGTATGTAACTCGTTGATTTAGAAGGTCTTGAGAATTGTCAATCCGAAATATCGCCATCATTGCGCACGTCGACCACGGGAAGACGACGCTGGTCGACAAACTATTGCGTCAGGCTGGGGTTTTTCGCGCCAATCAGCAGGTGGAGGAGTGCGTCATGGACTCCAACCCGCTGGAGCGTGAGCGCGGAATTACGATCCTCGCGAAGAATACTTCGGTTCGGTGGCACGGCACCAAGATCAATATCGTGGACACGCCCGGCCACGCCGATTTTGGCGGGGAGGTCGAGCGAATTCTCCGCATGGTGGATGGGGTGCTGATCCTGGTGGATGCGGCCGAAGGCCCGCTGCCGCAGACCCGGTTCGTGACGCGGAAGGCCCTGGAGCTCGGATTGGCGCCGATCGTGGTGATCAACAAGGTGGACCGGCCGGATGCGCGGCCGGTACCGGTGCACGACGAGGTGCTCGAGCTGTTCATGGATCTCGAGGCCAGTCACGCCCAGCTCGACGCGCCGTTCCTGTACGCTTCGGGCCGCTTCGGCGTAGCGGCGCGGGAGTTGAGCTTCTTCAAGGAGCAGATGGCCGAGGCGAGCTCGTCGGAGCGCAAGACGGAGGCGAGCCGGCGGGCGGCCGACGTCGCCTGGCCGGGCGACCTGGCGCCGCTCTTCGAGACCATCGTGGAACACGTGCCTGCGCCTTTGGGCGACGAGACCGGCCCGTTCCAGATGCTCATCTCGACGCTGGAGTACTCGCCCTACATGGGACGGCTGGCGATTGGCCGCATCGAGCGCGGCAGGGTTCGCGTGGGACAAACGGTCGCCCTGTTGCCGCTGGGCGAGCCCGGCATGGCGGGCGAGGAGCAGATCGAGCGCTCCCGGGTCCAGAAGCTCTTCGGGTTCGAAGGTCTGGAAAAGGTCGAGCTGGAAGAGGCCGCGGCGGGCGACATTATCGCGCTGGCCGGTCTCGAAGGCACGGAAATCGGGAAGACGGTGACCGACTTGGAGCACCCCGAACGGTTGCTGGGCATCGCGGTGGAAGAGCCGACCATCTCGGTGGACTTCTCGGTCAACAATTCGCCGCTGGCCGGTCGCGAGGGCAAGTATGTCACCTCGCGGCAGGTGCGCGGGCGCCTGTATAAGGAATTGGAAAAGAACGTGGCCCTTCGGGTGGAGGACACCGACACACCGGACGTGCTGACGGTGTCGGGCCGCGGCGAGCT
>JACQVB010000279.1 GCA_016209985.1 Gemmatimonadota bacterium | reverse complement strand
GCCGAGATGGGGAAGCTGATGGAAGACATGGCGAAGGCCGGTGTGCTCATCGCCGCCGACGGGCTGCAGCCGAGCTCGAAAGGCAAGCGGATCAAGTTTTCCGGTGGGAAGATCACCGCCGTGAGGGACGGCCCATTCACCGAGTCGAAGGAACTGGTCGCGGGCTTCTGCATGATCGACGTGAAGTCCTGGGACGAAGCGCTCGCATGGACTCGGCGCTTTGCCCAGGTCGAGGGCGAAGGCGAAACCGAGCTCCGCCCGCTATACGAGGCGTCCGATTTTCCCCCGGAGGTGTTTTCTCCGGAAGACGCCTCGCACGAGCAAGCGCTGCGTGATGAGCTGCAGCGGAAAGTCGCCAAGCGCTAGTGTCCGACACCCACCACGCCATCGATGCGGTCTGGCGGATCGAATCCGCCAGACTCATCGCCGGCCTCGCGCGAATGGTGGGCGACATTGGTTTGGCGGAAGACCTGGCGCAGGATGCGCTGGTGGTCGCACTCGAGAAATGGCCGGCGACCGGCGTCCCGGACAACCCGGGCGCCTGGCTCATGGCCACCGCCAAGCACCGCGCCCTGGATCATCTGCGACGCGACCGGATGCTCGACCGCAAGCACGAGTCTCTCAGCCACGAGCTCCAAGCTCAACAGGAGGCCGCGGCGCCGGATCTCGACGCGGCGATCGACGATCCCGTCGGCGACGATCTGCTGCGCCTCATGTTCATCGCCTGTCATCCCGTGCTCTCGACCGAGGCACGCATCGCCCTCACGCTGCGGCTGCTCGGTGGCCTGACCACGGAAGAAATCGCGCGGGCGTTCCTGGCACCTGTCCCCACCATCGCCCAGCGAATCGTCCGCGCCAAGCGGACGCTCGCCGAGGCGCGCGTCCCATTCGAGGTTCCCCGACCGAACGAGCTCGCCGCCCGCCTCTCGTCCGTGCTCGAGGTGATCTACCTGGTTTTCAATGAAGGGTACTCCGCCACCGCCGGCGAAGACTGGGTGCGGCCCGCGCTGTGCGAGGACGCGCTGCGGCTCGGCCGCATTCTGGCGGAGCTGGCTCCTCAGGAGCCGGAGGTACACGGGCTGGTCGCCCTGATGGAGATCCAGACGTCACGCTTGCACGCGCGGGTCGGCCCTGCGGGTGAACCCGTCCTGCTGCTGGACCAGAACCGCGCCCGCTGGGACCATTTGCTCATTCATCGTGGGCTCGCGGCACTCGAGCGGGCGCAGCGATTCGGCGGCTCCCTGGGCCCCTACGCGCTCCAGGCCGCCATCGCCGCTTGCCACGCGCGGGCGCGAACCGCGGAAGAGACCGATTGGACCCGGATCACGGCGCTGTACGATGCCCTGGCACAGCTCACCCCCTCGCCCATCGTGGAGCTGAATCGCGCGGTCGCGTACGCCATGGCGTTCGGCCCCGCCGCCGGCCTCGAAATCGCCGACCCACTGACCGCGGAGGCATCCCTCACGGGGTATCACCTATTGCCCAGCGTGCGGGGAGACCTGCTGTCCAAGCTCGGCCGGTTCGACGAGGCGCGGGCCGAGTTCGAGCGCGCGGCCGCACTCACCCGGAACCAGAGCCAGCGCCGGCTCCTGCTCGACCGCGCCGCACAGTGCACGCCGGCATGATCGTTCATCTGCTCGATGGCACCTACGAACTGTTCCGCCATTTCTACGGCCTGCGCCGCTTCAAGAAGGACGGCGATCCGCCCTTCGGCGCCGTGATCGGCGTACTGCACACCGTGTTGCAGATGATCGAGAAGGGTGCGACGCATCTCGGGGTGGCCACCGATCACGTCATCGAGTCCTTCCGCAACGGCATCTGGGCGGACTACAAGACCGGTGAGGGCATCGAGCCTGCGCTCCTCGCCCAATTCCATCCGCTGGAAGAGGCGCTCGCCGCCATGGGTATCGCCGTATGGCCCATGGTCGAGCTGGAAGCCGACGACGCGCTCGCGTCCGCGGCCCGGATCGCCGCGGAAGACGCGAGCGTCGAAAAAGTCTGTATCTGGGCGAACGACAAGGACCTGGCGCAATGCGTCCGGGGCGACCGGGTGGTTCAGGTGGACCGTCGAGGAAATCAGATTCGCAACGCGGATGGCGTTCGCGCAAAGTTCGGGGTCCGGCCCACTTTCATTCCCGATTTCCTCGCGCTGGTGGGAGACCCGCAGGATGGGTACCCCGGCATCTCGGGAATCGGTTCGGCCACGGCGGCAAGACTGCTGAATCAGTACGGCGTCATCGAGGACTTCCCGCCGAACGTACTGGGCGAGAGCCGCGACCTGGCCCTGCTGTTCAAGAATCTGGCTACACTGAGAACCGACGCGGACCTCTTCCGCGATGTGGACGAGCTGCGGTGGCGTGGTCCAACCGATGCCTTTGCCGGCCAGGTCGAACGCTTGGGGGATGCCCGTCTATTGGAGCGTTGCCTCAAGGCACCAGCCGGCTCGACCGTCAATCAGGAAAGCGGAGGAGCCTCATGAAGTGGCAATCCTGGACTCCATACCTGCTCGGTATGCTGCGGATCGTCGCTGCCTTTCTCTTCATCCAGGTAGGAACCGCCAAGTGGTTTGCGTTTCCCGCCGCCATCATGCCGGGCGGCGGCACCGCACCCATGGGATCGCTGCCCTGGGTGGCCGGTATTCTGGAGACCGTCGGAGGATCGCTCCTGCTGTTGGGGCTCTTCACCCGCCCCGTAGCCTTCATCCTCTCGGGCGAAATGGCGGTCGCGTACTTCTACGGTCACGCGCCGAACGGTTTTTGGCCGGTGCTCAACCAAGGCACGGATGCGGTGTTCTACTGCTTCCTCTGGCTTTACTTCTCGGCCGCAGGGCCTGGGCCCTGGAGCATCGACGCGCTGCGGCGCGCCGGCAAGGTCGCGACTTAGATCGCCTCGCAACTCATCTTTCGCCTATGCGGGAATCACGCCGTGCATTAGACAAGAAGGGTGGCGACCGCGAATTGCTCGTGGTCCACGGCCACGAGGTGGCGATCTCCCATCCCGGGAAGATCCTCTTTCCCGAGGCGGGCCACACCAAGCTCGACCTGGTCCGCTACTACCTCGCGGTAGCCGAAGGCGCACTCCGCGGCGCCGGCGGCCGGCCCAACATGCTGGTGCGCTATCCCAACGGCATCGCCGGCGAATTCTTCTATCAGAAGCGCGCCCCGACCTCGCGCCCGCCATGGATCGAGGTGGTATCGCTGCGCTTTCCTTCCGGTAGGAGCGCAGACGAGGTGGTGCCCCGCGATGCCGCGGCCCTCGCCTGGATGGCGAATCTCGCGTGCCTCGAGCTGCATCCCCATCCGGTGCGCGCCGAAGACCTGGAGCATCCCGACGAGCTGCGGGTGGACCTGGATCCGGTGCCCGGCGTGGAGTGGACCCAGGTGCGCGAGGTGGCGCACGTGGCCGAGGCCACGCTCAAGGATTTTGGATTGGTCGGCTGGCCCAAGACTTCGGGCTCGCGCGGCATGCATGTCAACGTGCGGATCGAGAGGCGCTGGAGCTTCGATGAGGTCCGCCGGGCCGCGCTGGCGCTCGCCCGTGAGGTCGAGCGGCGCGCGCCGAAAATCGCCACCAGCAAGTGGTGGAAAGAGGAGCGCCACGGCGTGTTCGTGGATTACAACCAGAACGCCAAGGACCGTACCGTGGCCTCGGCCTACTCGGTGCGACCCACCGCCGATGCGCGCGTGTCGGCACCGATTAGTTGGGAGGAGGTGGACAGTTGCGACCCCGCCGACTTTACCCTGGTGACGATGCCGAAGCGTTTTGCCAGGATCGGCGACCGCCACTCAGGCATCGACGAGCACGCCGGCTCGCTCGAGGCACTGCTCCAGCTGGCGGCGCGGCACGAGAAGGAAGGCCTTGGCGACGCGCCCTGGCCGCCGCACTACAAGAAGCAACGGGGAGAGCCGGCACGGGTGCAGCCATCCAAGCGCCGCACGTCGAGGCACCCGCTGATCGAGATCGGGCGCGCGCAGAAGAAGGAGGACGCGCTCGCGGGACTCGAGCGCTGGAAAGCACGCCATCCGGAGGTCATGCCGCACCTGGAGCCGGCCGCCGTACTGGTGGATGCGATGCGCGGTCGCTTTACCACCTGGACCCGGATTCGGGTGAACCTGGAGCACGTGCCGGCCGCGCTCAGACCGGCCCAGGAAGCGCTCGACCCCAACGAGCAGCCGGGCGGGTGAGGCTTAGTCGCGCAGCAGGGAGATTCGAGGCCGGCCACCCTGGCAACTGGGGCACGCCACGCTAATCACGGTGACGTCGCCCCATTCGCCGTGCAGCACACCACGGGTGGGCTGCCCGGGGGGTACGGGCCTGAACTCCGCGAAAAACACTCGCAATTGCCGGTGGTCCCGGGGGCAGTGGAGCTCCTCGAGGGAGGCAGCGCCATGCGCCTCGGCCTGGATTTCTCCCACTTCCTCATCGTTGTAGCGGTAGGTGGGGCCTGGCGTCTGCTGACTGTATTTCAGGACCAATGCATCCCCTCCGGGCGCGGGGATCAGTCATATCGTTCCTGATCGGTGAAGAAAACATGAAAAGAGTTTGAAGCGGACCTTTAGAAAGGTGTCGGCGAAGGTGTTCTTCGGCGGCCGGCGACGCTATTCGGATCGTAGCACCACGTTGGGGTCGACCCGCGAGGCCCGCAGCACTGGAATCCAGCTTGCCAGGACGGCCACCGCCGCGAGCGTCAGGGTGACGAACAGGAAGACTGTGGGATCCTTTGGCGAGACCTGGAACAGGAGCGGTGTCACCCATTTTCCCGCCCAGAGGGCGATAGCGGCGCCGACGCCCACCCCGATGCCGGCCAGCCGCAACCCGTCGGTCACCACCAGCCGCACCAGGTCGCCCATGCGCGCTCCCAGCGCGACGCGCACGCCCAGCTCATGGGTGCGCTGTGCCACGTTGTATGCGATGACGCTGTAGAGGCCGATGGCCGCCAGGACGAGAGCCAGGCCGCCGAAGGCGACGAACATGGTGGCACCCAGGCGCCACGACCGCTTCTGCGACCCGATGATGTCGGCGAACGGGGTGATAGTGACGTATGACGCGGCAGGCATTTCCTGTTGCAACCGGCGCCGGACGGTCTCGGCGTAACGGTGCCCGTCGCCTCGGGTGCGGACGAAGAGCCCTCCCCTGCGGGGGTTCTGCTGCGCGATGGACAGATAGTAGTAATAGCCCGAGTCGGTTCCGAGACTCTGCTCCTTGATGTTCTCGGCGATTCCCACGACGTAGGTGCAGGGAAGTGTATCGGCAATCACGCGCAGACATTGGCCAATCGGGTCCTTCCCGGGCCACAGCACCTTCCCCATTGCTTCGCTCACCACGACCGCCTTGGGTGCGCCCGCGACGTCGGTTTCCTGGATTCCCCTTCCGCGAAGGATGCGGGTGCCCAGGGTCGCAAAGTGCTCGGACGAAACCATGTTGAGATCGAACTGGCCCAGGCGGCTGACGGTATCGATGCCGTCGACGTAGAGCCCGAAGCTGGTCGTGCTCCAGAAAGGAATCGCTGCCTGGAGACTTGCGTTTTCGACCCCGGGGATCCTCTTCGCGGTTTCTCGCAGGCGCTGCCGCAGCTCGACCGCACGGGCGCTGTCGAGTGTCACGCCCCGCATGTTGAGACCCACGACGAGAATCGGATCCACATCGTAGCCCAGCGGAATCGCCTGCACGTTCCGTACGCTGCGAACGAATAGGCCCGCGCCCACGAGGAGAACCACCGAAAGGGCGCCTTGCAGCAACAGGAGTACGATGCGGGTACGTGAGCGCCCGTAGGTTCCTTCGCGCGCGCCCGCCTTGAGGTCGCCCGTCAGATCCGCGCGTCGCGCCTGGAGCACGGGAGCGAGACCGCTGAGCAGGCCGACGATGAGGGCGGCTCCGCCAGCGAAGAGCAGCGTCCGCGGATCCCGGAAGCCGGCGGCGGCTTCGCTCTTCTCGAGCAGAAATGCCCGGAGGGCGGCGCCGCCCCAATGCGCGATGAACACGCCCGCGACACCGCCGAGCAGTGCGAGCACCGTGCTCTCGGTGAGGAGCTGGGAAATCAGACGTCCGCGGGTGACGCCGAGGACCAACCGCAAGGCGATCTCGCGCCGCCGGTGCAGGGCGCGGGAGAGGAGCAGATTGGCGACGTTGGCGCACGCGATGAGGAGGACGATGACCGATACCCCGCCCACCCAGGTGGCCACCTTCGAAACATTCGAGGCGTTCGGCCCGCGCTCGGCCAGTATTGATCCCGCGATCGCGTGCGGGTGGGTGATGCTGGCGGGCGTCACCCCCTTCTGCTCAATGCGCTGGGCCTCGTAACTCTGCAGGAACGCGTTCGTGAGGTCAGCGTTCGCGGTCTCCCTGCTTACGCCCGGCTTTCGCCGGACAATGGTGGACATCCACCCCAGGCTGTAGGTCTCCCACCAGTTCGAGCCGTCCCTGATGAAACCGACGAAGGCTGCCGAGGCGTAGCTGGTGATCGGAATGAACGCGGCGGGCGGCTTGTCGGGCCAAAGCCCCACGAACCCGCGCGGCGCGACGCCGATGATGGTGTAGACGACCGGGCCGATCTGGATGGTGGACCCCAGCACGTCCCGCCGCCCCCCGTAGTCGGTTCGCCACATCGCATAGCTGATCACGGCGACCGATGCCCCCGAAGGCGGCTGGTCTTCAGCCTCGGTGAAATAGCGCCCGGCCACCGGTGGCGCATCGAAGAAGTCGAAGAAGGTGGCGCTTACCGCGCCGATGTGTCGTTCGCGCGCTGCTTCTCCCACCCCGACGGCGAGATCCCGCTGGCTGTAGCCGGCAAGGCCGGAGAACGACTTGGTGAACTTCACCAGGTCCCGGTAACGGACGTACTGTCCGCTACCCCCAGTATTTTCTTTCCCCCGAAATGTCTGGTAGAAGTAGACTCGGTGCGCGGTCTCCGGATGCTTCATCAGGGCGGGAGGCCGGAAGAGCAGACGGTCCACGATGCCGAACATCGCGGCATTGGCCCCGATGCCGAGGCCGAGGGTCGCGATCACCGCGGCGGCAAAGCCCGGCTTTGCGCGGAGGCCGCGAACGGCGTAGGTGAAGTCCTGCTTCAGGTTCTCGAACGTCATTGCCGTTTGGACACCGTCACCCGTGGGAGGGTTGCTAGGACCCTGTGGAAAATACCTTCGCCAGCTCGTAGGCCTTCGTGACCTCGAGCTGATCGTAGCGGCAGTCCTCAGGTCTCTTATCCGGCCGCCAGCGCAGGAAGACCGCGGCGTGGCGGAACCGGTTCCCCTGCAGATGGTCGTATTTGACTTCGCACACCCGTTCGATCCGCAGCGGCTCCCACGAGAGGTCCTTGCCCGCGCTCCACCGGCTC
>JACQVB010000276.1 GCA_016209985.1 Gemmatimonadota bacterium | reverse complement strand
GTTCACCACGCGGCCCGCAAGCCGGTGACTGGTCGCGAGCCCTTCGGACGCCTGGATGCCCTGGCACATGTTCAGATAGAGATCCCCGGCGGGGATGTCCCCCCGCGCCACTTCCATCTCGCTGGCGCTGGTGACCTCCCAGCCGGCCCGCGCCATCTCGCTGGCGGTCTCCCGCAGGATCGCGGAGTCGTTGGTGCGATGCTGGAGCGGGGAGTAGGTCGGGTTCCGGTACAAGGCCACCAGCCGGCTCATCGCGCGCCCTCGGCGGCAAACCAGGTTCTGGCCTCGCTCAGATCGCTGGCCCGATCCAGGTCGATGATCTTGGGGACTTCGACCGCGGTGGTGCGCAGCCCCCCACGCGCCGCGGACTGAAGAAATTCCCGCATGCGCTTCACTCCGCGCTCGACTGCGTTGCGTGGAGCCAGGCGCGCCACGCTGCTCAGGCCGTACACACCGCCGGTGACGCAAGGAGGGTCAACCGGCTCGTCCCGCACCTCGCGCACGGCTCCATCGCCATCGCGCACCACGTACACCGGCCGGTCGTCGGCCACATAGGGAGTGACCGCGAGCACCAGCTCGGCGCCGGCGGCCAATGCGCGCGTGATGCCGGCATACAACTTCTTCCAGTCGCGGCGAGGCATTACCGAGTCCACCATCGTGCAGAAGACCGGGCCGGGAGGTACCGCTGCCAGACCATGAGCCAGGGTGTGCAGCGAGGAGGGCGTCTGGCAGCCGATCACGGCATGCCCCGGGCGCGGAAGCGCCGCCGCCAGCGGGCCCGCTCGATCGGCCGGCACCATGCAGGTGATGGTGGAGCAGCCCAGCATCTCGAGCGTCTCCACCAGTCCCACCAGCAGCGGGCGCCCCGATACTTGCACCATGGCCTTCGGCTGGGTGATACCATCGGCCGCGAGGCGGCTGCCTTCGCCAGCCGCGAGAATGAGCCCGTTCATGGGCACCCGAGGAGGTCCGGAAGTATGGCGAGGGATTCGATACGGGCCGTGGGGCTGAGGCCCGCCGGCGTGCCCCGGACCGCGGGAGCGATCCAGGCACTCTCGTACCCGAGTGCCGCGGCGGGTCGGATATCGGCTTCGGGGTTGTCGCCGACGATCCAGCACGCCGCGCCGGTGGGCGAGGGGCCCAGAGCTTCGGCCGCCCTGAGGAAAATGCGGGTGTCCGGCTTGGCATAACCCACCAGCGCGGAGTCGACCGTGACCGCGAAGTACCGGTCCAGCTCCAGCTCTTCGAGACAGCGGTCGAGATTGCCGGTGAAGTTGGACACCACCGCCATCCGATGTCCCGCGCTCGCGAGCGTCTCGAGAACCCGGCGATTGCGGTGCACCATCGCGAGCGATCCGAGATAGAACCGATCAGCGACCCAATCGGGATCGGGCGACGGTTGCTCGAGGATGGTGGCCAGCAGCTCGGCCTGCGTGTGAATCATCGCGCGGAATCCCAGCGATTCGATGCCGGCGAGCTCCGCCATCGCGCGCTCGGACTGCTGGAAAGCGGTGACGAACGCTGCGCGCGAGACCCGACTCCCTCCCTGGCGATGGATCGAGAAGAAGCGGTCCTCCCAGGGGACGCCATCGGCGTCGAGCGTACCACCGAAATCCAGGAGGATGACCGCCCCATCACTCAACGGTCGGCTACCGGCGGGCCGGCGTGGCCGGCGCCTGAATCTGGAACTCCGTGCGCCGATTCTTCGCCCAGGCCTGCTCGTTCGCTTGCGGGTCCACCGGATGGTCCTCGCCGAAGCTGCGCGTTTCCAATCGCGTCGCGGCTATTCCTCCGGACACGAGGTATCGCTTGGTGGCGTTGGCGCGTCGCAGGCCCAGCGCCTGATTGTACTCCCGCGAGCCCCGGCTATCGGTGTGCCCGTCGATCCTGAGCTTGATCGAGGGGTCGGCGCGCAGCAGCGGAATCTTGGCGTCCAGGACCGATCGATCCTGCGGGCGGATGTCGGCGCGATCGAAATCGAAGTGCACCTCCCGCACCAAGGGCGCCGGTGGGGTAGGGGCGGTTTCTCTCACCGCCTGTGCGGGTCCCCGGGAGATAGTCGGCGGCTTGGATTTCGAACACCCTGCCAAGGCCAGCGCGACAATCAAGGCCGTGGCCGGCCGAAAGAGCAGGAGCGGCATGGGGAGCACCATTGAGGGACCTCGTCGATGTCTGGGGTGGCCGGTGCCCTATTCGGGGGAGCCGGTACTGGATGCGGGGATCGCGAACTCCGCCCTGCGGTTCGCCGCCCACGCGGCCTCGGTCTGGCGTAGATCGAGCGGTTGCTCCTCGCCCCGGCTCGTAGCGGTGAGACGCGCCGCATCGATACCCCTGGTACGGAGGTAGCCGCTAGCGGCTAGAGCGCGCCGCATGCCGAGCGCAAGGTTGTATTCGTCGGATCCCCGCTCGTCGGCGTGGCCGGTGATGTGCAACACGACGGTTGGATCCGCGCGCAGGATAGCAAGCTTGGCGTCGAGGAGCGGCCGATCTTCGGGCCGGATGTCGGCCCGGTCGAAATCGAAATGGATCATTTCGGCCAGCGTGGCGCGGTCAGCGTTCGAGCGGCGTCGCATCTCGTCCTCCCGCTCGCGCCGTAGCCGATCGGCATCGGCATCCGGCTCCACTCGCGGCGGCTCGGCATTCGCCACCCGTTCCTCCACCGGCATCGGGGAAGGCGCGGCGGCCGGGGACTTCCCACCGCAGGCGATGAAAGCGACCGCGACGGTGAAAGACATCGCTATCCGGAATGTGTTTGGATCCATGACCGCTCCTTTCACTTCAGGATGACAACGAATGGCTAGATGATGAATACCTCGGCGCGAAGGCGGCCCGAACGCTCACCAGAACCACCGGACAGGGAGCGCCGCTCCCCAGCCTCTCCGCCGTGGAACCCAGGCGAAGCGGATGAAAACCGGATTGACCGTGGCTGCCGATGACCAGCAGCGCCGGGCTGGTCTCCTGCACGCGGCGCACGATCTCGACCCAGGGAATGCCCGAACGGGTGATGACCGCCGACTCTTCCAGACCCGTGGTCGCGAGCCAGAGACGGGCGGAGGGGTGATGTCGCCATTCGTTCCCTTCGTTGTCTTCCGCGACGTGCAGGATCTCCGGGGTGACGCCCAGACGCTCACCCAGCCAGTGTGCCTCCTCGAAGGCAGCGGCCGAGGAAGGCGAGAAATCAGTTGCGAGCAGAAGGGAAGATTGCATGGACGGCACACTCGGTAAGGCAAGGCGCATACCGTGCGCACCAGCTTGCTAAGTCATTGCCGTCTTTGAGGAACAGTGGAGAGGGAGGGGATGATGCTGGGGCGATCCGCCACGTGCGGGGCAAGATGGGACACGGCGGCGAGACCAAGAGACGGGAGCAACCCGCGCGACTTCAGGGAATCGAAACGCCTTGCTCCCGATACTCCTCGAGTTTGCGGTAGAGTGTCTTCCGGTCGAGTCCCAGAACCTCGGCGGCGCGAGAGCGGTTCCCTTCGGCCTGGCGAACGACTTCGAGGATGTAAGCCCGCTCCAGATCACGCAGTGAAAGGCGTCTTGCCGAAGCGTCGGTAAGTGTTGCGACCATGCCGGCGCCTTCGCGGACGCGGGGCGGAAGGTCTTCAGGACGGATCTCGGCGCCGGACGCGAGTGTCGCCGCTTGCTCGATCGCGTTACGCAGCTCACGAACATTGCCCGGCCAGGGATAGGCGTCGAGCAACGTCATCGCTTGGGCGGAGATGCGCCGCTTGAGGAGTGCGCCTGCCGTGCTCGCCTCCAGGAACTGCTCCGCCAACAGGCGAATGTCGGACCCGCGCTCGCGCAGTGGCGGCACGTGGATATGCAGGACGTTGAGTCGCCAGAAGAGGTCTTCCCGAAACCGGCCCTCGTGGACCTCGTCCTCCAGGTTGCGATTGGTAGCGGCGATCACGCGCACATCCACGTGGCGAGGCTCGCTCGCACCCAGCCGCCGCACTTCTCCGGCATCGAGCGCGCGGAGCAGTTTGGGTTGCAACGCTAGCGGGAGCTCACCGATTTCGTCCAGGAACAGTGTCCCGCGGTGCGCCGCTTCCAGGAGACCCTTCTTGTCCCGGGTCGCGCCGGTGAAGGCGCCGCGCTCGTGGCCGAACAGTTCCGACTCGAGCAGTTCGCGAGGAAGCGCGGCGCAGTTGACGGCGACGAACGTCGGCCGTCCCGACCCTTGATGCAGTGCGCGGGCCACCAGTTCCTTGCCGGCCCCACTTTCCCCGGTGATGAGGACCGGTCGAGCCGTGTGGGCGGCGCGTTGCACCAGCCGGAACAGCGCGCGAATCGGCTCGCTGCTCCCCACGAATCCCGGTGGCACTGCGCTCCCGGCGCGCGACAGGCGAGCCATCTCACGTCCCGATCCGCTGTCGGCCAGGGCCCGTTGGACCGTGAGCAGCAGCTCGTCGTTGCCGAATGGTTTGGTCAGGTAGTCATACGCACCCGCCTTCACCAGCTCGATGGCTGACTCGATGGACCCAAAAGCGGTGATGATCACAATGTTCAGCTCGGGTCTCCGCTGCCGGAGCTGCGTCAGCAACTCCTGTCCCCGCATGCCCGGCAGGATCAGATCGGTGATGACCAAGTCGGCGTCACCCGCGGAGAGGGCGCGCAGCGCCGCGTCCGCGGTCTCGAACCCCACAGCCTCGTACCCCGCCTGGGTGAGCATCTCGGTCAGGAAGCTGTTGAGCTCCCGATCGTCTTCGACCACAACGATACGGTCAAGCATCGACGGTCACGGCCCGGAGGGTGGCGCCCAGCGTGATCCGGAAACAAGCGCCTAATCCGGCGGCTCCCATCACCTCGATCGTTCCTCCGTGATCCTCGATGATGCCGCGGGTGAGCGCCAACCCCAGGCCGGTGCCGCGCGGTTTCGTAGTGAAGAAGGGCTCGAAGATGCGGGGCAGGAGATCGTCGGGAATTCCGCGACCGTTATCCACGATGTCGATGGTCACGTGTCCCTCTTCGGAGGCAGTCACCGCGTCGGGACCGCGGAGATGAAGCGTGATCAGCCGCTCACGATCGTTCACGCCCTCGAGGGAGTGAACCGCATTGAGTATCAGGTTGGTGAGTGCCTGATGCAGCAGGTCGGCATCGCCCTTCACCCAGGCTTCGCAGCTTCCTTCGCGGGTGAAGCGAATCTCGCGAGCGGTGAACTCCGCGCTCAGATAGTCGGCGATCCGGTCGACCACGTTGGCGAGATTCACCGGTCCCACCCGGGGCTCCCGGCGCCGCGCGAAGTCGAGCCGGCTGCTGATGACGTTGGTGATGCGAGCGATCTGTTCCACGATGATGCGGATGTTGCGCTCGCGGCCGGCGGGGGCCATATCCTCCTTGAGCATCATCTCGGCACGGCCGGAAATCACGTTGAGCGGAGCGGCGACTTCATGGGCGAGGCCCGCCGCCACCCGGCCGATCCCCGCCAGCTTCTCGGCATCGCGCAGCCGGCGCTCCAGCTCCAACCGTTCTTCCGCCTCGCGCAACACCTGCACGCGGGCTGCTTCCAGCCGGTGCGCCATCCGGTTGAATTCCTGCGCCACCTCGCTCAGCTCACCGACGTCGCGGTCTTCCGAAATCCGGTAGGCCAGCTCTCCACGACTCAGCGCGCGCGCCCCGCGCACCAGCTCGTCCAGCGGCCGCAGGATGAGACGACGCACCAGCCACACCGTCAGAATGGTGACCGCTACCAACAGCGTCAGGGTGTTGAGCAGGAACCGCCGACTGGTACGGGCCTTTTCCGCCTCGACAAAGCCGAAGGGCTGGGCGATTTCCAGGGCGCCGGTGACACGTTGCCGGGCGTCGCGGATCGGCCGGATGACCGAATACACGGTCTGATCTTCGATTTGGCGCTCGAAGTTCACCATATCGCCCCGGGTCAATACCTGGTGCAGCAGGGCCGTCGGCGCAGCATCCATCTGCTTGAGCGGATCGGAAATGATGAGGAGGTGGCCTTGCGCGTCGTAAACCAGGATGCCGTAAATGTTCGGCTCGCGGCTGATTTCATTGATGATGCGTTGGACCTGGTCTTCCTTGAGATCACGGAGCGCGTATTCGAAAGCGAGCCCCAGGGCCCGGCCGAACACGCGGGCCTCGCGTTGAGCCTCGGGCACCAGCGTGGCCTCACGCTGCGCCAGCGTCCATACGCCGTAGGCGGCCATGATACCCGCGACCGTGGGAAGCAGCGGCAGCAACAGCCGAGTGCTGAGCTTCATCTTGAGCTTCATCGTCGTCCTAACGGTTAAACCCGGGCCGCCGCCACACAAGGCCCACGCAACGATCCGCTCGCGTCCGTTGTCTAACCGACATCCCTGGTTCGGAGCCGCTGTGCGGGATTTCCGTGATGCCGTGCGCGCCTTGCACGCGAATCCGCTCGTGACGCTGGTCGCGATCCTATCGCTCGCGTTCGGAATCGGCGCCAATACCGCGATCTTTTCATTGATCAACAGCCTCTTGCTGCGCTCGCTTCCGGTGCGGGAGCCGCAACGGCTGGTCGTCATCAACCGGGTCCTGACCAATCCCATCTGGGAACAGATTCGGGACCACGGGGATTTTCTCGAGGCGGTCACCGCATGGGGATCGGCCCGCTTCAACCTGGCCCAGGGAGGGCCGGCGGATCCGGTGACCGGATTCTGGGTGAGCGGTTCCTTTCTCCAGACGCTCGGCGTATCGCCCATGCTGGGGCGCGGATTGACGCCGGCCGACGACCGCCGCGGAGGTGGCCCCGACGGTCCGGTCGCCATGATCAGCTACGGATTCTGGCAAAGGAAGTTCGGGGGCGCCGGAGACGTGATCGGCCGGCCCCTGACCATGAGCAACGTGACCTATACGATCGTGGGCGTCACGCCCTCGAGCTTCTTCGGGCCCGACGTCGGACGCCGGTTCGACGTGCTGGTCCCGATCGGCACGGAGCCCATCCTCCGAGGCCCCGAAAGCTTTCTGGACCGGCGTTCCACCTGGTGGCTCACCGTCATGGGCCGGCTCCAGCCGGGACAATCCGTCGCCGCGGCACGGTCGGCGCTGAGCGTCTTGATCCCGCAGATCCGCGATGCGACCATGCCCCCCAATTATGGCTCCGAGGCCCAGGCGCGCTACCTCAAGGACGGGTTCGCCGTCACGCCAGCGGCTACCGGCGCCTCCTTTCTCCGCTCCACCTACCGGCAACCGCTGACGGCGCTCATGGCGGTCGTGGGACTGGTGCTGCTGATCGCGTGCGCCAACATCGCCAACCTCCAGCTGGCGCGGGCCACCGCGCGGCGGCACGAACTCTCGGTGCGGCAGGCGATCGGCGCGAGCCGCTGGGCCCTGGTGCGGCAAGTGCTGGCCGAGAGCGTCCTGTTATCGGGAGCGGGCGCCTTCCTGGGATTGTTCTTCGCGCTCTGGGGCAGCCGGCTGCTGGCGCGCCAGCTCTCCACCCAGGCGAATGCGGCATTTCTGGATCTGTCGCTCGATTGGCGTGTGCTCGCATTTACCGCGGCCGTTGCAGTCCTGACCGCTGTGGCATTCGGAACCGCGCCCGCGTTCCGGGCGAGCCGGGTCGAGCCGATCGAGGCGATGAAAGAGCAGGGCCGCGGAACCAGCGCGCGGGGTGGACGGCTTGCCGGCGTGCTGGTGGTGGCTCAGGTCGCGCTCTCGCTGGTCCTGGTGGTGGCCGCCGGCCTGTTCGTGCGCACCTTCGGGACGCTCGCTCGCATGAATCCGGGATTCGACAAGGAGCGGTTGCTGGCGGTGAGCCTGAATACCCAGCAGGCCGGCGTGAAGCCGGAGGATCGCGCCGAGCTGTTCGACCGGATTCGCCGCGCGACGCTCCAGGCGCCGGGCGTCGCCACCGCCGCGGTCGCGGTGGTCGTGCCGGTGAGCGGCATGACCTGGAATAGCGACTTCGACCTCGTGGGCGAACCGGGGCCCACGGGGGACGACCGTCTCGCGAACGTGAACCTCATCAGCCCGGGATGGTTTGGTACGTACGGCACCGCACTGGTCGCCGGCCGTGACCTGGATGAGCGTGACCGAACCGGGGCCGAGCCGGTCGCCATCGTCAACCAGGCGTTCGAGCGCCGCTTCTTCCAGGGGGGGAGCGCGCTCGAGCACCGTATCAAGCAGGAGGGAATTCCCGGCCTGGCTCGGCCCGCCATGCGGGTCGTCGGAGTCGCCCGGGACGCGGTCTACCTCTCGCTGCGCGACACCATTCCGCCCACGGTCTACCTCCCCATGGCACAAAGTGACGGGCCGCTCACCTTCGCCTCCCTGACGGTGCGCGCGTCTGGTGGCGCCCCGGGCCTGCTCACCAGGACGGTCACGCAGGTCGTGGAGGGGATCGATCCGCAGATATCGCTGTCGTTTTCCGTCCTGGCGGACCAGATCAACGACTCAATGAATCAGGAGCGCCTGGTGGCGATGCTCTCGGGGTTCTTCGGTGCGCTCGCCTTGCTCCTCGCGGGCCTGGGACTGTATGGCATCACCTCCTACTCGGTTACTCGCCGGCGCACCGAGCTAGGTATCTACCTGGCCCTCGGGTCGTCTCCGGCAGGGTTGGTGAAGCAGGTGCTTCGGCGGGTGGCGCTGCTGATCGGGTCCGGTGTGGGGATCGGACTGGTGGCCAGCTGGTGGCTGGTGCGCTTCGCGGGATCGCTGCTCTATGGGTTGGGACCGCACGACGCCGCCACCTTCGGCGCCGCCGCGGCGGTGCTGGCAGTGGTGGGCGCCTTGGCCGGCTGGGTGCCGGCCCGGCGCGCGGCGGCCGTCGATCCGGCCGAGGTGCTGCGCGAGGGGTAGCGGAGGCCTTACATTCGCGCACATGCGCGCACGGTGTCCCTCCCGCCTTCTCGCGATTGCCGTTTTCTCCGTCTCGTCGGGGTGCAGCCGGATCGCCGAGCGCAGTCAACCGCAGACCCTCACGGTCTTCGCCGCCGCATCGCTCTCCCGCGCCTTCAGCCAGCTGGGCGACACGGTGCAGACGCGCCTTCCGGGGCTCAAGCTGGACTTCAATTTCGGCGGCTCGCAGGTGCTCGCGTTCCAGATCAAGCAAGGGGCAGCGGCCGACCTCTTCGCTGCAGCGGATGAGCCGTCGATGCGCGTGGTGGAGGATGCCGGCCTCGTCAACGGAACCCCGCAAATCTTCGCCCACAACCATCTCACGGTCATCGTCCCGGTGAATAACCCCGGGCACATCACCCGGCTCGAGGATCTCTCCCGCAAGGGCGTCAAGCTGGTATTGGCGGGCGAAACCGTTCCCGCGGGCCGCTATGCGCGCCAGGTGATTGCCAACCTGGCCCGGAATCCAGGATTCCCGGTGGGATACGAAGCGAAGACCCTCGGCAACGTCGTCTCGAACGAGGAGACCGTGAGGGGCGTGGTGACCAAGGTTCAACTCGGCGAAGCCGATGCGGGGATCGTTTATGTGAGTGACATGACCCCGGAGGTCGGCGCGCAGGTGCGTCAGATCGAGATCCCCGCGGCGGGCAATGTCCTGGCGCAGTATCCGGTGGCCATCCTGCGGCATGCGAGGAATGCGTCCGCGGCGCACGAATTCGTCGGTCTCTTGCTCTCTCCCGCGGGCCAACGAATCCTCGAGAGCAACGGCTTCAAGTGAGTGGGACCCGGCCGCAAGTCGGCGAGGTGCTGGCTCGTACGGCCGCGATCCTCGCCGTGGGGTTGCTGCTGTGCCTGGTCGCGCTACCACTGTTGAGCCTGCTGGTGAAACTGCCGCCCGCGGAGCTCTGGCGCCGGCTCCGCGAGCCGATGGTCTTGAGCGCGCTGCGTTTGAGTGCGGTGACCAGCCTCGGCGCCACCGTCGCCGTCGTCGTCCTGGGCCTCCCGGTCGCCTTCTTGCTTGCCACCAAAGAGTTCCGGGGCAAGCGGGTGATCGAGACGATGGTCGAGCTGCCCATCGTGCTGCCGCCGACCGTGGCCGGCGTCGGCCTGCTGCTCGCCTTCGGGCGTTCGGGCCTGGCCGGCGGGGCCTTGCAGGCGCTGGGGATCACGCTGCCGTTCACCACGCTCGCCGTTGTCGTGGCTCAGGTTTTCGTGTCCGTCCCCTTCTTCGTGTCCTCGGCGGCGGCGGGTTTCGCGTCGGTGGATCGTCGCTACCTCGACGCCGCCGCCACGCTCCGCGCTCCTCCGGCCTATCGCTTCTTTCGGGTCTCGCTGCCGCTGGCACTGCCGTCGGTGCTGGCGGGGGCCGCCATGTCCTGGGCGCGCGCGCTGGGCGAATTCGGGGCGACGATCACCTTCGCCGGCAATCTCCTCGGCCGCACCCAGACCATGCCGCTGGCGGTCTATACCGCGCTGCAAACCGATGTCGATGCCGCCGTCGCGCTGTCGGTGCTGCTCGTCATCCTTTCGTTCACCGTGCTGTTCGGCCTGCGGCTGGCTCCCTGGGCCTCGATCGCGCGGATAAGAAGATGAGGAGCGGACGTGGGGTTTGAGGCTGCGGTCTCCAAACGCTTCGGCGACTTCACGCTGGAGGCGGCGCTCACCCTCGCCGGCGCGGAAACACTGGTGATCGTAGGCGAGAGCGGGGCGGGGAAGACCACGCTCCTGCGGCTGGTTGCCGGGCTGGAGCGGCCGGACCGGGGCAGGATCGCGGTGAACGCGGCCGTGCTGTGCGACCGGGCCAGCGGCATCGATGAGCCGCCCTGGCGCCGGCCGGTCGGCTACGTATCGCAGGATTACGCCTTGTTTCCCCATCTCACCGTGTTCGAGAACGTGGCGTTCGGACTGCGGGCAGTGCGGCGGCCTTCCCGGGAGGTGCGCGACCGGGTCGCTCGCGCGCTGGAGCGCATGCAGATTTCCGATCTCGCGGCGCGGCGCCCGCGCGAGCTGTCAGGTGGCCAGCAGCAGCGGGCGGCCCTGGCCCGCGCGCTGGTCCTCGAGCCCGAGCTCCTGTTGCTCGATGAGCCGCTGTCGGCTCTCGATCTCCGGACCCGCCAGTCGGTCAGGGGTGAGCTGCGCCGGCTGCTGGCCGAGCTCACCTGCATGACCGTGTATGTGACCCACCAGCCGGTCGAGGCGATGGTGTTCGGTGACCGGATCGCCGCCATGGAGGCGGGAGCCGTCACCCAGGTTGGAACCCGCGACGATCTACTCCGCCATCCGCGGTCGAGTTACGTCGCTGCCTTTCTGGGGGTCAACCTGTTTCGCGGCCGGATCGTCGAGCGCGCGAACGGAGTCGCCCGGCTCCGTTCGGCGGAGGGGGATCTCTCCATCGTCGATCCGGGTGGCGAGGGGGAGGGGGAGGCATTCGCGGTCATCAATCCTCGCGAGATCGCCCTCTTTCGCGAGTCACCCAGAGGCAGCGCTCAGAACTGTTTCGCGGGAACCGTGGCGGAGCTGATTCCCGAGCCACCGCATGGCGAGCGGGTTCGCGTCGCCCTCCATACCAATCCTCCATTGGTTGCCGAGGTGACCGACCAGGCGGTCGTGAGCCTTGGGCTGCGGGAGGGAATGGAGGTCTACGCCAGCTTCAAGGCCACCGGAATCGAAGTCTTCCGCTAGGTTCCGTTCATGCCCGACCCGCAGCCCCGAAAGTCGAAGCAGGCCCCGAAGGTCGAGCGTGCCGTCGCCAGGGTGGTCGACGCGGTCACCCAGCCCGGCGGTACCGAAGAGCACACGGTGCGTCTGGTGCTGGAGGCGGGGCATTGGGAGGAATACGATCCGTTCCTGATGCTCGCCGAGGATTGGTTCGTGCCCGGTACGTTCGGAGACCACCCTCATCGGGGGATCGAGACGGTCACCTTCGTTCTCGAAGGCGAGCTCCAGCATGCTGACAACAAAGGCGGGAAAGGCGTGCTGGGACCGGGCGACGCGCAGTGGATGACCGCGGGACAGGGCATCATTCACCGGGAGGAGCCGCACGGTCCGCGGGTGCACACGCTGCAGTTGTGGATCAACCTGCCGGCGACCAAGAAGATGACCGAGCCTCGCTATCAGGACCTTCGACACGCGGACATGCCGGTGCGGGAAGAGCCGGGCGCCCGGCTGCGGGTGTTCTCCGGCGTCTCTGGAGGAGTCGCGGCCAAGACCAAGAATCACGTTCCCATCACCATGATCGATATCCGGCTCGAGGCGGGGGCGTCGGTGGTCCAGGACATTCCGGCGCGTCACCAGGCGTTCCTGTACGTCATCGAGGGCAGTGGCCGGTTCGGCCGGGATGCCACGCCGGCCCGCGAGGCGCAGGTGGTGTGGTTTTCGCGGGTGGAGACCGATGCGCCGTCCGAGATCGCCTTGCAAGCCGGGGAAGGGCTGCGGGCGGTCTTCTGGGCCGGCCCGCCGATTCGCGAGCCGGTAGCGGCTCGCGGGCCGTTCGTGATGAATACGGACGCGGAAATCAGACAGGCCTTCACCGACTACCGCGAGGGTCGCTTCTAGACTCCGATCTTCAGGCTGGCTCGTTTTGAGCCAGTTTCGGGCTGGGGCGGGCACAAAACCTGCGCGTGGCACGAGATATGACAGCCAAGAGCGCTCCCAGCCGTCCGCTTCCCGACCTGCCGCGCGACTCCCAAACCGATTATCCGGCACCGGCGAACGGGACCGTGCGCTCGGTGATGCTGATCGGGCTCTTCCTGCTGGCGCTGTTCTTCATCCTGCACATCGCCCGCCCTTTCTTCCTACCGGTCGCGCTCGCCGTGCTCTTCAACTTTCTGCTCACTCCGGTCGTGCGGTTCCTGGGAAGGGCACACCTCTCGCCTCCGGTAGCGGGAGCTGTCGTGCTGCTGGTTTCGCTGGGCATCATGGGGCTGGGGATGTGGCAGCTCGCGGGGCCCGCGCGCGACTGGATGTCCCGCGCTCCGGAGAATCTCTCCCGGGCGCGCGACCGGTTGAGAGGTGTCGCCCGCCCGGTCGAGGAGATCAGGAAATCGGCCGAACGACTCCAGAAGGCCAGCGATGGGAGCAGCGGAGAGACTCCCACGCAGATGCTCGCGGTCCAGCAGCCCAGCATCACCTCCCGGCTGTTCGGAACCACCCAGGCGTTCGCGATCGGTCTGTTCGAGATGCTGATCTTGTTGTATTTCCTGCTCGCTGCCGGGCCGCTGTTCATTCACAAGGTGGTGAAGGTGTTGCCCCGGCTGAGCGACAAGAAGAAAGCGCTCGAGATCGCGGGCGATGTCGAAGGCGCGGTGTCCAAGTACCTCTTTACCGTCGCCGCGATCAACGTCGTCGAGGGCGCCGTCGTCACCGTCATGATGTTCCTGCTGGGCATGCCCAACCCGCCGCTCTGGGGCGCGCTCGCGGCGACCCTCATCTTCATTCCCTACATCGGTGCGACCATCATGGTCGCCGTCCTGTTCCTGGTCGCGATGACCACGTTCGAGGGGATCGGCCATGCCCTGGCCGTGCCCAGCATCTTCCTCGCGATCGACGTGCTGCAGGCCTACCTGATTTCCCCGCACGTACTCGGCCGCAAGATGGAGCTGAATCCGGTTGCGATTTTCGTGAGCATCCTGCTGTGGGGGGAGGTCTGGGGGGTGCCCGGCGTGTTCATGGCGGTGCCGATCGCCGTGACTCTGAAGACGTTCTGCGATCACATCGAGGGGTTGAAGCCGGTGGGGGAGTTCCTCGGGAAGTAGCCGTCAGCCATCAGCCATCAGATAGTCCGTGCGGAAGAAGAGCGCATGGAGCCAGGCGCGCATGGAGCGACTGATGGCTGATGGCTGATGGCTATTCCTCTCTTAACGTCACCGCCGGATCCACATGCGCGGCCCTGCGGGCGGGCAGATAACTCGCCAGCGCAGCCACGAGCAGGAGCGCCAGCGTCACCGCGACGTAGGTGACGGGATCGGCCGGACGAACTTCGAACAGGACGTCGCGCAGAAAAGCCGCGAGATACAAGGCCGCCGGTATGCCGATCAGGATGCCGATCCCGGCCAGCACGAGTCCGCGCGCGACGAACATTCGCAGGACGTCCTCCGAGCGCGCCCCCAATGCGAGCCGCACCCCGATCTCGCGCTGCCGCTGGCCCACGACGTATGCCAGCAAACCGTAGATCCCCAGGGAACCGAGCCCAAGGGCCAGCGCGCCAAAGGCACCCAGCACCGCGGTGAGGAGTCGCGGCCGGGCTACCGCGTCGGCGATGATATCCTCGAACGTGAAGATGGACGTGATGGTCTGGTCCTTATCCACCGACCAGATCACGTCCCGCACCCGGCGCGCCAGGGGGAGGAGATCGGCGGCGGTGCGCACGACGATGGTGGTGCGGACCCGAGAGCTCAGCATGTTGTCCACGTAGACGGCGGGAGTCGCGGCCTCCTCAACGGCCGTTTGCCGGATGTCGGCCACCACGCCGATGATGACGCCGCGGGTGCCTTCGGGAACGCCACCGGAGAATGCCAGCGTTCGCCCGAGCGGATCCTGCGCGGGGAAGAATCGTTTGGCGAGGGCTTCGTTCACCACGATTACGAATGGGCCGTCGGGCCTGTCCTGGGGCGTAAATTCACGTCCCCGCGTGACGCGCGCACCGATGGTCTTGAAGTAGCCGTCGCTCACGTGCATGACCGTGGCGGTCGGCGGCTGCTGGCCGGTCCCGAGCACGGTCCCTTCCGGGACGAAGGGCCAGTTTTCTCCGGCTCCCTGAAACGGCGGGTCCTTCACCGCGGCCGCGGATATCACGCCTGGCAGCTCGCGCACCCGATCGATCAGCTCGTGGTAATAGAGCGGGTACTGGCCCGACGGATGGCGAGCGGTGCTGATGGTGAACCGAACCGCCACCAGTTGCTCGGGCCGGAACCCCGGATCGATCTGCAGCAACCGCCGGAAACTCTTGATCATCAGTCCCGATCCGGTCACCAACAGTACCGCGAGTGCGACTTCCGCCACGACCAGGCCATTGCGGAGCCGTACCCCGGCGACCAGCCCGCGGCCCCCCTCGCGCAGCGCGCGCTGGAGGTTGGGCGCCGACGCCCGGAGCGCGGGCAACAGGCCGAAGACGACTCCGGTGATCAGCGACAGCACGGCGGCAAAGGTGAGAACGCCCGCATCCAGTCGCACCTCGGCAGCACGGGGGAGCTGGCCCGCGCTCAGTGCGAGCAGGACCTTGAGCGCCCCGGTCGCCAGGAGCAGGCCGAGGATCCCTCCCCCGACTGCGAGTACGATGCTCTCGGTGAGCAGCTGCCGTACGATGCGTCCCCGGGTTCCGCCCAGAGACGCGCGGATCGCCATCTCCCGTTCGCGCATCGCCGAACGGGCCAGCAAAAGGCCCGATACGTTGACGCAGGCCATGAGCAGGACGAACGCCACCGCTCCCCAGAGCACCAGCAGCCCGGCCTGCACCGGCCCGGTCATCGCCGACTGCAACGTGCCGACGGTGGCGCTGGCCCAGGATGCGTTCTCCGGGTACTGGTCGCCGAGTCGCCGCGCGATCGTATTCAGCTCGTTTTCAGCCTCCGCCTGCGCGCGTCCTGGGGCGAGTCGCCCGACGACACCGAGGAGACGGGCGCCCCGAACCCGCGGGATCGAGCTCTCCGGTATGGTGGAGTAGGGGACGTAGGCGTCCACCCGCTCGGAGGGAAAGCGGAAATCGGCGGGCATCACGCCCGCCACCTGGAACGGCTGGCGGTTCAGGGTGACGGTGGAGCCGATGACCGCGCGTGACGCGCCAAATTGCCGCTGCCACAGGCCGTGGGAGAACACCACGACACGATTATCGCCACCGTAATCCAGCTGGTCGTTGCCCGGCACACGCCCCAGCTCCGCGTTCACCCCCAGGGTCGAGAAGAAGCCCGGGGTAACAAATGCGACTGAAAGTCGCTGGGGCTCTCCGCTGCCGGTGAGATCGATGCCGGTGGCGCCTTCGAGGAAGAAATAGCCACCGAGGTCGGAAACGACTCGTGCCTGACTGCGCCAATCCGCCAGGTCCATGGGGGAGACCGGCGATCGCGTGTTGCCGGCTTCGCGGTTGACGGACCAGGCCGCAATCAGCTGCTCGGGGTGGGGAAATGGTAGCGGACGCAGCAGTATTCCGCGCACCAGCGAGAAGATGGCGGTGTTGGCGCCGATACCGAGGCTCAGCGCGAGCACCGCCGTGATCGTGAAAGCGGGCGCTTTCCGAAGGGCTCGAACCGCGTAGCCGATATCCTGTTTGAGGTCGCTCACGATCGCATTCCGGTGCGGGTTTCTGTTCCCAACGATGGATTCAGCCCTGGAGTTTCAGCGGGCGATGCGCGCGAGATCCGTCATGGTGGGCTCGATCTCTGCCGGTCGATTCGCGTACGCAGGGCGGGGCTCTGCCTCCGCATGGTACCAGGTCACCAGCGTGGGATCCTTGAGGAGGTGTCCGGTCAGAACGGCCACCACCCGCTCGCCCTTACTGATGATGCCCTCCCGCGCGAGCCGCCGCACTCCCGCAATGCTGGCGGCACTCGCGGGCTCGCACCCCACGCCTGCGGCGTCCACCACGGCCTTCGCGTCCAGAATCTCCGGGTCGGTGGCGGTCGTCACCACCCCGTCGGTTTCGCGGATCGCCGTGACCGCCCGGTCGTAGGACGCCGGATTCCCGATCCGGATGGCACTCGCCACGGTCTGGGCCACGACTTGATGCCGGGTACGGAATCCGTCGCGGAAGCTGCGGGCGAATGGCGCGGCGCCCTCGGCCTGAACCGCGGCTAGGCGCGGCATGCGATCGATCAATCCCCACGCCCGGGCCTCCCGCAAGGCTTTGCCGAAGGCCGCAGCGTTGCCCAGGTTTCCGGCGGGAAACACGATCCAGTCCGGCGCCTGCCACTGGAGCTGTTGCAGCAGCTCGAGCACGATGGTCTTCTGACCCTCGAGGCGGAACGGATTGATCGAGTTCACCAGATACACGCCCAGCTCGTCCACCGCCTCGCGCACCAGACGCAGGCATGCGTCGAAGTCTCCCCGTACCAGCACGACCCGGCCGCCGTAGGCCAGCACCTGCGCCAGTTTTCCGGTTGCGATTCCGTCACGCGGCACCAGGATCAGGGCCCTGAGCCCGGCCAGGGCGCCGTACGCCGCGAGCGACGCCCCGGTGTTGCCGGTGGTGGCGCAGGCGAGCGCGGTGGCGCCGACGCGGCGTGCCTGGGTGACCGCGACCGTCATGCCCCGGTCCTTGAAGGATCCGGTGGGGTTATGACCTTCGTGCTTGAGCAGCAGGTTCTCGATCCCGGCGAAGGCGGAAACGGTGGGTCGGTTGAGGAGCGGCGTGTTGCCTTCGGGCTGGGTGACGGCTCGCTCGACCGCGCCGGCCAGGATGAGCTCGCCGAAGCGCCAGACGCCGGAGGCGAAGGGGCCATGATCGACGTGGCGGCGGCCCTCGAACAGTGAACGGAGCTCGCCGTTCCGCAGCTCGGGTTGAGGCTGCTCCACGTCGAGCAGGCCGCCGCACTCGCAGTTCGGCCGGATGTTGTCGGCCGGGTAGTCCTTCCGGCAGCGCACGCATCGCTGCACCAGCGCCGGCGCTTCCTGCCCGACGATGCCGCTCATCCGTGGTCCAACTTCAGGATGTCGTTCAGGATGCCTCCGGCCGTCACCGCGGGTCCGGCGCCCGGACCGGTGATCACCAGCGGGTTGGTGCGATAGCGGAGGGTCGTGAAGCTGAACTGATTGTCGGTACCGTAGAGGGCGCCGGTCGCGCTGGAGGTTGCTACCAGCTTCAGTCCCACGCGGATCGAGCGCCGCGAGGCCACGGCACGATACCGCAATACCATACCGCGTTCCCGGGCGGCTTCCACCCGCCGGGCCCAGCTCTCGTCATAGTCTTCCAGGCGTTTCAGGAACTGCTGAAGGGGCAGCGTGCGCGCTCCCCGCGGTACCAGGGACTCCACGTTGACACCCGACAATTCGCCCCGATAGCCGAGCAGCCTTCCGAGAATCAGCGCCTTGCGTGCGACGTCGGTTCCGGAAAGATCGTCTCGCGGGTCGGGCTCGGTATACCCGTGCTCCATCGCGTGGCGCAGCGCCTCGGAGAACTTGCGTCCCCGTCCCATCTCGCCGAAGAGGAAGCCCAGAGTGCCTGAAGGGCATCCTTCGATCCGCAGCACGTAGTCGCCGGAATCGACCAGCTTCTGATAGGTGTCGATGATCGGCAGACCGGCACCCACCGTGGCCTCGTGCAGCAAGCGCCGCCCGTTCTCCGCCGCGGTGGTGCGCAGGTCGTCATACACTTTTCGCGAGGCCGTGAGCGGGCGCTTGTTGGCCAGCACCACATTGAACCGGGCGGCGAGGGCCGCCCTGACGATATCCGCGGTGTCGCTCGCGGTGACATCCACCAACACCGGATTGGTCAGCGCGTGGGTGGCGAGAAAATCCAGGGCGGCGTGGGCCGACGCCGGGTGACCGCCACCCGCGGTCGCGAGCCGCTGGCCCGACCGCTTGGCGACTCCCAGCTGCTGGAGCCGCCGGGAAGAAAGCCCGCCCGGCTCGAAGACGAATCCGCTGCGGTCGATGACCGCGATGATGCGGGGACCGGTGGAGTTGTGCCGCAGGTTGGCGATCATCGGCGCGAGCGCCCGTCCCACTTGCCCGTAGCCCAGGAGCACCACGTCCATGCCGCGATGGCGAACGAACGCGCCGCCGCCCAGCTTGTCGAGCTGGAACGCGGCATGAATGACCCGCTGTGCCCGCACCGCGTCGCGCGCCCTGAGGACGAGCGAGAGGTTCAGCTCCGAGGAGCCTTGGGCGGTCGCCAGGACCTCAAGCCGTGCCTCGGCCAATGCGGCGAATACCCGAGCCGGGATGCCTGGGGTGTTCGCGATCCCCATCCCGACCGCTGCGAGCACCCCCACCTCCGCGGTGACTTCGACACCGTCGATTTCTTTCCGGTCTATTTCTTCCCGGAACTCGGCCAACAGGCCCTTGCGAACCGCCGGCGCGTGATCGGCGGGCACGACGAACGAGATCGAGTGCTCCGACGACGCCTGGGTGATCAGTACCACCGACGCTCCCTCCCGCTGCACCGCGGTGAATGCCCGGGCGGCAATCCCCGGCACGCCCAGCATGCCGTTGCCTGCCACGGTCATCAGCGCCTGCCTGCCGATCAGCGAGAGCGCCTTTACCGGGTACCCATTGAGCGCCGCGCGCCGCGACACCTCGGTCCCTGGCGCGGTGGGTTGCGCGAACGGACGGACTCGAATAGCCACGTTCCGGCCCGCCACCGGAATCAGGGCCCGGGGATGGAGCACCCGGGCGCCGTAGTAGGCCAGCTCGGCGGCTTCGCGCTGGTGGAGTTGCGGGATGACGCGCGCTTCCGGCACGTTGCGCGGATCAGCGGTCAGAATGCCGGCCACATCCTTCCAGAGGGAAACCTCCGGCGATCGGAGTGCGCGCCCCAACAGGGTGGCGGTCAGATCGGCGCCCCCCCGACCCAGCGTGGTGAGCTCGCCATCGGGACCGGCGCCGAAAAACCCCGGGACTACCGGAACGGTGCGACGCTTGAGCAGCGGCAGGAGCGCGGCCCTGGCCTGGCGGTCGGTCGCCTTGAGGTCCGGCGCGGCGTTGCCGAAGGGACCGCGGGTGCGCACCACCCGCAGAGCATCCACGTACTGCGTGCGCCGGCCGCGCTCCTTCAGCGCGGCGGCGAAAATCTGCGCCGCCAGCCGCTCACCACGCGCGATCAGGAAGTCACGGGTCCTCGGTTCGACGTGTCGAAGCGAGGCGATGGAGAGCAGGAGCCGTTCGAGCTCGTCGAACGATTCGCCGATGGAAGCTTTCAGCTCGGCCTTCCCCGCGACGAGCCCGGACGCGGCAGCGAGATATCGCTGCCGCAGAAGGCGCCCCGTCCGCCGTGCCGCGCGCGCGTCCCCGGCGCCGGCCCGTGCCACGGCATCGAGCAGCGCGTCGGTCACACCGGCCAGCGCGGACACCACCACCACCGGCCGGGCAGGGAGATCAGCTAGCAGCTCGACGGCGTGGCCAATGGCCGCTGCATCGGCAACGGACGCACCTCCAAACTTGTGAATCTGCGGTGCAAGGATGCGACGTTCGCTCACATTACTCCTCGGCTCACGCTCGCGGCTCGCGGCTGACGGCTGTTGGCTGATGGCTCCCGACTCACGCCCGCAACACGGCTACGATCCCGACCAGGGCAATCACCAGTCCGAGCGCGATTTTTATCGCAGCGGCGGCGGCTCGCCCGAGCACGGCTCCCCACCCGGCTCCAATCGCCACTTCCAGCCGGCGCGACGCGGTGTATTCAAACAGAACCGCGCCGGCAAATGCCCCGACGAAGGCGCCAATGATGCTTCCGATGACGGGGATCGGGATACCCATGCCGGCTCCTATTAACCCCCCAATCAGCGCGCCCCAACCCGATCGGCTCGAGCCGCCATACCGCTTGGCGAATCGGAAGCCGAGCCAGCTTTCGACGATTTCTCCTGCGAAGGCGAGCCCGACCACAATGGCGATCGATGCCAGGCCGGCGGTGCGAAATTCGGTGGCGGCCGCATAGATCAAGAACCCGACGACCATCACCCACAGGCCGGGAAGGCCCAGCGGCACGAGCAGCAGACCGGCCAGGTCGCTGAGGACGAGAGCCGCTATGGCAAGGACGGTCACGGCCAAACCTGTAAGGGTTGCACGGGCTGTAAGGGACCCGCACAAGTTACCTTGCAACCGCCTCGAACCTTAACCTTTGTAACCGGGGCGACCCTTGTAACCCTTGCAACCCTTTCCACCCCGTTTTGCCCGCCGTCGCGCCCCCACCACGTCCGTCCGTGTCCGACACCTGCACGTCGGTCGCCTTACGCGGGTCCGCTGAGCTCCCCGATACAACCGTTTTTCGCGAGGCCTACCTTCAGACCTGCCGCTGTTTCGAGCAGCGCAAATCGGTGGAGGCGACTTGAGGCATAGCTGGCAGATTACTGACGAATTCGACCCGGAAGCCGGCAGCGACCTGGACATCGACGCGATTCTGGCGACCGGCGCGCTCAACGGTGCTACCCGGGATGACGCGGAAGAACGCTGCGTTCACCTCGAGCAGGCGCTGGCGCAGACCACCAGGGAGCTTCAGCGGGCCCGCCGGGAGATGGCGGCCGAGCGGCGCGCTACCCGCTCCGCACGGCTGGACACCATCCGCCATCTCGTCGCCGCCGCCGAGTGCCGCGATGGAGAGACCGCCGCGCATATCGAGCGGATCGGCCACTATTCCGAAGTGATTGCCCGGGCGCTCGCCATGCCGGTCGATCAGGTCGCTACTATCGCCGCCTCCGCGCCGATGCACGATGTCGGCAAACTCGGTGTGCCCGATTCCATTCTCCTCAAGTCCAGCCCGCTCACCCCGGCCGAGCGGGAAATCATGAAACAGCATACGGTGATCGGCGCCCGGATCCTCGAAGGATCCTCGTCTCCGCTGTTGCGGAGCGGCGCCATGATCGCCCTCGCGCACCACGAACGCTGGGATGGAGCCGGCTACCCGTTCGGGCTCGCCGGTGACGCGATTCCGCTGGAAGCTCGAATCTGCGCCGTGGCCGATGTGTTCGACGCCCTGAGCAGTGACCGGCGCTACCGCGAAGCCCTGCCCCTCGAAACCGTGTTCGAGATGATGGCCTCGCAGCGTGGCCGTCACTTCGACCCCCGGGTGCTGGACGCGTTGCTGGGCTGCCGCACCGAGGTCGAGGCGGTTCACGCGAGAATGTGAGAGGGGAAGGAGGTAGGACGGCAGGGAACTCGCAAGCAACCCTTACCGTCTCTTACCGCCCCTTTACCGTCCCTTACCGTCCCTTCTACTTTCGTGACGTGGCGAAAGTCTCGGAGCTGATCGAGCAGGCCCGCGCCCTCGAGGCGCAGGGTGAGGCCGCCAAGGCGTTGGCGATCTACGAGCACGTCCTTCCGCACGTCGAAGGTATGCCGGCCATCAAGGCCGATCTCGCGCTCAAATCGGGCGACTTGATGCTCAAGCTCGGCAATCGGACCGGCGCGCTCGCCATGTACGCCACTGCGGGAACCCAGTGCGCCATGCATGGGTCGACCAAAGGCGCGCTGACGGTCGCCTCCAAAATTCAGCAAGCCGCCCCTGAGCGAACCGACGTCTACCTGTCGCTCGCGGGTGAGATGGTCAAGCACGGACACGCCGGTGCCGCGGTCGACGTGCTGATCCAGCACGCCAAGAACGCGAACCTGCCCAACATGCTCCAGGAGCTGGAACCGCTCTCGGGTCGCCCGTCGGAAGACGTGCGCCCAATCGTGGAGATGCTCCTGGAGGCTCCTGCTCCACCACCTCAGGCGCCAGGGGCACCGCCAGCCGGACCTGCCCCG
>JACQVB010000275.1 GCA_016209985.1 Gemmatimonadota bacterium | reverse complement strand
TTACTCTTCCCTCTTCCCGCTTCCCTCTTCACTGCTTCATGGTCATCCACGCACTGTCGATCACTTGCTGCGTCGAGCTCTGATCCGGTTGCCATTCCTTGCTGGCTATCCGTTCCAGCATGAGCGCCACCAGTTGAAGCCAGATATCGGCCCAGAGCTCCGCCGGGCCGGGGCGCACCTGTCCCGCGCCCTTGCCGGACGCGATGATGCTTTCGACCTCGTTCCGCAGCTCGGTCCACGCATCACGGCTTTTCTGATCGAGCAGGCTGCGCACCCGAGCCACGAAAACAAGACGCACCACTGCCGGCTCGCGCACGGCGAGGTCCCGCCACGATCTGGCGATGAGGTCGAGGCGCTCCTGGCAATCGGGGGTGCGGGGCGTCTCCCGCAGCAGTCTGGTAAAGGTGGTCACCGCTACGCGGTACACTTCGTTGAGAAGCTGCTGCTTGCCGGGAAAATGCCGATAGATGGTTCCTTCGGCGATGCCGGCCCGTTGGGCGAGCTGCGGGGTGGTGCTCCCATGGTAACCCAGCGTCGTAAATAGCTCGAGCGCGCCGCGCATCAGACGTTCCCGCGTCGCGGAGCCGTCGCGGCGCCTGGAGGGTTGGGGATTCTGTGGGTGGCCCATCTAGGGGCAAGGTTAAAGGATCACGGCTTGCACGCCAAGGCGGTCTCATGAGAATGCTGGTGCTCGGCTCGGGT
The DNA here is from genome assembly GCA_016209985.1 of Gemmatimonadota bacterium. GTDB lineage: Bacteria > Gemmatimonadota > Gemmatimonadetes > Gemmatimonadales > GWC2-71-9 > SHZT01. Next base: position 21,281 of record JACQVB010000275.1, on the reverse strand, counting down.
CTGCAGGGATCAGCCTGCGCGCTCGACCTGCTTACGACCACCGATGCGAAGGTCACGCTCGCGGATCGGGCGCCGGAGCATGTCGCTCCCTTCCTCCAGCCCTACCGCGGCAAGCGACTCGCAGTGATGGCGATCGACGCGCGGGACGAAAGGAGCGTCAGGGAGGTGCTTCGCGGACACGCTGGTGTACTCTGCGCGTTTCCCTACTACCTCAATGTCCCGATGGCCAGGCTCGCCATCGAAGCCGGGGCGCATTTCTGCGACTTGGGCGGCAATACCGAAATCGTCCGCCAGCAGGAGGCACTCGGGCCCGCTGCCGAAGCCAAGGGGGTGTCGGTGGTGCCCGACTGCGGGGTGGCGCCGGGCATGGTGAACATTCTCGCAGTCGAGGGGATCCGCCGCCTGGAGGCGACCGACTCGGTCAAGCTTTACGTGGGAGGCCTGCCGCAGCACCCGCAGCCGCCGTTGAACTACAGCATCGTCTATTCGCTCGAAGGCGTCCTCGACTATTACACGACCCCTTCGCGAATCGTGCGAGGCGGGAAGGTGGTAGAGGTGGACGCGCTCTCCGAGCTCGAGCTGGTCGAGTTCCCACCGCCCCTGGGTGGCCTGGAGGCGTTTCACACGGCGGGAGGCGTGTCGACGATGCCGTGGGAAATTCGCGGCGTGCAGTCAATGGAGTACAAGACGCTGCGGTATCCGGGTCACGCCGCCATCATGCGGGCGATCCGCGATCTCGGGCTGCTTTCCCTGGAACCGGTGGAGGTCAAGGGGAAGCAGGTCGTTCCCCGCGACGCCTTCATCGCCGTGGTCGATCCCAAGCTGCGGCGCTCCGACCCCGATCTGATCGCTTTGCGCGTCGAAGTCAGAGGCCGGGCCGGCGGCAAGCCGGCGGCCGTGATGTTCCAGGTGCTGGATTACTACGATGCCAGGCATCACGTGAGCGCCATGATGCGCACGACGGGCTATTCGCTGTCGATCACCGGGCAGATGCAGGCCGCCGGCAAAGTCGAGCCCGGCGTGCGAGTCGCTTACCAGGCGGTGCCGTACCAGCCTTATGTGGACGAACTGAAGAAGCGGGGGATAGATATCCAGGAAACCGAGAAACGCGTGAAGAGTGCAGAGTTGAAGAGGGAAAAGTAATACCGTCGTACTCTTCCACCCCTGCTACTCTACACTCTTCACTGCCGTTAGTATGTCCACCTCGTCCCGAAATCCATCACCGCGCCCCCCGGCCCGATTCCGACCGTCATCCCGACGATTCCCGCACGCGCAACCTGAAGGAACAAGCCGCCGCCGCCGCCGACCTTGAGGGCGGTGGTGGTCAGCTTGAAGGACTCTCCCTGAAAGACCCGGCCCAGGTCCAGGAATCCGAGGATAGTGACCCGCGCCGTGCGGGGAAGATTGATGACGTGGTAACGCGCGTCGAGATTGACGAGCAGCTTGCCGGAACCGAGGTAACGGTTGTCGGTGAGCGCGCGATGTGACATGGAGCCGCCCAGACCGAAATACGGATGATCGGAGGCTTCCATCAGGTAGTACGAGCCGAGGCGCGGTGTCCCACCCATGCCCTGAGCCACGAACCGGCCGGCCAGCAGCAGGTTTTCGCCGACCGGCTGGTAGCGCGCGATACTGGCGGTGGTGCGGGTGTAGCTGAGATCCCCCGCGAGTCCGGCGCCGGCAATGGCGTGAATGGCCTGAATCAGCACGCCGCGGTTCGCCGCCACTTCGTCGTCCCGGGTGTCATAGACCAGCCCGGCACGAACGGCCACGTCGTCGGTTCCCACGTCGATCGTCGGGTCGACGCCGAGGGCGGCATCGTTCGCCAGTACGCTGGGTCCGGAGTGGGGGGCGAGCCGCCAGTGCTCGGCGTGAAAGCCTGCCAGCGCCCGGAGACCGCCCACCAGTTGGCGCTGCACTTCTCCGCGCGCGAACGATCGAGTGGCCTTGAGCTGGTAGTAACGCGGCTGCGCCTTGGTTACCAGACTTTCGTCGTAGCTGCTGCTGTTGCCGATCCCGAAATAGTTCTCGCGAGCCCGGCGCGCGGTTTCCAGGGCGAGTGAAAAGCGCCAGCCGTTCACGAACGCGGGGAAGCGTCCTTCGATGGTGAGCTGGCGGCTCCCCGAGGTGGCGAGCTGGCCGTCGATGGAAACCGCTGCCGAGTAAGGCATGGCTTCGTCGGCGTGCTCATACGACAGCTGCCGGATGAACCCGAGGTACGCGCCGCCGGTCAGCCCCTCCCGTGGGGTCCAGAAGACCTTGGGATAGTTGACGTCGATCCACGACGACCCCGGGGGCATGAGGTGCGGCAGTTGCGCAACGCCCGTTGGTGCGGTAGTGGCGAGGAGCAGCGCGCAGATGGTGAAAGATCGCACGAGTGCTGATACCCTCGAGGCCGGCAACTGCTTCTGTCGGGCACTGAATGCAAAACGCATCGAGAGTATGCCGCTGGGCGCGTGAAACGGCGAATTAATGGTAGGCGGCAAGTCATGTCAACTTCAGCCCGGAGTGTTCGTCCGGGTAATCGGTGTTAACGTGTTCGATCAGTGAGCACCCCGCTGGTATCGGTGATCGTTCCGCTTTACAACGAACGAGAGAACCTGTCGCCCCTGTTCCAGGAGATCCGGCAGGCGATGGGAATCCTGGCATATGAGGTGCTCGCGGTTGACGATCGTTCCACCGACGGATCGCTGGAAGAGCTTCACCGTCTCGCGTCGGACTATCCTCAGATGCGGATCCTCTCGCTCGCCCGTCGCTCGGGCCAGAGTGCGGCGGTCGCCGCGGGATTCGAGGCGGCGCGGGGAGAGGTGATCGCCACGCTGGACGCGGACGGCCAGAATGACCCGGCAGACGTTCCGCGGCTCCTCGCCGTTCTGGATGGTCCCGGGGGCCCGGACGCCGTGGTCGGTTTTCGCGTGGCCCGGACCGACTCGTGGTGGAAGCAGCTCCAAAGCCGGTTCGCGAACCTGATACGCGACGGGATCACCGGAGACCGGGTGCGCGATTCGGCCTGCTCGCTCCGGGTCATCCGGCGGAGCGTACTTCCGGGGATCCCGCGTTTCGACGGCATGCACCGGTTCCTGCCCACCCTGATCCGGATGCGTGGAGGCACAGTCGTACAAGTGCCGACCCGTGACCGGCCGCGCCGGTCCGGCCGCAGCAAATACGGGATGCTGGACCGGGCGTGGCGCGGCTTGTTCGACGCCTTTGGGGTGCGGTGGCTCCGGCGGAGGGCGTTGACCTATGAAGTGAGAAGTGAGAAGTAAGAAGTGAGAAGGTAACGCACGCCTGCCGTCGGTGGCATGTCCCGGACATTGCGTTGGGACGGTCTTTGCGTCTTACTTCTCACCTCTCACTTCTTACTCTAAATGCCTCGCCGCCAGCGTCTCGACCCGTCCATCTTCCATCTTCCCGTGGAGCGCATGCGGGAAGGGTATTACTCCGACAAGTACTTCGTGCGCGCCCGCGAGGTCCTGCTCGCGGACCGTCACCGTCCCCGGGTGCTCATGCAGGTGTTCGGCAAGACCCACGCGTACCTGGGCGGCATCGACGAGGCCATCGCGATCCTCAAGTTGTGCTCCCCTTCCTGGGACGAGCTCGAGGTTCACGCGCTCTATGATGGGGAAGAGATCCAGCCGTGGGAGACCGTCCTCACCATCGAGGGCCCGTACGACGCCTTCGCGATTCTCGAGACCCTCTACCTGGGCGTGCTCGCCCGGCGCACGCGGGTGGGCACCAACACCCGGGTGGTGGTCGATGCGGCCCGGCCCAAGGAAGTGCTGTTTTTTCCCGCCCGTCACGACCATTGGCTGGTGCAGACCGGCGACGGCTACGCGGCGCACATCGCGGGCGCGATCGGTGTCTCGACCGACGCCCAGGCATCGTGGTGGGGGACAGAAGGCATCGGTACCGTGCCGCACGCAATGATCGCCGCCTACGACGGTGATACGGTGCTTGCGACGAAGAAGTTCGCCGAGTACATGCCCGAAAACGTCCGGCTGATCACGCTGGTGGATTTCGAGAATGATTGCGTCGCAACGTCGCTCGCGGCCGCCCAGGCGCTCGGTTCACGCCTCTACGGTGTGCGCCTCGATACGTCGGAAACCATGGTGGATCGGTCGATCATTCCCCAGATGGGTCACTTCAAGCCGACCGGCGTGAATCCGCAACTGGTGCGCAACGTGCGCCACGCGCTCGATTCCCATGGCTTCCGCGGCGTCAAGATCGTCGTATCGGGCGGTTTCTCTCCCGAAAAGATCCGGCAATTCGAAGGAGAAGGCGTGCCGGTCGACGGCTATGGCGTAGGCTCGTGGCTTTTTCAAGGGCGTTTTGACTTCACCGCCGACGTCGTGATGGTGAACGGCCGGCCGGTTTCGAAGGCCGGCAGGACATATCGTCCCAACCCGCGCCTCGAACCGGTGACCTGACTCACCGTCTGCTAAGCATCCCCGCCTAAGCTTTTTTTCTAGCCATTCTAAGGTGGCCTGAATCGGGCCACAGGTACGATCTAGACCGTTTGACAGCCCCGCTGTCCCCTCTAATAATTCGACGGTCGCCAGACGTCATTCACGTTCCAACGTCGCGAAAGGCAAAACAGTATGAGCCACGATGCCGGCGCTCGGCCGGACGCACCCGACCCCAGCAACGAGCCCTCTGACGGAAAGCGTCCGTGGGTTTCACCCAAGGTGACTGAACTCCCTCGTCTCACCGATCTCACGCTGCAGACCGGCAGCCCGATCACCGGTGACGGCAACACCGGCGGCGGTGGCTCGACCGTCTTTTAATGAATCGAGTTCCCGCAGTCGTCCGTTCTCCCATGTTGTTGGGCTTCGCCTTGACGGAGCACTGCAATCTGCGGTGCCCTCACTGCATCCGCGATGACGTGACCACGGTGCGATCGCTGAGCGCCGATCTGGTTGAATCGGTGACCCGGCAAGCGATCGACCTCTACGGATCCGTGATCGTGAGCTTAACCGGTGGCGAGCCGCTGTTACATCCCGAATTCGATCGCATCATCGAGTTCTTCGGAGAGAACGGCGTGCCCTACCGCTTCGTCAGCAACGCCTGGCATCTCAAGCGGGTGTTGCCGGTGCTGGAGAAGTACCCGCCCGAGTCGGTGCGCCTCAGCTTGTCCGGGGCGACCGAGGAGACTCATGACGCGCATCGCGGCCGCGTCAGCTTCAAGCGCGTCCTGCTGGGCGTGGCCTTGCTCGCCAGCCGGAGGATTCCGGCATCCCTGTCGATCGTGATCGACCGGCGGGACCGGCATCAGATCGGAGAAGCCGCCGATCTCGCCGAGGCGCTCGGCTGCCAGCGAATCCACTTTATCCTGCCGCAACCGGTTCCCGGCAGCGCCGAGTGCGACAGCGACCTCCCGCCGGAAGAGTGGATGCCGGTCCGGCGAGAGGTGGAAGCGATCGCGGCCCTTCCCGGGCGCCGCACCGCGGTCGCGCTGGATTACGGCGCGCCGTTCGCCGGGCCGGAGACGGCGTGTGATACGTTCCAGCTCAAGCGGATCTACGTCGACACGCGTGGCAGGGTGTGCACCTGCTGCCAGCTCTCGCAGTACGGGTCGAACGATACCGAAGTAGTGGCCGACCTTTCCATGGAAACGCTGGTCGAGGCACACCGGAAGTACGTCGCGCGGCTCGAGGCTCTGAAGCGTTCCTCGCGGCCGGCGATCCATGCAGATGACGTGGTGAATCCTTTCCCTTGCCTCCGCTGCGCGCGGGCGTCGGGGAAGTTGGCGTGGCTCAAGAAGTATCCGCAAAGCGCCTGGTATGGCGCCGCGCTCGAGCCTGCGTCCGAAACCCTCTATCAGATCAGTCCCATCGGCCGGCCGGGACAAATGCACCTGGCGGCAAATGCACTTTCGGAGGTGGCGGTATGAATCGGTTGTCTCGTTGCCTTGCCCTCGGGAGTATCCTGGCCTTCGCGGCAGCCTGCTCGGACCGCGGGCCCACCACGGTGGACCTCACACCCCGCGTGGCCGAGGGCGTCATCACCTGCCAGGTCACGGTCGCGTCGAAATCGATGGCCTGCGATTCTCCGCAGCTACAGGGTGGGGCGGGCATGGCGCTCAACGTCACGCTGGGCGGCCAGGGTACCTACGTCCAGCTCAGTTCCAGCGGTACCGCATACAGCGCCGCGGTATTTACCTCGAACGTGACGATCCAGAACCTGACCGCCCAGCCCATGGGCACCGCCGACGGTACCACGGCTGACGCGAACGGGATCCGAGTGTTCTTCCATTCTGGCCCCACCGTGACCGGCGGCACCGGTGCAGTCACCGTGACGGGAGACGGCACCGGCAATTTCACCGGCACCGCCCAGCCGTACTACCAGTACACCGGCCCGCTGGCGCCCGGGGCCACCTCGTCCAGCAAGACGTGGACGTTTGGGGTACCTGCGACGGTGACAACGTTCACCTTCTCGGTGCTGGTGTCGACCAAGCTCCCGGATGACAACGGGGTGTTGCGCTGGATGACGGTGACGCCGCCAGCGGGGGTGGCCACCACCGATTTCGACGAGATCGTCTCCACCGGCGACGAGCTCTGGGCGGTCGGTGCCAACGGCAAGATCATTCATTACACGGATGCGGGCGGTTGGGTGGAGCAGACCAGCGGGACGACCCAGACGCTGCACAGCATCGAGATGTCGGGCGGCGGCGGCACGATCACCGGCGTGGCGGTCGGCGCCGGCGGCACGTTCCTCTATTACAACGGGACCTCCTGGGCGGCGCAGACCATCGGGACGGCGGAACTGATGTCGGTGAGCACGGTGGGAGATCAAACCACTACGTGGGTGGCCTGTGGTCTGGGTGGTGTCATCTACAGCTCCACCAACGGGACGAGCTGGACCCAGATGACCAGCAACACCGCTCTGGATCTGAACATCTGCGGTGGACCCGCCGCCAACGATATCTTTGCGGCCGGTGGCACCAGCGCGTCTCCGGCATTCATCACGCACTACAACGGCACGGCGTGGAGCAGCACGGGATACACCAGCACCGCCACCGCGATCTTCCGGGAGGGGTTCGGTTGCGGTAGCCAAACGAGCACGACCGACATCTGGCTGGCAGGAGATGCGGGGACGATACAACACGCCACGTCGCCGTTCACGACGTTCACCGCCCAGACCAGTGGGACCACCGCGAACCTGTATGGCGCAGGGGAGACGGGCAACTGTACCAGCTTCTACCTCGTCGGGTCCGGCGGCACGATTCTCCACTACAACGGTACCGGGTGGTCTGCTCAGCGAAGCGGCATCTCGAGTGTCCTGAATGACGTCGAGGTCCGCTCGACGTTCAACGGCACGACGGAGGTTTTCCGTGACGCCTGGGCGGTGGGGATCGGCGGGATGATCCTGCACGGGGTCCGCTGAGCCGGACTTCGACTGAAGGTGTCAGGTGTCAGGGGCCAGGTGCCAGGTCGTTCCAGGGGGACTCCCTGACACCTGACACCTGGTCCCTCTCCCAGGTGGCCGCAACACTCCTTCCCGCAACGCAAGCTCGCCGTCCGTAGCGAAGTGCGTTTCTACTGTGGAGGTGACTTGAAGCAGTTGTTCCGCATCGTCCTGCTCGCCGGCATCACCGGAGTGGCCGGAGCGTGCGGGGACCGCGAAGTCGCGACGGCTCCCGACACCAGCCTGCCGGCCACCCAGCTGCTGATCACCTGTCTGGCGACGGTCTCCGCGCGTTCCGTCACCTGCAACTCCCCCCGGGCGCAGGCGCCACGCGGAATGCCACTGTCCGTGATGCTGGGAGGGCAGGGCACCTACGTGCAGGTCAATTCCAGCGGGACGGCGTATAGCGGCGGCACCTTTTCCTCCAACGTGACGATTCAGAACCTGACCGCCCAGCCGATGGGCACCTCCGACGGAACCAATGCCGATGCGGCCGGCATCCGCGTCTTCTTTCACAGCGGGCCGACCGTGACCGGAGGGACCGGCGCGGTGGCGGTGGCGAATGCCGACGGGCAGGGGAGTTTCACCGGAACGAACCAGCCGTATTTCCAGTATGCCGGACCGCTCGCTCCCGGCGCCACGTCTGCGTCCAAGACCTGGCAGTGGACGGTCCCCAACACCGTGAGCACCTTTGCCTTCACGGTGCTGGTGTCGACCACCCTGCCGGACGATGGCGGGGTGCTGCACTGGATCAACCAGACAGGATCCGCGAGCGCCGACCTGGGGGAAGTGTCCGCAGCGAATAACGAGATCTGGGCGGTGGGCTCCGGGGCCACGATTCTGCACTACAACGGAACCGGCTGGAGCACTCAAGCGAGTCCGGTTTCGGGAGTGACCCTGCGGGGAATCGAGATGTATTCCGGAACGCCGGTCACCGGTTTCGCGGTAGGCGACAACAGCACGATCCTGCGCTACGACGGCACCAACTGGAACACCGTCACGTTCTCGCCCAGCGGGGGCTCCACCTACACCACCTTGTGCCGGATCGACGCGAACGTGATTTACCTGGTGGGCGCCGGCGGCACGATCGAGCACTCCACCGACAACGGCGCCCACTTCACCCAGGAGCCGCCGCCGGCCGGCGGCATGACCGACTATTTCACCTGCGGCGGCCCCAACCCGGGCGACGTGTACGTGTCGGGACTGAACGGAGTGATCTTGCACTCGACCGGCAGCGGTTTGTGGACCCGGCAGACCAGCAATACGACCAATGCGCTCCGGGCGATGCAGTGGTTCGGAAACGGGAGCGGGGGGCTGAGCGAGATCTGGCTGACCGGCGGAAGTCTCGGCGCTCCGGGGGTGCTGCTTCACTCCACCGGGGATGGGACGTGGACCCCGGCCGGCACGACAGCGCAGCCCATCCGGGGCCTGCGCGCCACCGGACCCAACGACATTTACGGCGTCGGCGCCAGCGGCTTCGTCATCCATTACAACGGTCTCAGCTGGTCCACCCAGGCCAGCGGAACGACAGCGCAGCTCAATCACATGGCGCCTTGCCTTCTGGGCGATGGCCATCGCGAATGGTGGGTCGTGGGGAATGCCGGGATGATCCTGCTCGGCACGCGATGACTCCAAGGCAGGCGGTAAAGGGCGGTATAGGGCGGTGTGGGGCAGTAGCGCCTACCGCCTTCTACCGCCTGCTACCGACTGCTACCGCCCTTTTCCTCGCCTGCAGCGACGTCAACGGTCCGGCCCAGCGGTCCACGATTGTCTTTGACTGGCTGCGTGATGGCAACCGCGACATTTACCGGGCCACCGTCGATCGAGCCGATACGCTACGGCTGACCACGGACCCGGGCGACGATCAGCAACCCACCGTGGGTGGCGGATTGGTCGTGTTCACCAGCTACCGCGATGGCAACGGGGAGCTCTATTCCATGCCGGCCACGGGCGGCGCTGCTCGACGACTGACCAACACCCCCGAGAACGAAACCGAGCCGGCGCTTTCGGCCGACGGGGCGCATCTGGCCTATATCAGCGATGTGAGCGGCGTACCGAAACTGTGGGTCGCCGCTCCGGATGGATCGGGGGCACGACGGTTGACGGTCTCCTTCGGATATCCCGGATCGGCCGAGGCGAGCCCGAGCTGGGCCCCGGGCGGCGACCGCATCGTGTTCGTCTCCACCACCAACGGAACGTCGGATCTGTTCGTCGTATCCGGGGATGGAGCCGCACCCGCCGCGCTAGTGATCGGGCCTTCCGCCGATGTGCAGCCGGCGTGGGCGCCAGGGGGAAACGAGATTGCGTTCGTGTCCGACCGCGATGGGGATGCCGAGCTGTATCTGGTGAGCGTGCCGACCGGCAACATCACCCGTCTCACTGCGCGCGGGGACGCCGATGGGGAGCCCTGCTGGCTGGCCGACGGGCGGCTGGTCTTCACGTCATGGACGGACGGGGTTCCCCGGTTGCGCGCGATGAATCCGGCCGCGCCGGCTCGGGCCATCGACGTCGCGCTGCATTCAGGCGAGCTGCACCATGCCGCGGGAGTCTTCTGACCATGGGCTACGCCATTCCGTCTCAAGTGCTGGTGGCCCACCTGGAAGGGGAGGCGGTCCTGCTCCACATGGACACCAAGCGCTACTACCGCCTCAACGACACCGCGGCCCGGATCTGGAAAGGCCTCGAGCGGCGCGAAGGAATTCCGGCGATTGTCGCCGCTCTCTGCGCGGAATTCGCGGTGGACCCGCAGCTCGCGCAACGTGAGGTGGATCAGATGATCCTCGACCTCATGACCAACGGGTTACTCACGCCTGACCCCGTTCAATAATCGCGGCGCTCCGAGCCTGCGGTGGCGAAATACCAGCTGATAGCCGGCGCGCTCGCTCTCGAAGTCGACGAAACAATGGTGCCGCTGGTAGAGTCATCCTGGCTGCCGCGCAACGCCGTCGCCGGGGCCGGCGAAACGCCCGCCGTCATCCGGCTCGGGCGCCGGCGATCCGGTAGCAACCTCCCGTCCTCGTCCCCGACCCTCACGTTGGGCTCCGCCCGCCTGTGGATTTCCGATGCCGCCGATGCCGGCACGCTCACCGGAACCGAGGGATGCTCCGGTACCATCGACTTCACCCAGCTGCGGGCCGATCTCGCGACTCCGGAAGACCCAGCAGGCCGTGCCGGAATCGACTTGTACCCGATGCTCACCATATCGGCGGCGATGCTCCTGGGTCGCCTGGGGCGTGCCTTGATTCACGCCGCGGCGGTGATCGCGCCCGATGGCGCCGCCCGAATGCTGATCGGCGATGCCCGATCCGGAAAATCAACCACCGCGGCGAACCTGATTGCGAGGGGATGGAATTATCTCTCCGACGATCAGGTCATTCTCTCACGCGGTGCGAGTGAGGAGCTGATGGTCGAAGGTCTCCTGCGTCCGTTTCATCTGGACGAAGGCTGGGGCCGGAACGGTCCCCTGCGACGCCGGCGGGCGGTCGATGCCGGCACCCTCGGCGCCGGCCGGCCCGTGGCGAGAGCGCCCCTCGGAGCGCTGCTCTTCCCCCGCGTCTCGGCCGGCGAGACGACGCTCCTGGGCCCGGTCTCATCCGCCGATGCGATGGCCGGCCTCATCCGGCAATCACCCTGGCTGCTGGCGGATCGAGTCGCCGCCGCCGGCGTGATGGAGCTGCTGCAACTCGCCACCAGACTCCCGAAATTCGCGTTGCGACTGGGGCTGGACACGTTTGGGAATGCGGAGTTACTGGAGGGCATACTGGTGAGCGGTGAGCGGTGAGCGGAGGCTGACCGTCACGTTCACTCCACCTCCTTAGCCGCCCTTCGAACCTGCCGTGCCAGCGGCCAGGCCAACACGAAGGCAACGGCATACTGTATAGCTCGCACACCCAGCCTGAGCGCCTTGCCCACGGGCGGTACGTGGCGCTCTAGCCAAGCGGTGACCCGCAGCCGGGATGGACTGGGCGAGTCTTCGTGAAGACCGTCCACCAGTCGCTGCCGGTTCGACCAGCCCGCCACCAGCGCGATCACCCAGTGCCAGACGGTGGGATAGATCAGTTCTCCGATCGGCGTGCGCGGTATGCGTCGTAAGCGCTCGCGCTCCAGCATCCAGAAGTTGGTGAAGGCCACCAGCTCGAAGGGATCACTCGCCCGCTGGCGCTGGGTGAGGCGCCTGGCAAACGCGAGCTGGTCGGCGAGCGGCCGGGCATACGGCAGCCGAGCGATCTCCTGCTCCATCTCGCGTTCTTCTTCGGCGGTGCATTCGGCCAGGGCGGCTCCGATGAGTAGTGCATCGCGCAAGCGCCCGCGGCGGTCCGGGTGATCGATCACCACGTGGGTGAGCATGTGCCACAGGTGGTCTCGGGGCGCGAGGCGGGAGAGGCCCGGCAGACCATCGAGCGGCAGGATCCGGTGCCAGGCGGTTTCGGTGAGCGCGGTCCACCGATTATCGATGCTGGTATGCAGCTCCACCGGCAGCGCGTGGGGAGCCGCGATCGCCGCGAGATGGCGCACCGTGGGACGGCCCTCGACCGTCACACCCAGCCGGTGGCTCAGTTCGGTCGCGAAACTCGCGGCGTGCTCGGTGCGAACCAGCACGTCTACATCCGCGAGGTGGATCGGCTCGCCGGCGGCCGCCGCCACTCCGCCCTTGAGGACCACCGCCGGCCACGATCGTTCCCGGGCGAGAGCGCCGATGACGGCGAGCTGTCCCCGGGTGGAGAGCGTTCGCTGGGTATCGGCTCGGACCCGGTCGTCCAGCAGGGCGTTGGCGGGCGGGTCCACACCGAGACGCGCGAACGCCGCGCGCAGCGGTCCGGCGCACTGCTCGACTTTGAGAAACAGCGCCCAGGCCCCGGTGGAAAAACGGGGGGCGGCCGCTGCTCCCGCGGCGGGTGCATCACCGGCCAGGATCGCGACCGCGAGTCGGCGCAGCTCGAGCGCCCCGTGAGCGTGGCGGACCATTGGGGCCACTAGTTAGCTTGCACGCTCTGCCACTGGCTCTTCCGCACGCTCTCTCCGAGGCTGCATGGCGGGCACGCTCTTCTGGGACGTCGATACACAATACGACTTCATGCGGGCCGACGGGAAGCTCTACGTTCTGGATGCCGAGCAGATCATTCCCCGCCTGAAGCAGCTCACCGACCACGCTCATGGGGCGGGCCTTCGCATCCTGGCGAGCGCGGACGACCACCTCCCGGGACATCGCGAGCTCTCCGACCATCCGGATTTCCGGGAGACGTTTCCGCCGCACTGCATGCACGGCACCCCCGGGCAGAAGAAGATTCCCGAAACCGCGCTTCGTGACCCGCTGGTGATCGATCCGCAACCGCAGGAGGCATCCGCGCTGCGCGCGCGAGTCCGCCGCCATCGGGGTGACATTCTGGTCCACAAGCAATGGTTCGACGTCTTCACCAATCCCAACGTGGAGACCGTGGTTACCGAGCTGGATCCGCAGCGGATATTCGTTTATGGCGTGGCGCTGGACGTGTGTGACAAATACGCTATCGAGGGCCTCCTGGCGCGGCGGCCCGAAACCAGTCTGTTTGCCGTCACCGACGCCATGAAGCCGATCGACCCGTCGCATGCCGAGGTGCTACTCGCCGGCTGGGGTCGCCGGGGTGTGACGCTGGTGACGACGAGCGAGACGATCAAGTTGGCAGGGAAGGTCAGATGACCGAGATCCCATTCGGAAGGTTCTTTCTCCCCGGGCCCAGCGATGTCCATCCCGACGTGATTCGCGCGGCAGTGCGCCCGATGATCGCGCACCGCGGCAAGGCGATGGACGACATCATCGCCAACATTGCGCAGCCGCTCAAGACGCTGTTCCGCACCCAGCGGCCGGTGATCGTGGGCACCTGTTCCGCCACCGGCTTCATGGAAATGGCGGTGCGCTCGGGCGTCAGAAACCGGGTGTTGTCGCTGGTGGGCGGGGCCTTCGCCGAGCGGTTCGCGCACATCGCCGCGGCCTGCGGTCGGGAGGTCGTGCGGCTCGACGTTCCCTACGGCAAGACGGTCGAGCCGGACATGCTTCGCGACGCCATCAAGCGTTCCGACGTGGACGCGGTGAGCATGGTCCATTCGGAGACCTCCACCGGCGCGCTGGCCCCGCTGGAGGAGCTGGCCAAGGTGGTACAGGAGTTCGACGACATCATGCTGCTGGTCGACACGGTCAGCTCGATGGGAGGGGTTCCGGTCGAGACCGACCAGTGGAAGCTCGACTTCGTCTTCACCGGGTCCCAGAAGGCGCTTGCAGTGCCACCGGGCCTGGCGCTCGCCGCCGCGTCTCCCCGGATGATCGAGCGCGCCAAGACCATTCCGGAGCGCGGTGCGTATCTCGACATGGTGACCTTCCACGAGGCCTTCAGCTCCGGGCAGCCGGGCCCGAACACGCCCGCCGTGTCGCTCTTCTTCCAGCTCGAGCATCAACTCGGCCGGATCATGGCGGAGGGCATCGACGTGCGCTGCGCCCGCCACAAGAGCCTGCTCGAAGCGTGCGAGCGCTGGGTGGAGGCGAAGGGCAAGGAGCTGGGCCTCTCGTATTTGCCGGACCCAGGCCGCCGCTCGTGGACCGTGTCCTGTCTGAAGCTGCCGGAAGGAGTGACGTCCAAGTCGGTGACCCAGCCGCTGGCACAGCAGGGTTGGACCATCGGGACCGGCTACGGCAAGCTCAAGGAAACGACGATCCGTATCGGGCACATGGGTGAGCACACCGTGGGAGCCCTCGAGGAGCTACTGGGTCTCATCGAAAGAGTACTGGATTGAAATACGTGGTCGCTGTTGCGGACCCGGTGAACGAGCGCGGGCTCGACATTCTCCGGGCGAGCGCGGAGTGTGAAGTGGTCTACGCGGCGGGCAACCCCGCCCGCCTCGCCCAGGTTCTTCCCCGCGCGCACGCCCTGCTGGTCCGGTCCGAGACCAAGGTCACCGACGCCATGATGGCCCAGGCACCCGCGCTGCGAGTGATCGGCCGGGCGGGAATGGGCGTGGACAATATCGACGTCGAAGCCGCGACCCGGCGCGGGATCGCGGTGATGAACACCCCGGGCGGCAATACCGTGAGCGCCGCGGAGCAGGCCATCGCGCTGCTCCTGGCACTGGTGCGCCGGATTCCCTGGGCCTCGGAGAGCATGCGGCGCGGGGAGTGGGACCGGAAGAAATTCGGCGGCAGTGAGCTGCGGGGAAAGATCCTCGGGCTGGTGGGGCTGGGTCGCATCGGCTCCCATGTGGCGACCGTCGCCCGCGCTCTCGGCATGGACGTGCTGGCGCACGACCCCTTCCTGTCGGAAGCCCGGGCTGCCGAGCTGGGCGTGACGCTGCTCCCGCTGGACGATCTGCTGGCCCGCGCGGACGCGATCTCGCTGCACGTTCCTGCAACGGAAGAGACCAAGAACCTGCTCGACCGGCGCCGCCTCGGCCTGCTGAAGAAGACCGCGGTGCTGATCAATACCGCCCGCGGCGGGGTGCTGGACGAGACCGCGCTGCTCGAGGCGGTCAACGCGGGAACCATTGCCGGCGCGGCACTGGATGTCTTCGCTCAGGAGCCGCTGCCGGCCGACTCCCCACTCAGGAAATCCGACCGGATCCTGCTCACGCCCCACCTGGCGGCCTCCACCGCCGAAGCACAGGAGCGGGTATCGATGGAGATCTGCCGCTCGGTGCGCGAGGCGTTGCTCACCGGCGTCATCGGCGATGCCGTGAACATTCCCGGCCTTTCAGCCGAGGTGGTCACCCGGCTTCGGCCGCTGCTCGATCTGGGCCGCGCGCTCGGCCGCCTGGCGGCAGGCATCAGTCCCGGACGGCTGGAGGCAATCGACGTGCAGTACGGCGGTACGGACGAGGACGCTCCCCGACCTGCGGCGCTCGCGACCATCGAAGGGGCGCTCTCGACCATCGGGGTCGGCCCGGTCAGCATGGTGAATGCGCTGGCCCTCGCGGAGGGGCGGGGGATCAGGGTTTCCCGGGGAATGGGGAAGCCCGAAAAAGGGTTCGAGACCACGCTGAGCGTCAAGGTACGGACCGATCAGCGTACCACCCGGGTGGTGGGCGCCGTGTTCGGCGACCGGGCCAGTCGCGTGATCCTGATCGACGAGTTCGCGGTGGACGTTCCGCCCGGCGGCTACGTCATTGTGGTCAAGAACCGCGACGTCCCCGGGGTGATCGGCCAGGTCGGGACAGCGATCGGAGAAGCGCACATCAACATCGGGGCCTATCACGTGGCACGGAAGGACCACGAGGCGCTCGCGCTCATCGCGGTGGACCAGCAGCCCGAGCCGCGGCTCCTGGAGCAGCTGGCGGGGCTCAAGGAAGTGCTCGAGGTCCGGCTCGCGAACTTGGCTGAATAGGGCAGAGGGAAAAGGGAAGAGGAAATACTAGGACGCCAGTTGTTCGCGCACTTGGCCGTTTTACTCTTCCCTCTTCCCGCATCCCTCTTCCCTGCTTTGTTACATTTCCCCCCATGGCCGCTTCACATTCCAACGACAGCTACCATCCGGCCGTCATCGAAGCCAAGTGGCGCCAGCGCTGGGACGAGCGCCGCACCAACGCCACCGACATCGAGGGCGCCGGCAAGCCGTTCTACAACCTCATGATGTTCCCCTACCCCTCCGCCGAGGGGCTGCACGTGGGGAATGCGTTCGCCTTCGTCGGCGCCGACATTTATGGTCGCTTCCAGCGGCTGCAGGGGCTCGACGTATTCGAGCCGATGGGGTTCGACGCCTTCGGCATTCATTCCGAGAACTACGCCATCAAGGTCAACACCCACCCCGCCCGGCTCATTCCCGCCAACATCGAGCGGTTCCGGGAGCAGCTGCGCCGGCTCGGGTTGATGCTCGACTGGGACCACGAAGTGTCTACCACCGACCCGCGCTACTACAAGTGGACCCAGTGGATCTTCCTCCAGCTCTACCAGGCCGGCCTGGCGGTGAAGAAGAAGGCGCCGGTCAACTGGTGCCCGGAGTGCAAGACGGTGCTGGCCAACGAGCAGGTGATCGACGGCTTCTGCGAGCGGCATCCCGGTGTGGCGGTCATCCAGAAGTTCCTGGAGCAGTGGTTCTTCACCATCACCAAATACACCGAACGGCTGCTCAACAACCTCGAGAAGCTGGATTGGTCGGAGTCCACCCGTTTGCTCCAGCGAAACTGGATCGGCCGCTCGCAGGGAGCGGAGCTCGATTTCGTGGTGCCCACCGGCGGCACGATCACCGTCTTCACTACCCGGCCCGACACGGTGTTCGGAGCCACCTTTCTGGTGCTCGCCCCGGAACATCCCATGGTGGAGCAGGTCACCGGAGCGGAACGGCGTCCGGACGTCAACGCCTACCGGCGCCACGCCGCCGACATGGATATCGTCTCACGGCGGAAGGGCGGGAAGGAGAAGACCGGAGTGTTCACCGGCGGGTACGCCCGAAATCCCGCCACCGGCGAAAACATTCCGATCTGGATTGCCGATTACGTGCTCATGGAGTACGGGACGGGCGCGATCATGGCGGTGCCGGGCCATGACGAGCGGGACTTCGAGTTCGCGACGCAGTTCGGCCTGGAGATTCGGGAGGTGGTGAAGCCTGTGGCTGGCCCCAGCTCCCTGCCTTTCGTGTCGTACGACGGCGTGCTGGTGAATTCCGGCCAGTTCGACGGGCTGCACTGCCGTGAGGCGATCGAGAAGATCACCGCCTGGCTTGCGGAAAATAAACTCGCGGTCCCGCGTCTCCAGTATCGCCTCCACGACTGGTGCATTTCCCGCCAGCGGTACTGGGGCCCGCCGATTCCGATGATCTACTGCGATGCCTGCGGAGCCGTACCGGTCCCGGAAAAAGACCTGCCGGTACTGCTTCCGCTCATCGAAGATTTCCGGCCAGACGACAGCGGTGTCTCGCCGTTGGCCCGCCACCAGGAATGGTACCGGGTGCCGTGTCCGCAGTGCGGCAAGGCGGCCAGGCGCGAGACCGATGTTTCGGACACGTTCCTGGACTCGGCGTGGTACTTCCTTCGCTATCCCTCCACGTCGTTCGACGACCGGCCATTCGACCAGAAGATCACGAAGAAGTGGCTGCCGGTACGCTCGTATATCGGCGGCAACGAGCACGCCGTGCTGCACCTCATGTACGCGCGCTTCATCACCATGGTGCTGCACGACCTCAAGCTGATCGACTTCGAAGAGCCGTTCACCCGGTTCCGGGCGCACGGGACTATCGTGAAAGACGGCGCCAAGATGTCCAAGTCGCGGGGCAACGTCGTCATTCCGGATGAGTTCATCGCGGACTGGGGCGCCGACACGTTCCGCATGTACCTGATGTTTCTCGGCCCCTATCAGGAAGGCGGCGACTTCCAGGACAGCGGCATGGCGGGAATCAGCCGGTTCCTCGACAAGGTCTGGGCGCTGGTCCGTGCGACTCGCGGAGCGGCCCCTCCGGGCGCACAGCTCCCCACCCGCGTGGTCCGGAAGCTTCACCAGACGATTCGCAAAGTCACGGACGACATGGCCGAGCTGCATTACAACACGGCGATCGCGGCCCTGATGGAATACATCAATGTGGTGCGGGGTGGGGAGCAGGCGGCCATTGCCTCCCCGCCGGCCGAATTGCTCGATCCGCTGATCGTGTTGCTGGCGCCGTTCGCGCCCCATTTTGCCGAGGAATGCTGGGAGCGGCTCGGCCACCATGAAAGCGTCTTTGACGTGGCCTGGCCGGACTACGACGAGGCGCTGGCGCGCGAAGACGAAATCGCGCTGGTAGTGCAGATCAACGGAAAAGTCCGTGCCCGGATCATGGTGCCGCCCGGGTTGAGTCAGGAGCAGGCGGTGGAGCGAGCCCTGGCCGACGGGGCGGTGCAAAAGTTCCTCGATGGCGGGCGCATCAAGAAAGCAGTGTATGTGCCGGATCGGCTGGTGAACCTCGTGGTTTGAGCGTGGAACGCGGAGCGGGGAGCGCGGAGTGGTGGTTCGATCCGGATCACTCCGCACTCCGAGCTCCGCACTCCGCGCTCAGCTGAGCCACTTCGCCACCCCTTCTCCCACGTAGTACCCGACGGCCGCCACTCCCAATCCGACGACGAACATGTCGAAGCCGCTGCGGAAGAGGCCCCGCCCGGTGAAAACGCTGCGCGCCCCACCCACGGCGAAATGCGACAGCATGGAGATTGCGAACGAGGCCCAGATGGCGTTGCGCCCTTCGAACATGAAAAAGGGGGCCACCGGGATCAGCGCGCCCACCGCGGTGGCGGTACCGGTGATGATCCCCTCGCGCAGCGGCGTGGTGTGAGCTTCGCCGATCTTCAGCTCCTCCTTGACCTGCTCGTCCAACGCCCGCTGGGGATCACCCATGACGTCGCGCGCCATCCGACGCGCATGCTCCTGCTCTACTCCCTTCGCCTCGTAGAGCAAGGCCAGCTCTTCTTCTTCGACTTCGGGCATCAGCCGGATCTCTTCTTTCTCCATGGCGATCTCATGGGCGTAGACCTCCCGCTCGCTCTTGGCGGCCAGGTAACCGGACGACCCCATGGACAGCGCGTCGGCGATCATGCCGGCCACGCCCGACACCACCACGATGTGCGAAGGGACCGCGGCGCCGATCACCCCGGCCACCAGCCCGAAGTTCGCGGTCAAGCCATCGTTGAAGCCATACACCACGTTGCGGAGAAAGCCGCCGGTTTCGGTGCGGTGCCAAGGCTCCCCCGAGCGGCCGGCGAGCTGCGTCAGAGCCTCCGCGTGATGCGCGGATTCCCTGGCCAGGGTGAGCGCGGCGTCCTTGACCGCGCCGGCGCCCGTGTCCCGGTAGAGGTCGAGGTAACCGCGGACCTCCTGTCCTTCTTCGCGCAGCAGAATGCCCAGCAGCATCGACGGCCCGAACACCCGTGCGATACCGGCCATCAGTCGCGCGCGGAGTGAGGGAGCGGGGATCGCGGGCTCCGTCCCGCGCTCGGCGAGCAGCTTGCGCCACATGCCCGTGTGGCGGTCCTCGACCTCCGCCAGACGCAGATAGAGGCTACGCCGGCTCTCGTTGGGTTCGAGTCGCGCGAGAACGCGGTAGAGAAAAGCGGCGTCCGCTTCGTCGTGGAGATGGTGATGCCAATTCGCCAGTGTGGTGGCGTCAGGCGGGGGAGTTGCTGTCATGGGGAAATGATAACGGTGCGTGGTGCGTGGTGCGTGATCCGTGGTGCGCGGGGTGAGGAGACATTGCCTGGTGTGGTTCGTCTCACCGCACGCCGCACCGCCGAAGGCTGTTGCATACCCGCCACGCCTCTCCCCGCGTTTTGATGCATTACTACCGCTGCCAGACCCCCAAATGGTGCTCGCCGCGATGATACGAAGAATCCGCTAGCGGTGAGCCTAAGCCACGGTGTGGCGGGCAGCTACCCGATGCACCGGCGCGGCGTTGCGCGACCGGCCCAGTTTATGCCCTTCCGGACGCCGAACGCAATCCGAGGACTATATCGTATGACGTTCGGTGCTGCCTGGTTGGTGTGGTCGACGATGATGAACTTCATCGCGGGTATTCATGTGGATGCGGACCGGCTGCGCTTCGCTGCGCGGACTGCTGGAATTCCGGAGATCGTGATGGAAGGAATCGCCGCGGTCGAAACCGGTTATCGTGGGGGCAACCAGTTTGTCGGCAAGGCGGGTGAGGTCGGCCGGATGCAGATCAAGGCGTCGACCGCGCGGTATGTGGGATGCGGCGAGCCGGTGAATCTGGAGGACTACGAGTACAACATTGCCTGCGGCGCGAAAATTCTCCGGTACTGCCGCGGCAGGTACAAACAGTGGTCGATGGCCATCCGATGCTACCAGGGAATGGCGGTCCCGGAGATGACCAAGGACTACCTGCTCAAGGCGCAGCGAGAGATCGGCCGGCTGACCTTGGCGCGGCTCGACCACCAGGCGGTGATGCCGCCGACCGCGGTGGCCAGGGCCGCCAAGTCGAGGTCGCAGACTCGAACCACGTCACGAGCCAAGCCGACGGGCTCTCCCAAAGCCGACGCCTTCCGGGTTCGCTCACCCGTCCTGCCCGACACGGTGGGTACATTGGAGTTCTAACCCCAGGCCCTCCGAAGTCGGGCTAAGGTTCCGAAAACGCAATAAGTTACCTATCGGCCTCCCGGGTGCGACCCGGGGGGCCGATGGTGCATCTATCTCATTGAGAACAATGAACCTTGTGGCCGCCACCCTCTCGGTAGACGACCTCGCCATCGAGCGAGCCAAGGCCGGCGATCCGAACGCGTTGGAGGGACTCTACCGCGCGTACGAGACCACCGTCTATTCGCTGGCGCGCCGGATGTGCCGCACTGCCGAAGACGCGGAAGACGTGTTGCAGGAAACGTTTTTCGAGGTCTGCCGGAGCATTCCGCGCTTTCGCGGCGCCGAAGGGGGCAGCCTCACCGCCTGGATCAAGCGGATCGCGGCCAGCAAGGCCCTGATCAAGTTGCGGGCGGGAAGGTATCGCGATGCGGATTCGCTGGATGAAGAGGGTGGCGATCTGGTGCCGGACGCGGGCCAGCCCGATGTCGGTTTGCAGCTCGATCTGGAGCAAGCGCTGGCCCGCTTATCCGACACGTCGAGAGCGGTGGTCTGGATGCACGACGTCGAGGGTTACACGCACGAAGAAATAGCCGAGCTCATGGGAAAGACGGTCAGTTTTTCCAAGTCACAGCTGGCGCGCGCACATACCCGCCTGAAGAAGCTGCTCGGCGAGGAGTTGGCAACGTGATTCACTGCACGATGGAAGATCTGGTAGCGTTGATAGGCGGCGAAGGGTCCGCCTGGGCGCGCCGTCACCTCGGCGAATGTACCGTGTGCCGGCAGGAGTTCGACCGGCTGCACCAGCGGGTCGCCCGGCTCAAGGCGCTGCCGACCTTGAACCCGCCGCGCGATCGCTGGCCGGTGG
>JACQVB010000289.1 GCA_016209985.1 Gemmatimonadota bacterium | reverse complement strand
CTCACCAAACTTCCGCTCGACGTGCACCTCATGGTGGTGGAGCCGGAGCGCTTCGTGCAGCCATTCGCCGACGCGGGCGCGACCCTGTTCACGTTCCATCCGGAAGCCACCGTCCATGCCCAGCGTTTGCTGACCAGCATCCGCTCCGCCGGGATGCGCGCCGGCCTCGCGCTCAACCCTGGTACGCCGCTGGAATTCGCCGAAGAGCTGATCGACGACATCGACTTGCTGCTGGTGATGAGCGTGAATCCGGGATTCGGCGGCCAGGACTACATCCCGGCGGCCACCGACAAGCTGCGCCGCGCCCGCCAGCTGCTCTCGGCCCGCGGAAGCCAGGCATTCCTGTCGGTGGACGGCGGCATTTCGCGGCAGACTATCACCGCCGCGCGCCGAGCCGGAGCCGACACCTTCGCCGCCGGATCGGCCATCTTCGGCGCGAAGGATCCCAAGGCGGAGGTCGGGGAGCTTCGCCGCTGCTGCTACGAGAACGTGTGATGCGCCGGCGGACGCAGTGGCTCGTGGTGACGGGCGCGATGGCGCTGCTGGTCGCGGCGCTCGCCTTCGCGGTGGCCACCGCGCCCTCCGCTCTGGGCGTGGGGATCGCGGCCCCCGATTTCCGGGCCGTGAACCTTGCCAGCGACGACACCGTGCGGCTCTCGGCCTACCGGGGGCAGGTGGTGCTGCTGAACCTGTGGGCCACCTGGTGCACGCCGTGCGAAGCGGAAATGCCGGAAATCCAACGGTTGTATGACGAGCTCGGTCCCGAAGGCCTGCGGGTGGTGGCGGTGAGCGAGGACGAAGAAGGGCCCGACGTCGTCCGGGCGTGGGTCAAGAAGCGGAATCTGACCTTCGACATCCTGCACGACCGCAAAGGTGACGTCCAGCACCTCTACCAGGCGGTCGGGCTCCCCGAAAGCTTCGTCATCGATCGCAACGGCCGGATCGTCAAGCGCGTCACCGGGTTCATCCTGCATTGGGACGGACCGGAGCAAAAGGCGCTGTTCCGCAGGCTGCTGGCTCGCAAAGCCGAATCGGACTGATGGCGCTCCGCTGGTCGCGCCTTTCCGACTTGGTGTTCGCTAACTGGGCCATGAAGGTGACCGCGCTGGCGCTCGCCGCGGTGCTGTGGGTCGCGGTGGCCGCGGAGGAGCCGGCCACGGAAAAAGTGGCGATCGCGATGCGGGTCCGGACGCCGGAAGGCCGCTCGCTCACCGAGGAGCCGCCGGCGGTGTCCGGTGTGTTCGCCGGCGCCGCGCGTGAGCTGCTCAAATTGTATGCGAACCCGCCGGTGATCCATATCGCAATCCCCGACACGGCCCGCTCGGACTTTACCGTCGCCCTGAATACCGGTCAGATCGAGCTTCCACGACACGTCGACGTACGGGCGCAAACAGTCGAGCCGCGCACCGTCACGTTCAGCTTGGAAGCAGCGCAGCAACCTGCTCCCGCGGAACCGGCCGCCGGCCTGGACTCCGTGTCCGAGCGGGTTCTCATGGGAGTTCCGGTCACGATCCGGGGCGACCGCGGAACCTGGTCCAGCGAGCCCCCGGCCGTCATCGTGACGGTGCACGGCTCGACCGTCCGCCTGGCGCGACTCACTCGCGACAGCATCGAGGTATCGGCGCTGCCCGAAGGAAGCGGCGAGCCGGAGACGGTGCGGCTGCAGGTGGTCTCACCGGACGGAATCGATGCCGTGGCCACCCCCGATACCGCCGTGGTGCAGCGGAGGGCCCGTGCCTGAAGTGATCCTCGGCATCGAGACCTCGTGCGATGAGACGTCGGCCGCCGTACTGGTCGGCGATCGTGGCCGGCCCGAGCTCGCCAGCCTGGTGATTCTCTCGCAGGACGTTCACCGCGTGTTCGGCGGGGTGGTGCCCGAGCTGGCCAGCCGCGCCCATTTGCGCGCGCTGGGGCCGGTGGTGGACCGGGCGCTGGAAGAGGCCGGCGTTCCCCTCTCGGCCGTCGATGCCGTCGCCGTTACCGTCGGTCCCGGGCTCCTCGGCGCCCTGCTGGTGGGTGTCTGCTACGGCAAGGCCCTGGCGTGGGCCGGTGGCAAGCGCCTGATCGGGGTGCACCACATCGAAGGGCATCTGTTCGCTCCGGCCCTCGAAGATCCGTATCTCGAGCCGCCGTTTGTCGCGCTGGTCGTCTCCGGCGGTCACACGCTGCTCCTGGACGTTCCCGAGTGGGGGCGCTACCGGCTGCTGGGTGAAACGCGGGACGATGCCGCGGGCGAGGCTTTCGACAAGGTGGCGTCGCTCCTGTCGCTCGGCTATCCCGGCGGGCCGCCGCTGGAACGGCTGGCCGCGACGGGCCACGACCGCTTCGATTTTCCGCGCCCCATGTGGCACGAGGGATTCGCCTTTTCGTTTTCCGGCCTGAAAACAGCGGTGCTGCACGCGGTCCGCGCATCCGCCGATCTCCAGCGCGACCAGGCCGATCTCGCCGCGTCGTTCCAGGCCGCCGTGTTCGACGTGTTGATCGCGAAACTGCTCGCTGCGCTCGACCACACCGGTTACCGTACCGCGGTGCTCGGCGGAGGCGTGGCCTGCAGCCGCACGCTGGCGACGCTCGCGGCCAGGAGACTCGAAGGGCGAGCTCGGTTGGCCGTGGCGAGCCCCCGGCTCAACGCCGACAACGCGGCGATGATCGCGCGGGCGGGATGGTTTCATCTCGCGCGCGGCGAAGCCGGCGACCCCTACCTGGATGCCCAGGCGAGCGTGCCGCTCCCGGGCCTCGAACCGATTCCTCCAGCCGCCATTCGCGGGGAGCGACGATGACGCTGTATCCGTTGGTCTTCAAGCTGGGACCGCTGACCGTGACCGGCTACGGTCTCATGATGATGGCGGCGTTTCTCCTGGGCGGCTGGGCCATGCAACGAGAGCTCAGGCGGCGGGGGCTCAACGAAGAGTACGCCGCCGACATCGTGGTCGCCGCCGTGATCGGCGGGATCGTCGGCGCCAAGCTCTGGTACGTGGCCCTCACCGGTGACCCGGGGGCCCTGCTTTCCCGAGGCGGCCTGGTATGGTATGGCGGATTCCTCGGTGGCGTGGTCGGGGTGGCGCTGAACGGTTGGCGGCGGCGGGTTCCCATCCGCCTGACCATGGACGTCGTGGCACCCGCCCTGGCCCTGGGTTACGCCATCGGGCGCGTCGGTTGTTTCCTGGTGCAGGACGACTACGGAATGCCGACCACGCTGCCCTGGGGCATGCGCTTTCCCAACGGGCTGCCGCCGACCACCGCCGGCAACCTCAAGCAGATGTTCGGAGCCAGCGTGCCGGCAAACACACCGCCGTGGGAAGTACTCGCCGTGCATCCGACGCAGCTCTACGAGGTCGCAGCCATGCTGTTCGCATTCTGGCTGCTCTGGCGCCTGCGGGCCCACTGGCACGCCACCGGTTGGCTGTTCGGCCTCTACCTCATGCTGGCGGGGACCGAGCGGTTCCTGGTGGAAATCGTGCGCGCCAAGGACGACCGGTTTCTCGGACCGCTGACGATCGCGCAGGTGACCAGCATCGCGTTGGTTCTGGTTGGGACGTTCCTGACCGCCAGATGGTCCAAGCCGGACGCCTCGGCGCTGGAGGGCGTCGCGTCACTCAGGCGGCAGGCGTGATCCTCCTCCCGCAACAAGGCCGTTCGCGTTTGCGGGGGATCCCGCTACTGGCTGTACTCACCCTATTCCTGCCCTGCGCGGCCCGGGCACAACAACAGCCCGCTCCGCGCGCGGCCGCGCAGCAGCCGCAACGCCCGACCCTGCGCGCGAAGAAGCCCGGCGGGCCATCCAAGTCGCTGACCCCGGTGGAGCAGCGGATCCAGGCCGTCGAAGGCCGGCTCGTGCCCGCGGTACGGATCAAGGGAAAGCAGGCTGCGAGCGCGACGCTGAGCGCTCGCATGAAGAAGTACCACGTGCCCGGCGTCAGCATCGCGGTCATCAACGACTACTCGGTTGAATGGGCGAGAAGCTACGGCGCGGCAGACGCTGCCACCGGGGCCGGCGTCGACACCACAACCCTTTTTCAAGCCGGTTCCGCGGGTGAGCCGGTCGCAGCTCTTGTCGCGCTGCGCCTGGCCCAGGCGAAGAAACTGGACCTGAAGCGCGACGTGAATCGCTCGCTCAAGGCCTGGAAGCTTCCCAAGAGCGACTTTACCAAGAACCGGCCCGTCACGGTACGCGCGTTGCTCGCGCATAGCGCCGGACTGGTCGTCACCGAGCTCCAGGAGTTTGAACCGGCTGCCACCCTTCCGACGATTCTGCAGGTGCTCTCGGGTGGGGCGCCCGCCCGGCCTCCCGCCATCGTCTCCGCCGGTCCCCCGGGGGAAGCATTTCATGCCTCGGCCGGCGACTACGACGTGCTGCAGCAGCTCCTGACCGATGTAACCAAGCGACCCTTTGCCAATCTCGCCGCCGACTCGGTACTGGAACCGCTCGGCATGCACCATAGCAGCTTCTTCGAGCCCGACGGAGCCGGCGCGCCGCTCGCCGCCAGCGGGCATGACGACTTCGGCAAGCGGATTCCCGACAAGTGGCGGAACCATCCCGAGCTCGCCACCGCGGGCTTGTGGAGCACGCCAAGGGACCTCGCGCTGCTTGTGTTGGAGATTCAACGCGCGCGCTCAGGGAAACCGGGCAAAGTCCTGACCGCGGAGTCCGCGCGGCAGCTCGTTACTGCCGAGCACGTGGGCTGGCCCGGACTCGGCGTCCTGCTGGAAGGAAGGGACCAATCGGTCCGCTTCCGCGCGAGCGGGAGCACCGAGGGATACACGGCGGAGCTGGTGGGTTACGTCTCGCGAGGCCAAGGCGCGGTGGTGATGACGAATGGGGCATCAGGCGCGGCCCTGGCGGAAGAGATCCTGAACGGGATCGCCACGGTCTACGGGTGGCCCGATTTCGTCCCGCCCGAGAAAACCATCGCCAGGGTCGACACCCGGATCTACGATCGTTTCGTGGGCCGGTACACGCTCGATTCGCGTGAAATGTCGGTGGCGAAACGGGGAACCCGGCTATTCATCGGGCCGGCCGGAAAGGAATCCAGGGAGCTGTTGCCCGAATCGGTGAGCGAGTTTTTCACCACCGAGCCGGGCGCGTTCTACAGCTTTGTTTTCGACGAGAACGGGAAGGTTCAGGCGTTCACCGAACGACGGCGATTCGAGTACACGAGGTGGGACCGGAGATGAGAGGTGCCAGGTTTCAGGGACCAGGTGTCAGGTCTTGAAGGTGAGATCTCGACTCGAGGGCCCTGACACTTGAAACCTGACACCTTCTAGGCTTTTTTCGGCTCCAACCAGAAGATCCAGGCGAGGGCGGCAAGCAGCGCGACCGTCAGGAGCAGCTGGGCCGCGAGCGTTTGGGTGGTAGGAAAGATGCCCAGTGCCGGCAGGCTCGGCGCCCAGCGAAGGGGCGTCGCCCCGATGTAGCCTGCCTCCTGCAAGTCGGAAATGCCCTGCCCCGCAAAACTGAAGGCCATGAAATACAGGAGCCCGCTGGTGATGCCGAAGAACGGCTTCAGCGGGAGCCGAACGCCGTAGCGCTGGATCACGTAATAGATCGCGCCAAGCACCATGAGGCCCAGCACCATCCCCGACATGATGGCCGCCGACCCGCCTACCGCGCCGCGCTCGCTCGCGAACAGCGCGCCGTAGAACAGCACCGTTTCAAATCCTTCACGATAGACCGCGAGGAAGGCAACCGCGGACAGCGCCAGGGTCCGGCGGCTGCTCAACGCCCGCTGGATCTGGGAGTGCACGAACGAATGCCACTTCCGCACTTCGATCTTGGATACCAACCAGTAGGAAACCGAGAAAAGCACCCCGGCCGCCAGCAGCATGATGAACCCTTCCAGCGCCTCACGATGCGCGGTCGATTCCCGGAACACCGTGGCCAGCACCACCGCGGTCACCAGGCTCGCGCCGACGGCCGCGAGCACGCCCCAGCCCATGTCGCGCTTGCGTCCGGGAGCGCCCGCCTTGACCACGAACGCCATCAACGCCCCGACGATGAGGATCGCCTCAAGGCCTTCACGGAGCATGATCACGAACGATTGGCCGAAGAGCATGCCCGCCGCGGTCTCCCGGCTGAGCGACCGCTCGGCCGCGGCGAGGCTCGAGTCGACCTGTTGCCGTGCCCGCGCGATTTCCGGGCCGGTGCCCGCGAACAGTTTTCCGCTCAGATCCCGGAAGGCCCCTTCCACCGAGGTTGCGCTACGGGCATCTCGTGCGCGGAGCGGAGTCTCGATGCGCTCGAATGCGAGGTAGGCGTCCAACGCGGCATCCACCGCCGCCTTCCGGTCTCCCGCATCGGCCAGGGCGACCGCCTGATCGAGATGCTCCCCGGTGCGTTCCAGGGTCCGCGCCACTTCCATCATCCGATCGCCACCCAGGGCCTCAGCGGCCGCCGCCGTGCGGGCGAACGCGACGACTGCCACCGCGTCGGTGTCATTCGGAATCCCGTTCATCTGCCCGGCCATTACCCTTTTCAAGGAATCATCGGTCAGCTCGGCGGTCCCGCTCAGATCGCTCAGGAAGGTGCGGCAGGAGTCGCACCGGGATCGTAGTATCGAGTCGCCCCGCGCCCGCTCGGCGTCCGAAAAGCGGAGGCCGGAGACGTAGAGCGCCAGGGCCCAGCGATCCTGCAGGGAAACGAGACGCTCCCAATCCGGCATCTCGGTGCCGGCAACGCCGACGGTGATCTTGCGGTAGAAGTCGAGCGGGCTGACCCCGGTCAGGGAATCACGGAGCGAGAAATTGGCCGGAGGCGGATCCAGCCGATGCGCTTTCGGGCCATCGCCGCGCCCCTGCTCGCCGTGGCACTCGGCGCACCGGGCATGGAACAGTCTTGCCGCGCGCGCGAGCGACGGCGACTCGGCGGGCATCGGATCGAGGGCCGCGCTGAGGCTCGACTCGAGCTGGTGCCGCAACCGCCCCATCAGGATCTCGAGCTCGGACGCCGGGCGCAGATCGCGCAGTCCGGCAGAGACCTCATCCAGCACGGGGGCGGTGAGCGACCGGATCTCAGGGGAGAGGTCTCCCGCGTTGCGCCGAGCCTCGTCCAAGAAGGACCTTGCCTCCTCGAGCTCGGTCTGGCTCACAATGCGACCGCTGCTCACCCCTAGCGCATACTCCTGGAGCGCCACGGCCGTGATCGCCGTGATCCGGCGGGCGACCGCCACGTCCCCGGCTTGGGCAACGGCCCGCCCGACCGGGAACGCCGCAGCGAACGTAAATCCGATTAAGATCGTACGAATTCGCATTGTGTTGAGAATCATTCTCAAATGGTTCGAAACATATTCTAGGTAGGCAAGCAGAGGGGCGCAACGCCGCCGGATCAGGCCGTCGAGAGGATCACTACCGCCGCGGCGTTCTCGTCCGTGTGACTGATAGAGAGGAAAGCAGAGTCCACGCGCAGAGCACTTGCCGCTGCGAGCCCTCTGCCGTGGAAGCGCAGCGCAGGTCTTCCTTCCGGATCTCGCACGATCTCCACTTCGCGCCAGCCGATGCCCCGCGTGCCGGCGGCCGCCTGAAACGCCTTGTAGGCGGCCTCTTTGGCGGCCAGCCGCGCGGCCACGTGCCGCGCCGGGGCCGGCTGCCCCAGGCAATACGACCGTTCTGCGTCGGTCAGCAGGCGGCCGAGCGCGTGTTGACCCTTGCTGTCCAGCAGCCGTTGCACGCGCGCGATAGCCACGAGGTCCAGGCCGACGCCCAAAATGGTCATTGCCGAAGCAGCGGCTGCATCACCGCTGGAGCGGGAATGAATCCGCCCAGCGTAAGACCGAGCCATGCTGCCACTGCCAGGGCCGCCACGCTCGCGATCCACACCGGCGTCAGCGACTTTCGCCATTTGGCGGCACGCTGAATAACCGGATCCCAGCGGGCCAACTCCAGTTCCGCCCGATCCTCGAGAGCGAGCCACGCTGCTTCGAGCCGCCTGGCAGCGGTCCGCAGCGCATCGTGCCATGCCTCGAGTGCGGCCCGCTCCATCGCGGTCGCGGTCAATGCGGCGGCCCCGCGGCGTTCCAACTCGTCTAGCGCCGGCACCAGCCCTGCGCCGGCCGAGCCGAGCCGCGCCGTGAGGGCGCGTCGCTCGGTTGCGCTGGGCAGCAGCTTCGCCCGCAACCTGGCCGGCATCCGGACGACCTCCGCCTCGCACGTGATGCTGCCGCTGACGCGCTCGATCAGTGCGGCGGCGACGGCGTTGACCGTTTCCTCCCAGGCGGTCAGCCAGAAAACCGGAGAGAGCGCGAAGATGGCGGCAGACCGCTCGTCGTTGCCCGCGAGCCGGCGCGCCTCACCCGCGCTCTCGATCATCTTGGTCACCAGTTGGTACCGGATGCTTGCCAGGGACAGGCCGCCGGGATCACGCCCGGTTCCGGTCACCAGTTTGCCCAGGGAGGGCCCCAGCTCCGGCACCCGCAGCGGCAACAGCAGCTTCGGGCTGGTCACGAATAAATGGCGTCGAGCACCGAGGCGAAATCGCTGAGGTCGGCAAAGGCGGCGAAGGCCCCCGCCGCCATCAGGTCCTCACGCGTGTAGTGGCCGGTGGCCACCCCGATGGCGCGAGCCTCGACGCAGGAGCCGCAGGTGACGTCGGCCGGCGTGTCGCCGATAATGACCACTTCGGGTCCCCAGGCCACGCGGCCCATCAGCGGTTCGGCCCGTCGAACGGCGATCGGGGGAAGGTCGGCGCGCACGGCGGCATCGGAGCCGAACGCGCCGACTCGGAACCGTGCGGGATCGATTCCCGCGGCGCGCAGCTTGAGCCGGGCCCCTTCCGCCACGTTGCCCGTGAGCAGACCGATCACCGCGTCGCCCCGGTCTTCGAGCTCGCCCAGTAGCGGTACGATTCCGGGAAACAGGCGGGTCCGGTCACGCGTGACCTGAAGCTCCCGCGCCAGGACTTCCACGTAACGCCGGCAGATCCGGCTGACGTGATCCTCGCTCTCCGCGTTCGGGTGTCCCGCGGCGGTCATCAACTCACGCACGATCTGCGGATCGGTTTTGCCGTCGAGGCGATAGCCCTGATCAATGGGACCGGCCGTCCCCATCTCCGCGAGCAATGCTTCGCGTATGGCCCGACGACCGGCGCCATCGGTCCAAAGAATGGTGCCGTCGATATCGAAGAGGACGAGCTTGCGCATGATGTAAAAAGATAAGCCATCAGCCATCAGGAAGGTCGGGTCGAAATCGCTCGACTGATGGCTGACGGCTGTTGACTACCCGCTACGAGTCGTTCGTTTCTTTCGGAACCACACCTTTCTGCACGCACTCCTTACACAGCACGACGCCTCGATTGGTGCAAATGATGCAGATAAAGGTGCCGCAGCCCTGGCAAGGATATCCCTCCGAGGCTCGTTCCTCATTGCCGCAGGCGCGGCAAATCATGGCGTCATGTTCTTTGGTTGGTGCGGTCATGCCACTTCCTTGCTCAGTCTATCCGTAATATGCACCTCTCTGGCCGGGGAAGGCAGCCGCGCGACTCGCTGGGGTACGAGCACATCGATCGCATTACGCATGACGGTCGCCGTCATCGGGGTGACGCCGGCCAGCTCTCCATCCAGCTGTACCGGGCGCTCGCAGTCGGCCTCCACCGTGATGGTGCGCCCCCGGGTGCGGAGTATTCGCGCGCCGCGGGGGGGGCTTCCTCGAAACAGCTCCCACATGGCGGCAACGCTGCCGGCCACGCCCTTTGCGCTCAAGATGATGACGTCGAGCCACCCATCATCGAAGTGAATGTCCTCGCCCAGGTTGAAGTAGAGACGTCCGACCTCTCCACAGTTCGCGATCACGACGGTGATCGCCTCGACCTGCAGAACCTGCTCGTCAACGGTGACCCGATAGGAGGCGGGACGGATCTGGGGAAGCAGGCCGCAGGTACTGAGCACGTATGCCGCCATGCCCCACCGGCGTTTGAGCGCGGTGGTGGCGCCTTTCATGATCAATGCATCGACGCCGGCCCCGCAGGCCACCGCGAAATGCCGGACCCCTTCGGGACGCATGACACTGCCGATATCGATAGGCCGCCGGACGCCGTCGGCGATCACTCGCGCGGCCTTGGCGGGGTTGCGGGGAAGACGGAGATTCCCCGCAAGCAGGTTGCCGGTGCCGCCGGGAATCAGGCCCAGGGGAATCCCGGAGCCGATCATGCCGCTCACGGCCTGCATGGTGGTGCCGTCGCCGCCGTACACGGCGATGGCGTCGACCCGGTCCGCCACGCCGTCGGCGGCGAGCCGGGCGGCGTCACCGTGCCGAGTGGTGCCGGCCACATCCACCTCGATGCCCAGCGAGCCGAGCGTGGAGGAGACGGCACGCAGCACACTGGGATGATGCCGGGCAGCGACCGGATTGGTGATGAGCAGGACCCGCATCAGTAGTTCCGCTCCCACAAGACATCGACCCCGGCCTGGCGGGTGCCGGCGCCCGGGGTGATCGAGGTCGTGCTGCACCCGCGGACCGGCTCGATGCTGCCGGCCACTCTCCAGTCCTTGCTCAAGCGCAGCTCCAGGCTCAATCCCCAGTTTTCGGTCTTGATGAAGCTTTGCTGGCATCCAAAGCGCGATGTCGGCGTCACGAAGGCCGGGACGCCGAAAATGTCCCACTGCCAGCCAAGTTCCACCTGCGTGCCGGACAGCCCCTGCTCCGGAGGTGATATCTGGAAGAAGTCGAACGGAAGCCCGATATTGGAGACCAGCGCCGATTCAACTTGCCCGGAGAGTGCCGAGACGAAGCTCTGCACGGCGGCCTGTCTTCCCTGCGACGTCGCCGTGCCCGCGATGAGCGGTCCCCCGAACATCAGATAGGAAACGATCTCCGCCTCCGGAAGCGCGGGCCGGACGTCGCTCGACAGGGTGATCGTCGGCACGTACAGGGTCCCGCCGATGTGGATGTATACCGTCATGTTATCGCCGGTGCGGCGGCGGATGAGATAATACGCGTCAATGTCCACCAACGCGTTCAGGTCGGGTGTGCCGAGCATACGAATCTCCCCGCGCGTCACCGTGAATTGGCGGGTGGCAAATTGTACTCCAAGGGGAAGCTGGTAGATGCCTCGCGGGGTCGTCAGGACGCCGTCGGCGCGGTAGCTGTCGCCCACCTTGCTGAAGACGACGCTCCCCGCGAGCTGGATGTTGGCCTCGGTCGAGCGCAGCCACACTTCCGACCCCATTTGCAGTCTGAGCGAGCCCACGATCAGGCTATCGATGAACCGGTTCTGCAGCCCGCGGCCCAGGCCCTGGCGGCGAATAAGCGTGGTATCCACCAGCCCGCGGAACAGCGTGTCTTCCAGGTTCACCACCCGTTTGTTCACCAGATCGGTGTAATGCAGGATGCCTTTGGGCACGGTGCCGCAGCCGGAGAGGGTGGCACCGTGCCCAAAGGCCTCCTGCAT
>JACQVB010000274.1 GCA_016209985.1 Gemmatimonadota bacterium | reverse complement strand
CTCCGGTGCGGGGGTTTACTCGTCCCTCTTCCCCTTCGCTCCGCTCAGGGCGGCGCCTCTTCCCTCTTCCCGCCTCGCCCTCCTGACGCTTTCGAACTCCACGCTCCACTCGGCCGTAAACGCCCAGGGAGCGGTTCCTTCGCGCTGCACCAGCGACAATCCGGCGATCGCGTCGCTCACGCAGCGGGCGAGCCCCTCGTCGCCGGTGGAGTTCTCCACGACACTGGGGATCAGTTTCCCGCCGCCGCCTCTGAGCGAGAGCCGGACCACTCCTTCGCTCGAGTGGTTCCGCCGGAGCGATTGCGCGTAGCAGGCCTGGAACCTCGGCTCGAGTGGAACCATCTGCGCTTCCAGATAGCCCTGGTCGACTTCACCGTGCGTCTGCAGCTCGCCGAAGAGAACTTTCCCTACCGGGACACCCTCGCACGAGGCGAAAACCAGGAGTACGAGGGCAAGAGAGCGCGGAACGCGGAGCGGGGAACGCGGAGTTGCAGGCCTGGCGTTCAAACTCCGCACTCCGCGCTCCCCACTCCGCACTCGATCAACTCACCTTACCCGACTTCGGCGCTCCGTCGGGCCCGTTATCCCAATCCTGGGCGCTCGAGACGTTGGGCATGCCCCATTGGTGACCGTTCCAGCCGTCGAAGCCGTCCATGTGGAACACCCAGAAACCGGTCTCCTTGTCACTGATGACGATGGCGCCATCGGCGTTCCGCACGTCGATACCGAAGGCCCCGTCCATCCCGCCGTTCTGTCCCGCCCCTCTGGCACCCGGTGGAAGGGTGCAGTTGCAGGTGTAGTAATAGCCCACCGTGTAGGGATTGGTGGGATCCATCATGTTGAAGACCTGCAGCCCGTCCATGTAGCCGGATACGAACACGTACGGCCAGCGCACTTCATGGTTGTGCTGGTTGCCGTCCCAGGAGGCGAGCCACGCGCCGAGGGGCCGCGAGATCGTCTTCACCGTGCCATCCAGCGCGGGCTTCAGATCGAAAATCCGGAGCGGTGTATACTGCTGCTCGAACTCCGTCACGGCGTAACGGCCGGTTGGGTCAGGCGTGAAGGTATGGCCGCCGGTACCACCCGAGACGCCGGTCACCGCGGCCAGCAGCTTGGGCTGATCCACCGTGGAGATGTCGTACACGTAATACCCGCCCGCGCCGGCGCCGTAGTACTTGTCCTGGTGAGTGGCCGGGTCATATCCGCCGTAGAAGTCGTGCCAGCCAGCCGGCCGGCCTCCCCGGCCTTCGGCGGGCGGGGCAATGTTGACGACGAAGCCCTGGTCCTTATCGCCCGCGAGAAACTTTTCCATGTCATAGATGTTGCCGCCGGGGCCGACCAACGTGGTGAACAGCAGCACGCGGCCGTCGGAGTGCTTGTAGGGGAAGACGTCGTGGAAGCCGCCCGGGTACTCGGGCACCCTGATCCGGCCCGCCACGCTGACCTTCGATGTATCCGGCAGCCCGGTGACGTCCAGCACCACCGCACCGAGATCGGCGTCAGGCCCGCTCTGGCCCATCTGGAAGGACTGCACGTCATAGTAACGGCCCTTGAGCTTGAAGTACTCGTTGTCGAGGCCGCCCGACGGGCTGTGCAGCTCCTGGTTCTCGATCCGCCAGCTGTAGAGCAGGACCGGCTTGGTGGGATCCTTGATGCTGATGATGTCCACCCCTTTGGAGGCACCGGTATACTGCTGCACGTCGACGATCGTGCTGCTGCCCACGCCGCCGGGCGCCGCACCGCGCGGCTGACTGCCGAGCGCGTCGCGGCGTGGCATATACACGTACGGGCGGGAAAGCTCCTGCTCGATCTCGATGTCCGCCGTGGTGCGATAATAGCCGAGCCCCAGGTGGCCGAGCACCCGGATGTTGCTGCTGCCGCCGATGTGAGGCTCCTTCAAGCTACGCATGGGTTGGTACGGCGTATTCTGGCCCTGGAGTGCGAGCGGCGAGAGCAGCAGCGCCATCCATAACGGGAACCGTTTCATCGTTACTCCTCCGAGGCGGTAAAAGGTGTCACCGCCTAATACCGCCTTTTGGCTGCCGGGTCAACTCACGTCGCATCCGGAGACCTCCCGACAGCGGTCCGCCGCACCGGGTCCGCAACTGCCGACCAAGCGCCACAATTCGCTTCGAGGGACGTCCGGAGTAGCTGCGGGACGCGCTCCCCAAGCCACGGTGCGCGGTTTGCTCTGTAGGCAGGCCGTGTCCAGATCGTCGGCCCAGAACGGACCAGTCGCCCTGCGGGCGTGGTACGCGCTTCCCCTTGCGCTCGTCGCCCTGCTATTCGGCTGCCGCCTCGACTTGCTCTTCAAGTCCGCGGGACCGGTGCAGTTCGTCGTCGTTCCGCCCGAGGTGCTCGACTCGGCCGTCGCCGGCAGCACTTCGCCGCTCAACCGGGACGTCCTGATTCAGCCGAACGGCTCCGATCCGGTCGCCTGGAAGGCCTCGGTAGCAGCGGGCAGCTCATGGTTGGTGATGAAAACCTCCGCCGCGACGGGAGCCGGCAAGGTGACCCTGTCGCTGACACCTTCCTCGCTGGCCGCCGGGACGTACTACGACACCATCCTGGTGGCGCCCGACGGGTGGGAGGACCGGGCCATCAAGGTGCCGGTCCAATTCACGGTTCGGACGCCCTCCTTCCAGCTCGTCTTCACCGTGCAGCCGGCAAACGGGCGCGCCGGATCCGCCATCAGTCCCGCCGTGCAGGTGGCCGCACGGGACGCTTGGGGCCGGACGGTCACGAGCTTTGCCGGCGACGTCACGATGTCGCTGGGCACCAATCCCACGGGAGCCACCCTCTCGGGCACGACCACCGTAGCGGCGGTGAATGGAGTAGCCCGGTTCGCCGACCTGAAGATCGACCGGCCCGGAATCGGCTACCGCCTCCGCGCCACGTCCGGCTCGCTGTCGGTGACCAGCAATTCCTTCAGCATGGGCGCTCCCAAGGCATCGCCTTCGCTGTCCAGCATCGCGCCCGCGGCCACGACGGTCCCCGCCAGCGACGGCTCCAGCTCCGCCACGATCACCGTGACGGTGCGGGATGAAGACGGAGTCCCCATTCCGGACGCTCCGGTCGTGCTCGGCGCGACCGGCAGCGACAACACCTTCGCCCCTGCCTCGGGCGCCACGGACGAGAATGGGATTTTCTCATCGTCCTTTAGCTCTACTCGCGCCGAATCGAAGACCGTTTCCGCCACGGTCGACGACGTCGTCATCGCCCCGCGGACGGCGGTGCTCGTCACGCCAGCGCCCGCGACGACGCTTGAATTTTCGGTTCAGCCGTCCGATGCCCGGGAAGATCAAACCATTACACCGGCCGTCGAAGTCTCGGCCAACGACCGGTTCGACAATACGGCGCGCGGATTCGACGGCATCATCACCATTGCCATCGAGCACGACGGAAGCGTTCTGAGTGACGCGACCCTCCGGGGCGATCGCACGGTCAGAGCCAGTGCCGGGGTCTCGCGATTCGACGATCTCAAGATCGACCGGGTGGGCACGGGCTATACGCTGCGGGCCAGTGCTTCCGGCTTCGCCAGCGTCATCAGCAATCCCTTCAACGTGTACCCATGACGCCGCAGACGTTGTCGCGGGAGCAGCCGTTGGCCGAGCTGGATCAGCGCGTCCCGATCGAGCTGGGCCAGCGTTTCCGCATCGACGGCCTGCTCGGCCGTGGGCCGCAATCAGTGGTCTTTCGGGCGGTTCAGGCCGCGGGAGCCACGCCGATGGCCCTCAAGGTCGTCCCCAAAGGCGCGCACGACGTCGCGTTTCTCCGTGCCACCGCCACCGCGTCCGACATGGAGCATCCGCACATCGTTCCGGTGCAACTGGCCGGTCAGACCAAGCACCTGCTGTGGTACACGATGCCGCTGGTGGAAGACCCCTCGCTGGATCGGGTGCTCGCGGCCGAGGGACCGCTCGAGGTCAAACGGTGCCTGCGCCTGGTCGAGCAGATCGCCAGCGCCTTGCAGTACGGCCATCGTCGCGGCGTCTCCCACGGTGGAGTCAAACCGGAAAACGTCTTCGTCAACCATGCGGGCTGGACGCTGCTCGCCGACTTCGGCATACCCGGTGCGGCGGCCCGGCTGGCAGAGGACCTGCTACCCGATCGGACCCGGGTATACGCCGCTCCCGAGATTCTGCAGGGGGGCGAGCCGATACCTGCCTCTGATCAGTACTCGCTCGCAGTGCTGGTACACGAATGCCTGACCGGGGTCGTGCCCGAGTCCGGGGCTCCGGTCCAGCCGGCACCGGACGCGCCCGCTCGAGAGCTGCCGTTGCGGGTGGAGCACGCGCTGCGCCGCGCGATGGCGCCGGTGCCGCAGGATCGCTTCCCGACCGTGCTCGGCTTCCTGGCGGCCCTGGATGGCGGCCCTTCGCCGGTGGTTTCCAGCTTCGCCCCCTCGCCCAACAAGAAGCGCGAGCCGCGCGTGCTCACCATGGAGCCAGAATCCCGGGTCCGTCGCTACCTGATTCGAGCCGTCGTACTGGGGGTCACGGTCGTTCTCGCGATGTTCTCACCCCGGATCTGGCGCAGCGAGCGGCTGGAGAGCCTGAGAGATCGGATCGATCGCTGGTATGAAGCCGATGCGCCGGCGGCGGCCATGGCCACGGGCGGGAGCCAGCAGAACCCCTCACTGAGTTCAACGGCAACGACCCCGGAGTCGACACTCCCGGGCACAGCCCGACCGCAACCGGAGGACGGCGCCGCCAGGGCGGTGGCCGGCCCGCCGCCAGCGAGTGTGTCGCGCCGCCCGGCCCGAACGAGCGCCCCGTCGAAACCGGCGGCGCGGCGCGCGCCGCCGCCTCCAGTGGAGCAGCCCGAGCCGGCACCCGTGGAGCCGGCCCGGTTGCTGGTGAACGCGACGCCGTGGGGAACGGTCTATCTGGACGGGCGGCCGGTGGGCAACACCCCGCTCCGCGACGTGGAGGTAGCGCCGGGCGCGCATGTCATTCGCATCACCCATGAAGGTTACGAGCCGTTCGAATCATCCATCGATGTCACGGCGGGCCAGCAGCTACGGCTCACCGGCATCGTGTTACGGGAGGCGAGACGATGAGGGGCCGGGATGCCGGGAGGGCGGCCATGGTCGCCGCCCTGATGCTGGTCGGAGCCGCGCTACTACGGGCGCAGCAAAACCCGTTGATCGACCAGGGGGTGGTCGCCTATGACAATCTGGACTTCGAAACCACGGCCGACTTGATGCGCCGCGCGCTGAAGAGTCCCGTGACGCTCGAAGTGAGCGAGCAGGGCCGGGCGCTCGGCTATCTCGGCGCCTCGGAGTTCTTTCTGGGCCACCGCGACGCAGCGGTGCTCGCCTTCCGGGACATGGCGCGGTTGGACGCCAGGATGCGGCTCGATCCGCTCCTTTTCCCCCCCGACGTGCAACGGATATACGACGAGGCGAGGCGGACGGTCCGGATCGTGCAGGCCGAGGTTCCGGACGAGGCTGAATTGCGAATGGGCCAAACCGTGCTTCCCATCCGGATCATTGCCAACTCGCAACAGACGATCGTGGTCACGCTGGCACGCGAATCAGGCGAAGACCGCGTGACGCTCTACAGCGGATCGATTACCGACAGCCTGGACCTGACCTGGGACGGCCGCGTGGGAGGCGGGAACACCGCCCGCAGCGGCAAGTATGCCCTCCAGGTCGCGAGCCTCTCCGGGGGGCGGGCGTTCCGTACCGTCAAGGTCCCCCTGCAAGTCACGCTGGAACGCCAGGACACGCTTCCCTTCCCCCGGGCACCCGAGCAGTCGCAATACCTGCCGGAACGCAGCCTCGCCGGGCCGTTGAAAGGCGTGGTGCGGGGGTTCGCGATGGGCATCCTCGCGATCGGCTTGCCGGCAGCGATGGGAGCCGACACCAGGGCAATGATCGGCCCGCTGGTGGTAGGTGGGGCGATCAGCACCTCCGGCTTGGTCGGGCTGCTCGCCCATCCGGGTGGCCGGCCTATTGAATCGAACATCACCTACAACCGGCGCATCCGGGAGACCTGGCAGCGTCGGGTCGACAGCCTCACCGTGGAAAACCGGCGGCGAAGAGAAAATGTCCGTCTGACGATCCGCGCGGAAAGCCCAGTGGTCCAGCAGGGAGTGAATCCATGAATTATCAGCGCGCAATTGGCGGCGGCCTCCTGCTGATCGCGACGGCGACGGCATCCGCTTCCGGGCAGATGGCGCCCCGCCTCGGCATCTACGCCGGCGGCATGATGCTGCGCGTTCAGAGTGAGGTCGCGGGTCGCGTCGAGTCCATGACCGATCAGGTGCTGGTGGGCGAGGCCGTCTACACCCGTGGATTCCTGCTGGCCGAAGGACTCTACGCGCAAGGACGACTCACTCCCGCCGGCGGCGCGCCGCGCGATCTGGTGGAAGCGAGGGGATTCGCGGGAGTTCGTATTTTCCGGATGCTCTCGATCAAGGGCGGCCCCCAGATCCGGGCGGTCGCGCTGCCCAGCGGAACGCGGCGGCGGATTTTCTGGGAAGTACGTACCCGGATCGAGGCCCCCATTGCCGGGATCGTCGGCGCGTACGCCGAAGGCTGGACCGCCATGGCGGGACGCTCGAACATCGACGAGCACGTGGACAAGGCCCACGGCGCGGAAGCCGCTGTCACCGCTCGCGTCCCCGGGTTGCCCGTGTGGGGAAAGCTGGGTTACCGCGTGGAGTTCGCCGGCTTCGACCAGGGACTGCGCAGCGAGACGGTGGACGGTATTACGCTGTCGATCGGGGTTGGATTGCGATAAAGCCACCCAAAAAACACGACCGCGCCGCAGGGCCGAACACCCATGCGACGCGGTCAACGTCCTGCGCGAGCCGGCACGATCGTCTGCCGGTGCTAGTCAATAGGCGCAGTTCTCGATTCGGTCCTGGATCAGCTACCGATCAGGCGATCGCTTGCCCTTGCCAGGTCGCGCTCAGGTTTCTGACTAGACAATGGATCACCTCCTTCGTTGAGTGGATAGTTCGGGCGTGAACGAAACTATTGTAACAAATCCCTGACTCGACGACAACCGTCGAGCGTTGTCAGCTCGGCTTTCCCTTGGGCCGCGGAATCATCTTGCCATCCACGATGCGCCGTCCGAACTCGTAGCAGCGCGCGACGGCCAGCTCTTCGGTCGCGTACCTGTTCCCGGCCCGGCAACGCCGCACGCCGGCGCGGCGGCCTTCAGCCATGATGTGAACTTCCAGGGTCCACGTGGGCGGTTTGCCGCGCTGTCGCGAGGCGGGAGTGAGCACGTGTCCGTTGTAGGTGATGCTTTCTGCCATGAGAGGACTCCTTCCGCGGCGAGAAACGCCACTGGGCTCGGGCGCTATTTCGGACGGCAAAACAAAAGGACCTGAGACGGTCCCAGGTCCTCGCTCTGCACTGGCTGTGCGCTCGATGATGGAATATCGCCGGTCGGGACCGGGAACGGAAGGAATCAGGACAGATCGTCTACCGAGTAATCCCGGACTTTGCCGTCGATGATGCGGCGGCCGAACTCACAACAGGCGGCGACCGCGTCCTGCTCGGTGGGAAACGTGTCCGGCCCGCTAAAGGCCCGCAGGCTCCTTCCCTTGCCGATCCGGCCGATCAGCAGATCCAGCGTCCAACGTCCGGAGCCGCGCACCTGAAATGTGCGCACTTCGATGGCGAAACCCTTGTATGGTATGATGCGCATTGGCTGCCCGCAGGAAGGTCACTTGAAAGTTAGCTGATCCGGACGGGCGGCGCGTCGGAAAGCGGCTGACAATGGTGTCGGTCAACGGCGCCGGTGAATGGCTATCGCGGGCGCGGGGCCCCCCGCGAGGGAAGCGCCTCCCGGCGCCGGGTCGGTTGGCCCGAGGGCCTGGTCTGCCGCACGTCGCGAGGCAATTCCAGGTTTTGCCCGTAATTGTAGGCGGAGACCGTCCCGGGGAACTGCTTCAAAATCACCTCCTCGTTGCGTGCGGCAACCGTCCCACCAGAGGTCGTCTCATTGACTACGACGAAGACCGCGGAATGCGTGCTCGGTGAGACGCCCAGAAGCTGCATGCCGGTCAGGCTCGCCATCCGCGGCGCGAGATCCCACGGGTCCGCGGCGGGATAGAACTCCATGAGCACCTTCATCGGCGCCGGGTTGGCGCCGGTGATTTGGGCGAGGGCCACAGTGCCGGGCAGCGTGAACACTGCGAATGCCCCGGCGGCTACCCAGAATCTCCCCTTCATGATCCTCTCTCCGATGTCGCGGAAAACGACCGGACTACCTATACCCCGGAGATGCCAAAGGGTTGAGGGTAGCAGAAAAAACGCCCGGGGGACCGGGCGTTCAAGAGCCGAACTGCGGCGCTCAGGAAACGCTGGTAGAAGGCGTGAGGGTGGCCAGGCGATGACGGAGAACAGACGGAAACGACTTGGAGGAAGGCAAGTCGCGACTCGGCTGTGCGCCTTGCCGGGCCTTTCTGGAATAGCGGCGGAGGGATTCGAACCCCCGACACGCGGATTATGATTCCGCTGCTCTGACCAACTGAGCTACGCCGCCGAGTCGCGAGGCTGGAAACTAAGGAGTCGGGGGTTTTCTCGGCAGGGTCACAGCGTTGCGGCTGCGCTACGCAAAATCACCCCGGACTATCTCCCGCTGGCTCTTGAACTTGGTCAATCGGCCAAGTGTAGCATTCAGTCTGTGACTGGAAACCTCCGCATCGGTGAAATTGCAGCTCGCTGTGGCGTAACCCGGGACACGATTCGCTTCTACGAGCGAAAAGGCCTTCTCGACGCACCCGGCCGCACCCCAGCTCGCCATCGCATCTACGACTCGAAAACGGTAGAGCGGGTGCGTTTCGTGCGCCAATTACAAAGTTGCGGACTCACCATCGGGGATATTCAGAGCCTGCTCGGCCTCAGCCAGGCAGACAGCTCGGTGGCGTCGCGACGGTTGAATGACATTCTGCGATTCCGGCTCGAGTTCATCGAGCAGCGAATCACCCATCTGGAGAGCTGCCGGGCCCTGCTCATCAAAACGCTGCAACGCTCCGCCGAGGCGCGCCACGAGGGGTACTCCACCCTTCAGGACCTTCCCGACGCCGGCTCCTCGCCGCCCTTCAGCTTTGGTCGTCGAGCCACCCTGCGATAGGTCCGGCGGAATCGGCTCGCGCCTACCTGCCGGTTTCCACCCGGTACTCGATCTCTCCCGGCCGCAGCATTCCGAACGACTCCCGCGCCACCTTCTCCTGCACGGCCGGGTCGGTCTCCAGCGCCTTCGCCACCCCGGAGAGACTGTCCACCTCGACCCGCAGCCGCTCGACGGCCCCCCGCTCCTCCGCCACCTGTTTGCGGAGCGTCCACCAGTTGAGCGTGCTGTACTCCCCGCCCAGCGCCCCGAACGCGATGCCGCCGAGGATCATGACCGCGGCGATGATCCGGGCGGGCGTCACACGCGGTAGATGTCCCGTCCGGGATAGTGCGACAGATCTCCCAGCTCCTCCGCGATACGCAGCAGCTGATTGTACTTGGCCATGCGGTCCGACCGCGAGGCGCTGCCGGTCTTGATCTGCCCTGCCCCGGTCGCCACTGCGAGATCGGCGATGAAGGTGTCTTCGGTCTCCCCCGAGCGGTGCGAGATCACGGTCCCATAGGCGCTGCTCTTCGCCATCTCGATGCACTGGAGCGTTTCGGTCAGCGTGCCGATCTGGTTCACCTTGATCAGGATGGCGTTGCCGATCCCTTCATCGATGCCTCGGGCCAGGCGCTCGATGTTGGTCACGAAGATGTCGTCTCCGACGAGCAGGACCCGGTCGCCCAGCCGCTCGGTCAGCCCCTGCCATCCCTCCCAGTCGTCCTGCGCGAGGCCATCCTCGATGGAAACGATGGGATACTTGTCGAGCCAGCTCGCGTAGAGCGCGACCATCTCGGACGCGGTACGACGCGATTGGTCGCTCTTCTTGAAGACGTATGCGGCGTCTTGGTAAAACTCGCTCGCCGCCGGATCCAGTGCGATGGCGACGTCTTTCCCCGGCTCGTATCCAGCATGGCCGATCGCCGCCATGATCGCTTCCAGTGCCGCCTCGTTGGACGGCAGGGTCGGCGCGAAGCCACCCTCGTCTCCCACGGCGGTGGAAAGCCCCTGCTTCCCCAGCACGCTCTTCAGCGAGTGAAAGACCTCGACGCCCATGCGGAGCCCGTCGGCGAAGTTGTCGGTGCCGACCGGCACGATCATGAATTCCTGGACGTCCACGTTGTTCGACGCGTGCGCACCGCCGTTCAGGATGTTCATCTGCGGGACCGGCAACACGTGCGCCAGCGGGCTGCCGAGATAGCGGTAGAGCGGAAGGCCCACATCGGCGGCGGCCGCGCGCGCTACCGCGAGCGAGACGGAAAGAATGGCGTTGGCGCCGAGATTGCTCTTGTTGGGGGTGCCGTCCAGCTCGAGCATCTCGTTGTCGATGGCGATCTGGTCCTGGGCACTCATGCCCTCGAGCCGCGGACCGATCACTTCGTTGACGTTGCGGATCGCCTCGAGCACGCCCTTGCCGCCGAACCGGCGCGCGTCGCCGTCGCGCAGCTCCACGGCTTCGTGCTCGCCGGTCGAGGCGCCGCTGGGTACCGCGGCGCGGCCGATCGTTCCGCTGGCGAGGGTGACGTCGGCTTCGACGGTGGGGTTACCCCGCGAGTCGAGAATTTCGCGGGCGTGCACTTCGATGATGGTCGTCATGGCGCGGGCAACGTAGTGCGGCGCCCGGCTATTCTCAAGCCAAGAACTCTTTCGACTGCTCGCGCAGTCGCTCCACTTCCGCGCGGGTCGCCGACATGAGCCGCTCCCGATCGCTATAGGTCATGCCGGCGGTGGGAATCGGATCGCCGAAGAGGACCACCACCGGATGGGGCGTCAGCCGAATGGTGCCCTTGGGCAGGAGGGTGAACGTCCCGGCGCAGTAGGTCGGCACCACGGGTACCTGGGCCGCGATCGCGAGCACGAACGGCCCCTTCTTGAAGGATTGCAGCTCGCCGGTGCGGCTGCGGGTGCCTTCCGGGAACACCACGGCGCTGGTCCCCCGGCGGATGGCGAGGGCGGCTTCATCGTACGCATCGAAGGCCCGCTGGCGGTTCTCCCGATCGATGAAGATGTGACCCGACTGCGCCATCGCGCGGCCCAGCAGCGGAATCCGCGACAGCTCCTTCTTCGATACGAAGCGCATGTGACCGGGGATCAGGCCGGCGATCAGGAAGATGTCGAACCAGGATTGGTGGTTGGAGGCAAAGACGACCGCGGTATCCTGAGGAACCTTTTCCCATCCGATGAGCCTTCCCTCGATCCGGGCTCCCCGCAGCACTCCTCGCGCCCACCGGCGGGTGATTTCGTCATAGGTCCCGCCGGGACGATTGGGAAGGCGCAACAAGCCGGCGACGACCGCCTTGCTGGCGTACCATACCGTGTAGCCGGTGAGATTGAGGAGGAAGCGGATGGTGCGGAACATGCGACGCTACGGCATCATGAGAAGTGTTTGAAGATACTTGGGACCTGAATCGGCTTCCCCGCCCGCATCACGGCCACACCCTCGCCGCTTTCCACCTTCCCTATTCTAGTGAGCGGGAGACCAAAGCGTTCCCGGAACTCCACCGCCAGCCGCTCCGGTTGGTCCGCGGGCAACGCCAGGAGCAGCTCGTATTCCTCGCCGCCGGACAGCGCTTCCATCGCCAAGGTCGCACCGGGGTGCACCGGAACGCGATCAGCCTCGATGGTGCATCGAACGCCGGAGGCCGCAGCAAGATGGGACGCGTCCGCCGCGAGGCCGTCGCTCAAGTCGATCATCGCACTCGCTCCGGCGTCCCGAAGCCATTGTGCTTCAGCCACCCTGGGCACCGGCCGC
The DNA here is from genome assembly GCA_016209985.1 of Gemmatimonadota bacterium. Classification (GTDB taxonomy): domain Bacteria; phylum Gemmatimonadota; class Gemmatimonadetes; order Gemmatimonadales; family GWC2-71-9; genus SHZT01. Next base: position 6,027 of record JACQVB010000274.1, on the reverse strand, counting down.
ACAAAGCGCGCGCGGGCGGTTTCCTCCGGCTCGTGTCCCTCACGCCACGCCGAAAGCGCCGCGACGGGTCCCCCCAGCGCACCGGTCACCCAAAGCCCGTGACCGATCGCCGCGCCCGATCGCAGCAGCGGACGGCCGTTCAAGCGCCCGACCACCGCGACATCGATGACCACCCGCTCATGGCGGGTGAGATCGCCTCCCCATACGGTCGCTCCCGATGCGCTCGCGGCCGCTCCGGCTCCTTGCATCAGGTCACTCACGTGCTCTTCGGGCCACTCCCCCGGGACCGCCAGACTCACCAGCACTCCCATGGGGCTCGCGGCTACGGCGGCAAGGTCGGACAGCGCGGCGGCGGTGGCGCGCCACCCGATTTCCTCCGGCGACATCCAGCCGAGCTTGAAGTGCACACCCTCAATGGACAGGTCGGTGGACAGGGCCAGGCGCTCGGCGCCGACCTCCACAATCGCGCAATCATCTCCCACGTCGCCGACCCGATTCCCCAACCGCCGCCAGATGCCGCGGATGCGGTCGAACTCGCCTCCCGGCCCCAGCGGCGTGAGCCGGGGATCGGTCACGGCACCAATACCCGCCGGCGATACCGCACCAGTCCGCCCTGCGTGGCGAGCCACAGATACGGTCCACCAACCGCCATCCGGCGAACGGCGCCGGGAAGATCTTCCGGTGAGTGAAACGTGACGATGCCCCGGCCGTTGAATCGGAAGAAACCAAAGCCTCGCTCGCCGCCCACCCAGACGCCTCCCCGGTCCGGGGCGAGGGAGCGAAGATCACCGATTTCTGGAAGCACCCGCTCGACCATCCACCGTCCCGCCGGAGGTTTCCAGACGATTTGCCGCGGCGTCGCGGCGACGACCGTATCCGCGACGCGCACCAGCGCGACGATCGGTCCGGACAACACCGGCTCATCGGCAACATCGGGCTTCATGACCAACAGGTTCATTCCTGCCGCGGCGAACAGCAGCCCGCGATTGGTTCCCACCAGGGCCGAGTCACCGGCTGCCGACAGCGCGAGAATCACGAAACTGGCGGGGCCTACCCTCGCCACGGTTCCATCATCGTGCACCAGCGCGAGCCCGCGTTCGGTCCCGACCCACACGCCCGGCGCTCCCTGGCTCAACGCCAGACAGCGGTCTCCGGGAAGGCCGTCGCCGACGTCCATGACTCGCCACGGACCTCCAGGCTCGAAGCGGAAGACGCCGCGGTCGGTCGCGGCCCAGAGCTCGGTGCCGCGGGCGAGTAGATCGTGTTCCTCGCGGAACACCGGCGATGCCGTGCCGCCTTCGTCATAGCGGACATTCTGAAGGTCTTCCCACAGCCTGACGAAGCCGGGCGCGTGGCTCGCTCCCCCATCGTTCATGCCCAGCCAGACCCCGCCAGGCACGACCAGGACCGAGCCGACGTCGGGACTGCGAAGCCCGAAGGGCAACGGCTCCAGCCGCGAGGACAGAGCGTCCAGACGAAACAGACCGATGCCGTCGGTGCCGAAAAACGCTTCCGTCTTTTCGGGACTGATTCCCGCGGCCGTGTAGCTGAAGCGCCGCAGCCTGCGATCCAGCAGAGTGGTGGCCCCCATGGCTTCCGCCGCAGGGAAACCATCCAGGGCGGCGCGAAGCGACACCGGCTGAATCCAGCGCGCGCGCGGCGGGAGGTCCGAGGCCGGAAAGGTCACGGCCTGGCCGCGGGTCAGAAATTCCCACCCGCCACGGCCCCGCACGAACAAGCCGCGCACCGGGTCGTCTCGATCGAACATCAGGTCGACGATCGGTCCGGTCATGAAGACCTCGAGCCGGCGTATTTGCGGCTGATAGTGAACCAGTCCCGCATCGCCGGCCAACCACACGGCGTCATCCGCCGGATCCACCAGGGCCGCGCGCAGTGGAAAGTCCGGAAACCCATCCACGCGGGTGAGTGGCGGTTCCCACTTTTCGAAACGGCGGTCGTAGATGACCAGTCCTCCGGTCGTCGCCGCGAAGACGTTGGTGCGGCTCACCGCGATCGCTTCGACCCGGGAGAAGTCGGTGAGAATAATCCGTTCGTCGGGACGCCAGCGGCCGGATTGAGACCATGCTGGCGGTGCGCTGACGAGGAACAGCGGGAGAAGTCGGCAAGAGACGGTAAGAGACGGTAAGAGTCGGTAAGGGTGGCGCACTCTTACCGTCCCTTTCCGACTCTTACCGACCCTTACCGACCCTTTCATTTCAGCTGGGGCAGCGGAAGTTCGAGCAGTATGGGAGGGTCAGGGGCCGGCTCCGGTTCCCCCCACCGTTACCAGACCAACGGCAACACGGCGATCACGTCGGCTGGGCGGGTGGCGCGCGCGGTGTGTTGTGCGGCGGCGATCTCGGCAGCCCGGCCCATCGCGTAAGCGCCGAGGGCCGCGGCGGCGCTCGCCTCGACCCCGCGCCCCAGAAACGCGCCGATGATACCGGAGAGAACGTCGCCACTTCCGCCGGTCGCCAGCGACGGATTGCCCGACGCACTGACGAACGACGTGACACCCGGCGCCGCGATCACCGTCGGGACACCTTTCAACAGGACCGTTGCTCCGGCTACCGTGGCGGCTGCAGTGGCTGCGGCAAAGCGATCCATTCCGCCTGTTTCTCGTTCCCCTCTCCCCTTCGCTCCGCTCAGGGCAGGCTCCCCGGGAGAGGGGACAGGGGAGAGGAGAAGATCCGGAAACGTGGTGGCAAACTCGCCGGGATGGGGCGTCAGGACCCGAGGCCCCCGATCCGCTCCCCAATGCCCAATCCCCGCCTGGAGCGCATCGGCATCGATTACCGCGGGGCGGTCGGTCGACTGGAGCAAGCGGGTGACGAACGCTCGCCGCTCGGGAGAGCGCCCCAACCCGGGACCGACAATCAGCGCATCGGCCCATTCGGCTGAGGACATGACGTCGGGCTCGGGTTGCGGGCCCAGCGCGGTGATGAAAGTCAGGGCATCGGGAAGGGTTTCCTGCGCCGCACGTACCGTCGGCTCGGCAGCCACCAGCTTCACCAGACCCGCTCCCGCGGCCAGCGCCGCTCGCGCGGCATGAATGGCCGCTCCGGCCATGCCCTCATCCCCTCCGACGACAACGACCCGGCCGCGATCGCCCTTGTGCATCATTGCCCTAAGGGGAGGGAGAATGGTGCGGGCCCACTGATCATTGGCGAGCTCGGGCCAGGTGGGGTCCGCTGCCGGGAACCCGATGTCGATCACCACGATCTTCCCGCACCATTCCCGCGCGAAGAGGTGGCCGCGACGCGGTCCCCCGAACGTGACGGACAGCTGCGCGCGCACCGGACCGTGCGCTTCTCCCGTCGAGAGATCGAGCCCGGTGGGACCATCCACCGCCACCACCGGCGCACCGTAGGCCTGTATCCGCTCCGCCAGAGCGCCCACGGCACCGTGGGGAGCACCCTTAGCCCCGGTGCCGAGCAGGGCGTCGATGACCAGACCAGCCGCCGGCCACGGCGTGCCGGCGGGCAGTTCCTCGACCCCGGTGGCTAGCGCGAGCACGCGGTTAGCGGCGCAGTCCGGGGTACGTTCCCCCGCCGACTCCGCAGCAAGCACCCTGACCCCGATCGCCTGGAGCGCGCGCGCCGCGACCCAGCCGTCGCCGCCATTGTTGCCCGGTCCTGCGGCAACGATGACGCCGCGGGAAAGGTCCGCACCGAATTCTCTCGCCACGACTCGCGCGACGCCGCGGCCCGCGGATTCCATGAGGACCCGGCTGGGAATGCCGGCTTCCAGGCGTGCGCGTTCGTCCCAGGCGGCAGCTTGGGCGGCGGAGAGAACCGGAATCAAGGAGGGCTCATGGGGAAGAATCGGCGGGTCGGCGGACCGGCGGGTCGTGAGTCCCGAAGCCAGCGACCCGCCGACCCGCCCACCCGCCGATTCGCCAAGCTATTTGAAACTTTGGCCGATGGCCCGGCCGAGCGAGATTTCGCCGTTGTCGATTCGCAGGTTGAAGCCACAGTCAGGGTTGGTGCACACCCACGCCTTGTACGTGATGGGTGCCCCGTCGCGGCCATAATCGGATAGTGGAATGAGGACCCCGCGCGAGCACTTCTGGCATGCCGGCCACTGGTAGGATTCCATCGCCCACCCCCTTCCCCACTCGCCGGCGGTCCGGCGGGCCGGCGGGTCGTTTGCTCCCGGATTGGCGACCCGCCGATCCGCCGATCCGCCGATACAGCGACGCCCCTCAGGACACGGAGTTCGCTTTCTTCACCCCCGCCCAGGGGTAGTCTCCCTCGAACGTCCGCTCAAAGTCATACACCTCAACGAAGTCTTCCATCTGGTCGCTGGGCTGGCGGATCAGGAGACCGACCTCGATCAGCACGAAGACGATCTTGCCAAAATCTTCCGTGGTATTGATGCCCCAGTGAGAGAGGACAGTGCGGGCGGTCAGCCCGAACTGTTCCAAGGCGAAATCGCGGCAGGCCATGGCCAGCTCGGCGCCGCCGATGTGCCCGCGCACTTGGAGCTGCTGCTGGCGGTATTCCAGGGCGGTCAAAACGAAAAGATAGGCCCGCTCGTGGTAGCAGCCGTCGAGCGCGCGGATGCGATCTATGATATCGTCGGAGAATTGAAGCTCGTGCACGCCAGTAAGGATGAAACTGTTGCGGCGGCGCAGCAAGTACCTAGGGTCGGCGGGCGGGGGAGCCGGCCGTCGTCTTCGGATAGAGCGGGAACGCTGCCGTCAAGTCCCGCACCTGTCCGGCCACCCGGGCGATGGTCGAATCGTCCGGGGAACTCAGGACCGAATCGATCATGGATGCGATCTGGCCCATTTCGGACTCTCCCATGCCGCGAGTGGTCAGCGCCGGCGTACCGATCCGGATGCCGCTAGTCACGAACGGCGACTGGGGGTCCCCGGGAATGGTGTTCTTGTTGACCGTAATGTCGGCGCGCTGGAGCGCCTCCTCGGCGGCCTTGCCCGTCAGGTTCTTGTTACGGAGGTCGACCAGCAGCAGATGGGTGTCGGTGCCGCCTGAAACGAGCGTGTAGCCGCGAGCGAGCAGCGCTTCGCCCATCGCCTTGGCGTTACGGACCACCTGCACGGCGTAGGTCTTGAAAGCAGGCTGAAGCACCTCGCCGAACCCGACCGCCTTGGCGGCGATCATGTGCTCGAGCGGGCCGCCCTGGATTCCCGGAAAGATCTGCTTGTCCACCGCCTTGGCGTGGGCTTCCCGGCAGAGAATGAAGCCGCCCCGGGGCCCGCGCAGCGTCTTGTGGGTCGTGCTGGTGACGATTTCCGCGTGCGGCACCGGTGAGGGATGGACGCCGCCCGCCACGAGGCCTGCGAAATGGGCCATATCCACCAGGAACACCGCGCCCCCGTCGCGGGCGATTTCCGCGAATCCGGCGAAGTCGATGATCCGAGGATAGGCGCTGCCGCCGGCAATGATCAGCTTGGGACGCTCTTTCCGGGCCATCTCTCGCACCCGGTTCAGATCGACACGGCCGGTTGCCGGGTCGACCTCGTACTGGACCGACCGGAAGAGCTGCCCGCTGAAGTTCGGCGCGGCACCGTGGGTAAGGTGCCCGCCGTGGGTCAGCTTGAGGCCCATCAACGTTTCGCCCGGCTTCAGGACGGCGAGGTATGCCGCCATGTTCGCCTGCGCGCCGCTGTGCGCCTGCACGTTGGCGTGCTCGGCGGCGAAGATCTTCTTCACCCGGTCGATGGCCAGCTGCTCCACCTGATCCACGAACTGGCAGCCCCCGTAATAGCGCCGTCCCGGGTACCCCTCGGCATACTTGTTCGTGAGCACGCTGCCGGCCGCCTCGAGCACCGCGCGGGAGGTGAAGTTCTCGCTCGCGATCAATTCCAGGCCCTCTTCCTGCCGCTCCGCTTCCTTGCGGATGAGGGCGTAGATATCGGGATCGACGTCTTCGAGGTGCGAGTTGCGGTCCATGCGGTTCCGATCTGGGAGGGTAACGTTCAGAGCGTTTGAAGGGTGTTACGGGTGTTAAGGGTTTGAAGGGTTTGAAGGGTTTGAAGGGTTTGAAGGGTTTGAAGGGTTT